>DASVNP010000122.1:0-4294 GCA_036383775.1 Paraburkholderia sp. | reverse complement strand
ATTCGACGCGAGAATCCAGAACGTGGAAATGAGCGTGCCCACCGCAACCATGAGCGTGGCGAAGAAGTGCGCGCGTGGACTGACGCGCTGCCAGCCAAACAGCATGACGCCGAGAAAGCCTGCCTCGAGAAAGAATGCCGTCAGCACTTCGTAAGTCAGAAGCGGGCCCGTGACGTTGCCGGCCACGCTGGAAAAGCCACTCCAGTTGGTGCCGAACTCATAGGCCATTACCACGCCCGAGACCACCCCCATTCCGAAGCCGACCGCGAAGATCTTCGACCAGAACTGGAACATGTCCTTGTACGCAACGTCGCCGGTGAGCAGCCAGCGCCATTCCAGCACTGCGAGGAAACTCGCCATGCCGATACTGATCGCGGGAAAAATAATGTGAAATGAAACGGTGAACGCAAACTGCAGCCTGGCAAGGTGGAATGCATCGAAGATTTCCATGATCGATCAATGGCTCCAGGTAACAACAGAATGTGCGTAAAGCGGCGTTCACGCCCGCCATCGTTCAAATCAGGCTTGTGCCGAGCGCACAACATGAACCGGAACAGACTTGTACGAAGGCGTGCCGCTCTCCTTGTCGATGAAGTCGAGCGGCACCAGCACGTTGGCTTCAGGATAGTATGCCGCCACGGAGCCGGGTGCGATGTTGTAAGCAATTACCGTTATTTTCTTCAGGCTTCGCTGCCTGCTCGCTGAAATCGTTTCAATGTCGACCAGATCGCCATGCTCGAGGCCCCGTGCGGCAAGATCGTCTTCGTTCATGAACAGCACGTCACGCCGGCCAAACACGCCCCGGTAACGATCGTCCATCGCATAGATGGTGGTGTTGTACTGGTCGTGGCTGCGGATCGTGATGAGGCGCAGCACGTTTTCAGCGCCGAAAACGTCTGCATCTTCCTTCACCCCGCCGTACACCGAGAACATCGCCTTGCCTGACGGCGTGGGCCACACGCGTTCGGTCGGAGGAAGCGGCATGCGGAATCCTCCGGGCACCCTGATTCGCGCATTGAATGCCTCGAATCCCGGCACGGTTTGCTCAATCAGATCCCGGATCTTGTCGTAGTCGGCAACCAGTTCCGACCAAGCGACCTTGCTGTTCGGCAACGCAGCTCTAGCAATACCGGCGACGATCGCCGGCTCGGATAGCAGGTGTTCCGAAGCAGGCTTCAGTTTGCCCGATGAAGCGTGGACCATCGACATGGAATCCTCGACCGTAATGGATTGCCGGCCGGTCGCCTGAATATCCAGTTCCGTGCGCCCCACAACAGGCAGCACGTACGTTTCTTTTGCCACTAGCAGGTGCGAACGATTGAGCTTGGTGCCGAGGTGGACGCTCAGATCGAGCTTGCCCATTGCCGGAAAACACTGCTCCGAATCGGGTAATGCCACGGCGAAGTTTCCGCCGAGGCAAATCAGTGCCCTGGCCGTACCGTCGATCATCGCCTGCATTGCCTGCACGGCATCGTGTCCATGCGCGGCGGGTGGCTTGAAGCCGAATACATCTTCGATCTGTTTAAGGAAAGTCGCGGACGGTTTTTCGGTGATACCGACCGTGCGGTTTCCCTGCACGTTGGAATGCCCGCGCAAGGGGCAGATACCCGCGCCGGGTTTGCCGATGTTGCCGCGCAATAGCAACAGATCAGCAATCAGACGGACATTGGCGGTGCCTTTGTTATGCTGGGTAACGCCCATGCCATACGTGACTATCGTCGCATTCGATTTTGCATAGGCAATCGCCACCTCCTCGATATCCTCACGCGTGAGTCCGCTGGCCTTTTCGATATCGTCCCATGACGTCGCTTCAAGATCGGCGGCAAACGCGTCGAACCCCTGGGTATGCGTGGCAATGAACTCGTGGTCCAACACCGTGTTGCCCTGTTCCGCGTCCATCTGCAGAAGCGCTTTCATGATGCCTTTGAGCGCGGCTGCATCGCCACCGGCGTCGAGCTGAAAATAGGTCGACGCGATTCGGGTCGACGCGAAGGTCGCCATTTCGAAAACGCTCTGCGGATCAGCGAAGCGCTCCAGCGCGCGCTCACGCAGCGGATTGAACACGATGATCGGAACGTTGCGCCGCGAGCATTCGTGGAGTGTCCCCATCATGCGGGGATGATTCGTGCCGGGATTGTGGCCGATAGAGAGGATCAGTTCAGTCTTGTCGAAATCATCCAGCGATACCGTGCCTTTGCCGATCCCGATCGACTGGGGCAAACCAACGCTGGTCGGCTCGTGGCACATGTTCGAACAATCCGGGAAATTGTTGGTACCATATTCCCGCGCGAGCAACTGAAAGAGGTAAGCGGCCTCGTTCGACGCTCTGCCTGAGGTATAGAACTCGGCTTCGTCGGGCGAGGACAAGCCGCGCAGCACTTCACCAATGCGAGCAAATGCGTCCTCCCATTCGACCGCCCGGAACTTGTCCGTGGCGCGGTCGTAGACGAGCGGATGCGTCAGCCGGCCGAGATCTTCCAGTTCGTAATCCGTCCGTTGCAGCAGCGACGACACCGTGTTGTTCTCGAAGAACTCCGGTGTCACCCGCTTGGTCGTCGCTTCCCATGTGACCGCTTTGGCGCCGTTCTCGCAGAACTGGAAAGTGGACTTGTGCTCCTTGTCAGGCCACGCGCAACCTGGACAATCGAAACCGTCAGGCTGATTGGTCCGCATCAACGTGATCGGCGCCTCGATGTTTTCCATTTGGGTTCGGACAGCCTGAGCTGTCGCCCGGAGCGCTCCCCACCCGCCAGCGGGTCCGTCATACGGTCGGATTCCAGGCACTTCGCGTCGTGTGGTCATTTCAAACTCCATGGCCTTTATTAGGATGCCTGATGGCTATCCGGATTGAGGTTACGTCGCATCACGGCATTAAGCGTGGATACGGATTCAGTCTAGCTGGATTGATACGCGGCGAAAGGTACAGATCGACACGTGGCGGGCATGCACAGTACGTGTGCCCCACACCCGCCAGCATTGCCCGGGCCGGGAGCCAGCACACCGTCAGTAATGACGTAGCGACGGCTCCCAGCTGTTTATGCACCTCATTGCTTCGAGTGTGCGCTTTCAGTTGCCTCGGAACTGCTGACCTCTTTGGACGGTTTCTTCTTCGCACGTCCGTTGCTACCCTTCGCGGCTGTTGCCTTGGGCGTGGGTGGCGCCTCGCTCTTGCTGAATTTCACTTCGTCACTATCCTTGTCGTAACTGACCTCGACGCTGTCACCCGACTTCAAGGCATCGCTGAGAATCTCCTTCGCAAGCCGCGTTTCCAGTTCCTGGCGAATCTGGCGCTTCAACTCGCGTGCACCAAACTCCGGCCGGTAACCGGCATCGGCGAGGTGATCGACAACCGATTCGTCTATCTTGAGGGTAATGTCCTGCGCGGCGGCAGTGCGCACGACCCGTTCAAGCTGGATTTGCACGATCGAGCGGATGTTGTCACGCGAGAGCCCGTGGAAGACGATGATCTCGTCGATCCGGTTCAGGAACTCGGGCCGGAAGTGGCCCTTGAGCACACCCATCAATTCCTCGCGGATTGCTTTCTCTGTCTGGCGGTCTCCCTCGGATTTCTCGAGGTTGTCCATGATGATCGATGCGCCAAGATTGCTCGTCGCAATGATGATCGTGTTGCTGAAGTCCACCACGCGGCCCTTGCCGTCGGTCAGCCGTCCGTCGTCGAACACCTGCAGCAACACGTTGTACACGTCCGGGTGCGCCTTCTCGATCTCATCAAGCAGGATCACACTGTAAGGGCGCCGCCGCACGCGCTCGGTCAGTTGCCCGCCCTCGTCGTATCCGACATAGCCCGGAGGCGCGCCGATCAACCGTGCAACCGCGTGGCGCTCCATGTACTCGGACATATCGATACGAACAACCGCCTGCTCGTCGCCGAACACCGTTTCTGCCAGCGCCTTCGCGAGTTCGGTCTTGCCGACGCCCGTGGGTCCGAGAAACAGGAACGTCGCGATCGGCCGGTTCGTCTGGCCGAGTCCGGCACGTGACAGGCGTACGGCATCGCTCACGGCAATCACCGCATCGTCCTGGCCGACCACGCGTTCGCGCAGCTTCGTCTCCATATCCAGCAGCTTCTGGCGCTCTTCCTGCGTGAGCTCCGTGACCGGAATGCCGGTGAGACGCGACACCAATTCGGCGATCGACTGCACGGTCACTTCGAGCGTCTCCGAACCGGTCTTGCGCTGCCATGCTTCCATCTGCTCGTCGAGCTTCGCCTGCTTTTCGCCGATAGTCGCCTCGAAAGCCTTCGCTTCATCGAAGCGTTTGCGCGAGGACGCAT
>DASVNP010000121.1:0-9145 GCA_036383775.1 Paraburkholderia sp. | reverse complement strand
GCAGAGGGCGCTGCCTAAAACGCTGCTGGCGCGCAATATCCTCCTGCTGATCGTGCTGGTGATGCTAAGCCAGCTCTGCGCGCTTGCGGTGTTGCTGCACTATGTGCAGCGGCCCCGCGTCGAACGGGCGGCCGCGGTGTTTGCCACATACGTGACAACGCTCGATAACCTGCTTCAAGCCACGCCGCCTCGCGCACGCGCCGAATTGACGGCACGTCTCGACGCTCGCACGCAACTTCCCGCCGATGCCACCGTTGAACCGCCGCCCAGTCTGATGCGCGCCTACCGCACGTATCAGCGCAATGTGTTTCTCGACAGCCTGCGCGAGCATCTGCCCGCCGACATGCCTGCGCTCTGGCAGTCCGAAGGCGGTCAACGGTTGTGGATTCGCATGCATGCGCCGGCCGATGCGCCGCACACACCGTACTGGATCGCACTGCCGATTCCCGAGGACGCGCGGGGCAATGGGCTCGACGCCGCGATTCTGTTGTCGCTCGGTTTGGGGGCACTGGCGGCGTTGACCGGCTACGTGATCCAGCGCCACCTCAACCAGCCGCTCCAGGCGTTGACGCAGGCGGCGCGCCGCGTGAGTGCCGGCGAAACACCGGAGCCATTATCGACCGACGGTCCAATCGAGATCGCCACCGTGAGCAGCGCATTCAATCAGATGACGCATGCGTTGCAGCAGGCCGAGGCGACGCGCGCGCTGATGCTGGCGGGCATCTCGCACGACATCCGCACGCCGCTCACCAAACTGCGGCTCTCGATGGCCATGGCGATGCCCGACGGCAGCGACAGCAACTTCGTGGTCGCCGCCGAGGGATATCTGGACCAGATCGAGACGATCTTGCAGCAGTTCATGGATTACGCCGGCAGTGGCGAGCGTGAGGCGCCCGAGCCCGGCGATCTCAATGCGTTGGTCGAACGGCTCGCCGGCGATTTCGCCGGGCTGGGCCATGAGTTCGAATTGTCGCTCGCGGTTCTGCCCGCGATTGCCTACCGGCCGATCAGCATGATGCGGCTCCTAATGAACCTGATGCAGAACGCAATCGTCTATGGCGGCAGCGGGCTCGCCGTACGCAGTTGGGCCACACGGGATGCCGTGTATGTCGCGGTCGGCGATCGCGGTAAAGGTCTTTCAGCGGAGGAGTTGGAGCAACTCAAAGCGCCGTTTCAGCGTGGCCGCAATGCTCGCGCGCATAGCGGCGGCACCGGGCTGGGCCTGGCGATTGTCGAGCGGATTGCGCGGCTGCACGGCGGCAGCCTGCAGTTTCATACGCGCGAGGGCGGCGGGTGAGAGGTGTGGGTGGTGTTGCCGCTTATTCCCGGTCCAGCCACGCATCCAGTCCCACCCGGAAGGCCACGCCCGCAATGACCGGCACGGTCAGCATGAGGATGATGCCGAAGTTGGGAATCTCGTCGCCGTAGGTGATCGGACCGTAGAGCACGACGGTCGCGACGATCGCGAAGACGATGACGCCGATTGCAACCATCATAAGATTGCGCGCCACCATGGACAGATCCTTGCGCTTAGCCTTGCCCGGCGTGGTGCTGGTGGTGGGGACTTCGTCGTGTTGGGCGGGCATGATGGTTCTCGTGGCTGGAAATGCAATGACAATCGCTGCGACAAACGTGATGCCGGATCGAACGCCGACCGGCGTGCGATTGGCATCATACCAGGGGTCGTTCGTGCCGCACACATACACAAACATCCCTAACACTAACGTATCACACGCCGGACGAAGCGCAAGTCGCCGGAATTCATCGGGAAAGCGTGATGTCAGCGAGTTGTCATCGTTTTGAAGGCTCAGTGGCCGAGACCGCTGCTGGCGATCTGCTGCTCGACGAATTGGGCGAACAGCGCATGCAGATGCGTCGTCGGATGAAGGTCGTCGGCGAACATGTACGTCTGATCGGCGTTGGCCGTCACGTAGGTCGCAGGCGAGCACAGCAATGCTGTGTCATCCGGCGTTTTCTTGGGGTCGCAAGCCTGGCCGGTGTTTGCCACGGCGAAGCCATTAGCCTGAAAGTTCGTGATCATCTGGTCGATCCATGTATAGGAATCGATCTGGATGACCTTGCCTTGCAGGCCATCGGCCTGCAAGGCAGCGTTCAGGTCCTGGTTGAAGAGTTGCGATAGCTGGGTCAGATTGGCCCCGCCGTCGGCTGCGGCGAGGCCTTTGGGCGACAGACCGACGTTCGGCACATTGACCAGCACCACATGCGTGGCGCCGTTCTGAACGATTTGCCCGACAAGCTGAGCGAGGGTGGTTGCCGCGGTTTGCACCGTCGGCGCCGCGGCCGGCAGCAAACCGGCGCGAAGCACGTCGTTCGCGCCGGACCACACCAGAACCAGTTGACCGGAATTGAAACTCCCGTGGGCGGACAGGTAGCTCGAAACCTGCTGATTGACCGGCATTTCGACATTGCCGATCACGTCCGTAAGAAAGTCGTTCTGGTTTGCCGGCGTTGCTACTGTGGAGCCGCCCTCGGCATAGCCGAGACCGCTTTGCGCGCTCAGCTTATGCGTGACGTCGATCGTAAATGCTGCGCCTAGCGAGCCGCCGTAATATTGCGCGACGTTCTGGGTCCATACCTGGCCCGGATTGGTCGTGAAACGCCCGCCACCCACCGCGCTCGCGAGCGGCGCATACGTTCCGACGTCCGACAGGCTGTCGCCGAATGAGACAACTTGCAGTTTCACGCCGCCCGGCGGCGTGGCCGCGCCACTGCCGCTGCTCGAGCCTCCGCCTCCACCCCCGCCGCATGCTGTCAATAGCGACATCATCGTGGCAAGAATTACAGCACGTACCGTGTCTTTGCTTCCCTGCATAGCGCCTCCCCACAGATCGAACGGGCGGTTGCCCCATGTGGCGGACGGTTCGCCAGCCTGCATGTCATTCTCTCGACAGTACTTCCCGGGTAGCAAAAAGGATGCCGTTCGCGGCAAGCCACGTATCGGGACGACGCATTCCCGGGATGTCGATTTAGCCCTCTCCCGAACGTCGGGTAGATGAGCGCTGGAGTTGCATATCCGGTACTCGACGAGACATCCAGCAAAGGAGAAATCACCGTGCCTCTTCCACCGACCCCCGTTATTACCGCCTTTGAACGCTCACCTGATCGCGGCAGGGGACTGGCGCGTGACATGCGTGTTCGCTGGGCGCTTGAAGAAGTCGGCCAGGCTTACGAGGTTCGTCTTGTTTCGTTCGATGCAATGAAGGAACCCGCGCATCGGGCGCTTCATCCTTTTGGGCAGATTCCGACCTATGAAGAAGGCGCGCTTGTCCTGTTCGAGTCGGGGCGATCGTGTTCCATATCGCGGAGCGCCACGCAGGCCTGCTACCTGACGATGCGAATGCCCGGGCACGCGCGATCACATGGATGTTTGCCGCGCTCAACACGGTTGAGCCGCCGATCCTCGATCTCCAAACCGCCAGATTTCTGGAGGGGGACAAGACCTGGTACGACGAGCGCCTGCCTCTCGTCAAGAATCGCATCCGTGACCGGCTGGGCGAGCTCTCCGATCGCCTTGGCAACGCCGACTGGCTCGACGGCCCGTTCAGTGCGGGCGATCTGATCATGGTGTCGGTGCTACTCAGGTTGAAGGCATCGGGTCTGCTGGACGAATACCCGAACCTCGCCGCCTATGTCGCCCGCGGCGAAGCGCGGCCCGCCTACAAACGGGCTTTCGCCGCTCAACTGGCGGTTTTCGTCGCTGGTCAGCCACCGGCCGGCACATGAAGGCCGGCTCTGGGCGCAACGCCGTCATTGGGCTTCGCCACGCCTGGCGCAGATGCGTGCCAGCCGGCTATCGAAACGGATCATAGCGGGCTCGCGCTCGCCCCCAGGATGCTCATCAGCGTCCGCGCGTTGCGCTGCCCCTGGTCCTCGAAGCAGTTATTGAAGATGACGTGGGTACGACCGGCGCGCGTCGCGATTGCGCGGATCGAGGGGGCCAGTCCGGTCAGCTCGTCGTCGCTGTAGTCGTAATCGAAGCGATCGGCCGCGCTCGCCGCGCCCGTTGCGCTCCATGCCTGCGTATTGCGGCCATGCAGACGCACCATGGCGAGCCGAGGATGGGTTGCTTCCCATATGGTGTGTACGCGGTTCGTCACATCCGGCGGCGCGTCGACGATTACGTGGACGAGGCTGCGCTCGCGCAGAAAGTCGAGCGTCCATGGCGCGTGCTGATCGTCGAACCACGATTGATTGCGAAACTCGGCGGCCATCATGTAGTCCGCCATGCGCGCCCGGCATTCTTCCACGAGCGCGAGACCATCCAGCGCCCGCGTGATCCACGGCGCGAACTGGAACAGCACCGCACCGAGACGGCCGCTTGCGCGCAGCGGTTCCAGCGCTTCCAGGTAGCGCCGCCAGAGTTCGTCGAGGATTTCGGCGGGTATGTCGCGATAGTAGACGTTCTTCTTGCGCGGACCCGTGATGCCGTCCGGCAGCGCCATCGCAATGTCTTTCGGCAGGACGTCGGGCGAAGTCTGATGCCCGGTAAAAAGCCGGAACGCCTTGAAGTTGAACGTGAAGCCTTCCGGCGTGCGCTCGGTCCACAACTGAGCGTTGCTTGCCGACGGCATCGCATAGTAGGCCGAATCGACTTCGACCAACGGAAACTGCGATGCGTAAAAGCGCAGCCGGGCTTCAGCGCTGCTGCTGCCGGGCGGGTAAAACCGCTTGCAGGCGATCAGCGTTTTGTCGGTCCAGCCGGCGGTGCCGCAGCGGATGTCCATCGGAGTCAACGTGGTTGTTGCCGCGCATAGGCGAGCCTAGGAAGCCGCCTCCGTGTGATCGAGCCACTCCGCGAGTTCGCGCCGCAGTTGCGAGATATCGAGTGGCTTGCCGAGCATCCGTGCGCCGGGAATGGTGTCGCCGATATCGGCGTTCTCTCCATAACCTGACACCAGCAAAACGCGGATGTCCGGCTGCCGGCTCAGCACCACGCGTGCCAGGTTGTCGCCGGACATGCCGGGCAAGGTCAGGTCTGTGAGCAGGACATCGAAACGTTGCGCGGGGATGAGCGGCAGCGCTTCCTCGGCGCTCCCGAGCGCGGTGCAGTCGAGCCCCAGCGCGCCGAGCAGGTCGCAGAGGGCGTCGCGCGAATCGGTGTCGTCTTCGACCAGCAGCACGCGAGCCGGCGTGCCGGGTTGATGCGACGATGCACTTGCCGGGGCATGTGCGTGCAGGTTTTCGCGTGAGTTGGACGCTTCGGCTGCACTGGCCGGATCGTAGACCGTGCGCGGCACGCAAGGGGAAATCTGCCCCTCGCTCACGCTCGCGACGCCGGCGCCGCGCAGCACGCTGCGCACCTTGCGCGCGAGATCGTCGCGCCGGTAAGGCTTGGACAGCAACGTGATGCCGGTATCGAGCTTGCCGTGATGGACGATCTCGTCGCGCGTATAGCCCGAGGTAAAGAGCGTGGGCACCATGGGCGAGCGTGCCGCCGCACGCTGCGCCAGTTCCACGCTTTTCACCTGGCCGGGCATCACGACATCGGTAAACAGCAGGTCGATTGGCACGTCGCTGTCGATGAATTCGAGCGCCGCGTCGCCACTCGATGCAGTCAGGACTTTGTAGCCGAGTTGCGCGAGCATTTCGACGGCGGTCAGGCGCACATCCGCGTCGTCTTCGACCACCAGAATCGTTTCGCCGCCGCCCACCGGCGCCGAGGTTTGATCGACGGCTTCAACTGTTTCCGGCTCGCAGCAGCGCGGAAAAAAGAGCGAGACGGTGGTGCCGCGGCCCACTTCGCTGTCGATTACCGTATGGCCGCCGCTTTGCCTGACGAAGCCGAACACCATGCTTAAGCCGAGGCCGGTGCCGTGGCCGTCGGGCTTGGTCGTGAAAAACGGTTCGAACACGTGCTCCAGGATTTCGGGTTTCATGCCGGTGCCCGTGTCGTTGACCGAGAACACCACGTACTCGCCCGGTGAGAGTTCCGGCTTGCCGCGGCAAAACGCCGGGTCCAGCACACGGTTCGTCGCGCGAACGGTGAGCGTGCCGTCGGCTTGCATTGCGTCGCGCGCATTGATCGCAAGATTGAGCAGGGCGTTTTCGAGTTGATTGCGATCGGCCTGCACATTCCACAGGTCGTCGCTTAACACCGTTTCGATCTTGACGGTCTCGCCAAGCGAGCGGTGCAGCATCTCGCTCATGCCGGCAAGCAGACGGCGCGGATTCAGCACAGTAGGCGAGAGCGGCTGGCGGCGCGCGAAGGCGAGCAGATGCGCGGCCAGTTTTGCGCCGCGTTTGACGGCATCCGTCGCAGCGGAAAAACGCCGCAGCGTGGCCGGACTCTCGCCGGCGTCGGCCGCGAGCATCTGCAGATTGCCGTTGATCACTTGCAGCACATTGTTGAAGTCGTGCGCGACGCCGCCTGTGAGGCTGCCGATCGCTTCCATCTTCTGCGCCTGGCGCAACTGTTCTTCGGCGATTGCCCGTGCCGCGACTTCATCGGCAACGCGTTGTTCGAGCGTTTCGGTCAACTGGCGCAGCGATTGTTCGGCGATCTTGCGCTCGTGGATGTCGATCAGCACGCCGGGGAAGCGCGTCGGCTCGCCCTGTTCGTCGAACTCGCACTGACCGTTTGCCTGCACCCACATGTAGTCGCCATCGGGGCGGCGAATCCGGTATTCGGCGCGAAACGGCGTGCCGGTGCGCATCGCTTCGGCTGTCAGGCGGTCGTTGAGCGGCTGGTCGTCAGGATGGATCACCTGCGTCGCGGCGTTGCGTTCAAGCCCTTTCGCGGCCTCTTCCAACGGAAACGAAAAGGTGCGCGCGAAACGTTCGTCACCGGTGACGATGCCGGTGCGCGCGTCGAGCACCCATGTGCCGAGCACCGCGCCGGTATTGAGCGCGAGTTGCAGCCGTTCGTTGGTTTCGCGCAGTTCGGCCTCGGCATGTTGCCGCCAGCGTTCGGTGAGTACGCGCGTGGTGGTTTCGACGACCATCGCGAGGACGCCCGCGGGTGCGCCGCTGTCGTCAGCAACCGGGCTGTAGTAGAGGTCCATCCAGACGTCTTCGGGCTTGCCGTCGCGCAGCAGGACCAGTTCCTTGTCGCGATACGACAGGGTGCCGCCAGCAAGACATGTCGCCATCACATGACGGTTGAAATCGGCGACCTCAGGCCAGCCTTGTTCGACCGGACAGCCGAGCAGATACGGATGCCGTCCGCCCGCGAAAATCGCGTAGGCGTCGTTGTAGATCATGTAGCCGGGTGTCCCCCATAGAAGCACGAGGGGGACGGGCGAGGCGAGCATCATCTGGACGGTGGCGGTCAGACTGCGCTGCCAGTTTTCTATCGCGCCGAGGTCGGTGGCCGCCCAGTCGAATTCGCTGATGCGTCGCGCCATTTCCCCGTTCCAGCCGGGGCAGCCATGATCTTGTGCCGGGAATGGCATTGCTGCGCTCCACAGAGGTCACGTCAATGAATGTGTCCCCACTCTGCCGGCGCTGATGGCGCGCGTGAATGTTCAGCAGGAGGCGGGATGAATCTTCTGCCGTGCACCGCGGGCGCGAAGCGGCCATGCGGCAGCAATAATTGTAGGCTACAACGCTCGCCTGATGACATAACGGAAGGGCCCCTGCGGGTTTAGCCGAACAATCGGCGCGAACTGCCTCGCAACTTTTACCTGCGTTGCTCGAGTCGGCGCCTGTGATGCGGAAAGAAGCGCACGTGTCGCCGTTTTTTGACTACATGTCGACCGCTTTAGTGCGCCATGAACGGTGCGCCATGGGCGTCACGAAAGCGTCAGGCGTGTTTCGTGCTCCCCGCTCTTGTTCGCTTGTGCCAACGGGCGCATGGTGGGGGATGAGCGCCATGCCGGATTCGAACTTCAATAAACACGGACCACACGATGGCAAGGAAAAACATCACACGAAACAAGCTGCCGAAGCCGGACGTACGGCAAGCGCTATTGACCACGCGCCGCAACGCCAGAATGGCGCGTTCGGCGCATGCCTATGTGCGCGGCAACACGAGCAAGTTCTACGAATGGCTCGACGGGATGGAGAGCCACACCTTGCCTGAAGGTCCGGCGATCTGGATCTGCGGCGATTGCCACAGCGGCAATCTCGGGCCGGTCGCCGATGCACAAGGGCGCGTCGAGATCCTGATTCGCGACCTCGACCAGACAGTGATTGGCAATCCTGCACACGACCTGATCCGCCTTGGGCTGTCACTGGCGACGGCTGCGCGTGGTTCGAACCTGCCTGGCCTGACCACCGTGCACATGATGGAAGCGTTGGCGGACGGCTACGAGCGGGCTTTCGACGACGCGGCCGGCGAGGCCGATATCCATGCCGAGAAGCCGGAGGCGGTGAGGGTGGTGATGAAGGAAGCGGTGCGCCGATCGTGGCGTCATCTGGCTGAAGAACGGATTGAGGATCTGGAGCCGACCATTCCACTTGGCCCGCGCTTCTGGCCGCTGGCGAAGAGCGAGCGGCGCGAGATCGAGGCGCTGTTCGAGAAGGGCTCGCTGGCGCGGCTCGCGACGGTGTTGCGCGGCGGCGGTGACGACGCTGATGTCGACGTGCTCGACGCGGCTTACTGGGTGAAGGGATGCAGTTCGCTGGGGCGGTTGCGGTATGCGGTGTTGCTGGACATCGACGGCGCTGCGGTGGATGGCGACGACCTGTGCCTGATCGACATCAAGGAAGCTGCGCAGGCGGCCGCGCCGCGTTACCCCAGGGTGCGCATGCCGCGGGATAACGCCGAGCGGGTGGTGGAGGGGGCGCGGCATTTGTCGCCCTCGCTGGGCGAGCGGATGCGGGCGGCGCGGTTATTGGATCGCGCTGTTGTTATACGGGAGTTGCTGCCGCAGGATATGAAGTTGACGATTGAGCAGTTGACGCAGGATGAGGCGATGAAAGCTGCGCGCTTTCTTGCGTTGGTGGTGGGGAAGGCGCATGCGCGGCAAATGGATAGTGGCGAGCGCGCGGGCTGGCTCGCGGAGCTGCGGAGGAATCGGTCGAAGACGCTTGATGCGCCGGGGTGGCTCTGGAAGAGTATTTTAGAGTTGGTTAGTAGCCATGCTGTGGGGTATTTGGAGCATTGTCGGAGGTATGCCACTGAGGGGGGGAATAGGTGACTTTGTTTTGCCTGCGCGGCGCTTGTTGGCCGTGTTCTTGGGGC
>DASVNP010000120.1:0-31944 GCA_036383775.1 Paraburkholderia sp. | reverse complement strand
CCTCGCCAAGTATCAGAAGCGTTTCGGTCAGCCGATCCAGATCTACGCTCCGTTCACGTATGACGCTGTGTACATCATCGTCGACGCTATGAAGCGTGCGAACTCGACCGATCCGGCGAAGATCCTGGCAGCAATGCCGGCCACCGACTACAAGGGTGTGATCGGTGAAACCACGTTCGACTCGAAGGGCGACCTTCAGCACGGCGTGATCTCGCTGTACAACTACAAGGCAGGCAAGAAGACGCTGCTCGACGTAGTGAAGATGTAAGACCGCATGATCGAAGACGGCTTGGTCTGTCTTCGATCCAATGGTTGACGAGGCACGCGCGCCGCAAGGCTCGCGTGCCTTTTCTTTTGTGCATCCGCATTGTTGGGGGAGAGTGTCGTGACAACTGGGAGCCGTTCAATCGACGACGCATGGCGCCGCTGGATTGCCGAGAATCTGCTGCTCGAAGCTCCGCCGCCGGCGTTGCATGGCGCGCTGGTCGGCCATGGCTTCGACGCGGCCGAGGCCGCGCGAGAAATCGACGCGGCGCTCGCGAGTCCTTACTTTCACGGGGCGACGCGCTTGCGCAATCGTTTGCGCAAGCGTGAATGGATCTTGTCGGTGTATGGCGAGCTCAACCGCATGCGCGCCGGAAGCGGCGAGATCGAGCGGCGCGAGCGCTTGCCGCGCGACGTGTTCTTTGAGCAGTACTACTTTCAGAACCGGCCGGTGATTATCACTGGCGCGTTCGACTCCTGGCCCGCGCGCACGCGCTGGAGTTTCGATTACTTTCGCGAGCGGTGCGGCGATTGCGAAGTCGAAGTGCAGTTTGGCCGCGAGTCGGATGCGAATTACGAAATCAATCAACCCAGCCTCAAGCGCACGATGCGCTTTGCCGATTATGTCGATCTGGTCGAAAGCAGCGGTCCGACCAACGATTTCTATATGACCGCCAATAACACCTCGCACAATCGCGCGGCGCTTGCGGCATTGTGGTCCGACGTGCCGACAATCGGCGAGTATCTCGACGCTGCGTCGCCCGATACCGGTTTCTTCTGGATGGGGCCGCCGGGAACCAGGACGCCGTTTCACCATGACCTGACCAATAATTTCATGGCGCAGGTCATCGGCCGCAAACAGATCAAGCTCGTGCCGTTATCCGACACGCCGCATATGGCTAACCATCTGCATTGCTATTCGCAGGTGGACGGCAGTGCGATCGACTACGAGGTTTTTCCGTCGATGCGCAATGCGCAGCTGATCGAATGCACGCTCGCACCCGGTGAGTTACTGTTTCTGCCGATCGGCTGGTGGCATTACGTGGAAGGACTCGACGCATCGGTCACGATGACGTTCACCAATTTTCTGCGCAGTAACGATTTTGCGCAGCGCTACGATACGTATCACGAACTATGACTTTCACGCGGCGGCGCGGTGAATTGGACTGCGGTGGCGAAATGATGTGCGGTAAAACGCAGCGATAAAAAACGGCGAGCCAGTTGCCTGGCTCGCCGCCCCCCTTTCAGCGCTTGTTTTGCCGCGCCGTTATTTGCTGCCGTTATTCGTGTTCGTCACTTCTTCGGCGTGAGACCGCCGAGCCCGCCGAGCCCGCCGAGCAAGCCGCCGCCGCCTGCCCCGCCGGCGGACGTCGCTGCGCCGGTCAAGGTGCCGGTGACGGTGGTGAGCAGACCGGTGACCGGAGCGAGCGGGTTGCCGGTCCCGCCGCTGCTACCCGATCCCGTTGCCGAACCCAATGCGCCGGTCAGCGACGAGACGGCTGACGTCACAGGTGCAAGCGGATTGCTCGAACTCGTGCTGCCGCCGAGTCCGCCAGTCAGCGTGCTGACGACGTTGGTCAACGGCGCGAGCGGGCTGCTGGAGCCAGTGCTGCCACCGAGTCCGCCAGTCAGTGTGCTGACCACGTTGGTCAACGGCGCAAGTGGGCTTCCGGAGCCGGCGCCGCCGAGGCCGCCAGTCAACGAGCTGACCACGTTCGTCAGCGGTGCAAGCGGGCCGCCGGAGCCGGCGCTGCCGAGTCCGCCAGTCAACGTGCTGACGACGTTGGTGAGCGGCGCGAGCGGGCCACCGGAGCCGCCACCGCCCGTCAGGCCGCCGCTCAGGGTGCTGGGCAGCGCGGTGAGGATGTTGGTCAACGGCGCGAGCGGCGAACCGGTGCCGCCGCCGCTGCCGCCCGGGTTCAGGATCCCGGTGAGGCCGCCGAGCGGATTGCCGCCGGTGCCGCCGGCCGTCAGCAGACCACCCGCGGACGTGACTGTATCGCCCAGCTTGGTGACGACATTGCCGAGATTCTGGCCGATCGGATTGCCGGTTGCGCCGCTGAGCTGGCCGCCGGCGCTGTCGAGGCCGTGACCGATGGTCGACAGCAAGCCGTTCAACGGCGAGCCGAGACCAGTCGTGTCGCCGACCGTTTGGGTAGTCTGCGCGAGCGTGGTCGTGATCGGCGTGATCGCAGTGTTGACGCTTTGCGTGACTTGCTGGATCGGCCCGCTCGTCAGTTGCGTGCCGAGCGTCGTGCCCAGCCCGCTGACGGCGTTGCCGACGGTCGAGACCGTGGATCCGAGCGGTGTGGTCAGCGGGCTGAGCGGTGCGGTGGGCCCGCTGCCGAGACTCGTCACAAGCTGGCCGGCGCTGTTGACGGCCTGGCCTGCGTCATAGACCAGGTTGCCGCTGCTCGCGAGCGTCGTGCCGAGCGGATTGGCGGAATTACCGAGCTGGCCAAGGCCGTTCACCACGCCGCTGCCGACCGCGGTCACGCCGTTGCCGAGATTCGAAACGACATTGCCGAGCGCCGTGGTGGTCGCCGGGTTGGCGCCCGGAATCGGGGTGAGGCCGATCTGGCTGCCGATCGAGGAGACGGTTTGGCCGGCGGCCGTGACCACGTTGCCGGTGTTTTGCACGACGACGCCGACGGGGTTGGCGCTCGAGGGCGTCGGGGTGGGCGTGGGCGTCGGCGTCGGTGTGGGCGTAGGAGTGGGGGTGGGGGTAGGCGTCGGCGTAGGAGTCGGAGTGGGCGTCGGCGTCGGAGTAGGCGTGGGAGTGCCCGAGCTGTTTCCAGAACCTGAGCCGTTCCCTAGGCCCGGCTTGACCAACGTACTTCCACATCCTGTCAGGACGATCATCGACGTGACGCACATGGCGATCGCCGTCAACTTGAGATTGCGATTCATGGTCTGCTCCCCCGTAATTTGGACACTGCTGGGAGAGCTAACTGCAAGGCCTATGCCATTTCTGATTGCATGGCTGGCGCGCGAGATATGGTCTTATAAATCAATTGGTTAGGGTGTGCGCGAGAAACGGGGAGGAGGCTTGACCCAGGCAATGTGTCGCGGAACACGTCAGTGTGCAGGCCGCGCGTAACGTAACGTAAGAAACCAGCGTTTTGTATCCCTTCGTTTGCGGCAATGCAGCACCGGCTTGCTCTGGCGTCAGATTTTCAAACGCCGCAGCACCTTGGGGCCGACGAGCGCGATCAAGGCGGAACATAAGGCGACTACCGACAAACCGATCGGCAAACTGGTGGCCTGAGTCACCGTGCCGATGATCACCGGCCCGAACAACAGTCCGAAATAGGCCAGCCCGGCGACATGTGCGAGGCCCTCCGCGGCATGAATGCCCTTGACGCTTGCCGCCGCCGCGAACAGCACGGGCATCATGTTCGCGAGACCGAGGCCCATCAGCGTGAAGCCGATCAGCGCGGCAACCGGGTTGGGTAGCAACAGCGCGCCGACCATCCCGGCGCAGGCGAGCGTGGCGCTCGCCATCACCAACTGCGGCGCGCCGAAACGGGCGCGCACCGCGTCGCCGGCAAAACGCGCGGCTGCCATGCCGCCCGAGAACGCCGCGTAGGCCGCGCTCGCGAGCGCCGGCGTGGCCAGTACCACGTCGCGCATATAGACAGTGGCCCAGTCGTACATCGCGCCTTCCGCGATCAATGCGACCAGCGCCATGGCGCCGAGCGCCCACAACGCCGGCGAACGCCAGCGGTTGGTGCGCGGCGTGGCGGCATCGGGGTGATCGGCGTGCGGCACGTGCGGCAGCACGGAGGGGCAGGCGGCGATCAGAACCAGCGCGCTGACCGCCGCGGCCAGCATGAGATGGATCGCCGGCGCCATGCCGCGCGACAGCAGCGCCCCGCCGGCCGCCGCACCGAACATCCCGCCGATGCTGAACATGCCGTGCAGCGACGACATGATCGGTTTGCCGAGGGCTTTCTCGACCGCGCTGGCTTCGGCGTTCATCGCGACGTCGAGCGTGGCCATGCCCGCGCCGAAGATAGCCAGCACGACCAGCAGCAGCCAATACGCCGGCACGACCAGAATCAGCGCCGCGCAAGCCGCCATGACGAGACCGCCGGCGAGGCAGGCGCGCCGCGTGCCGACCCGTGCGATCCACGACGCATTGGCCGCCATCGCGCCGATCGAACCGCCCGCCACGGCCAGCAGCGCAAAGGAGAGCAGCGCCGCATCCAGATGGAAGCGGTCGCGCACAGTTGGCACATGCACGCCCCATGACGCGTACATCATGCCGGCGATAAAGAACAGCGCCATGGTGGCAATACGGGCCCGCTGCCGGGCGGTGCCGGACAGGTCACGGTGAGCGGCGGGGAGGTGGGCGAATTCGGGCGAGCGGTCAGACACGGAAATCTCGTGAGAAGGACGCGCGAGAAAGCGCGTTGAAAGCGAGTTTTCGATTCTAACCAGGCGTGGTGTCTTATGCTTGGAAAGCGGCGTCCGCATATTAGCGACTGAATCGCGACTGAACGACCTGAACGCGCCGGGCAGTGTGACATCCGCACGCCGGGTTTTTCGGGATTCGCCGCTCATTTCTACCAAGGAACGCGCACTTGAACATTCCCGCTCACGCTCCGCTGCATCTGCTGCACACGGCCGCTACCGGCACGCTTGCCACTCACGCGCGCCAGCCGGAGGGCTTTCCTTATCCGACTGTGCTGCCGTTCGCGCCGGACCCGCGGCATCGCCCGGTGATTCTGGTGAGCCGGCTCGCCGAGCATACGCATAACCTGCATGCGGATCCGCGCGCCGGTTTCCTGGCGGTTGACGCACCCGACGGCGATGTACTGAGTGGCCAGCGTGTGACTTTGCTCGGCACGTTCGAACCGGTCGATTCAACTCCCGAGGTCGTGCAGCGCTATCTGCGCTATCACCCGGACGCGGAACGCTACCTAGTGCTCGGCGATTTTACTTTCTGGGTGATGAGGCTCGAAAGGCTCCGTTATATAGGCGGCTTTGGCGCAATGGGATGGCTTGGCGGCGCAGAGCTCGATCCATTGCCGCCATTGGGTATCGACGAAGAAAACGCGCTCATCTCAGTATTTGCCGGTCATCCGGTTAGTGCTGGCGGATTTCAACTGATCGGTGTCGATCGATATGGCGTCGATCTGAAACTGAACGATGCGCGCGAGCGTTTTGTCTTTGACGACGCCAAACTCAATACCGAATCCTTGCATGCGGCGCTCGAAGATTGCATGTCGCGCTACGCGAATTAGATTTTTTGCGCTGTTTGGGGAAAACACTCATGCGGCAATAACGATGTGAAACGTTTGTCGCAATATGTTACGACGTTTCATGTTGAAGCTCTCATGGCATGAAATGTTGATGGCAAATCGAAGACTTAAATTTCATGATTTGATAGTTAAAATGCTTGATTACCGATGCCGACCGCGTTTTTCAGCGAAACACGAAATCAGCTATTTGAAAGGAAGTTCGTAACGAGGTGGTAGTAGCGAAATTTTTTGAAACGAACCGGGATTAATTTAACACTCGAGCTTTTGTGGTTTTTCTATTTTGTGTTAATCTCGCCATCAAATTCCGACGGCATGATCACCTTCGAAGGGCAAGCTGGCTTAAGACCGGCAGTCATTAAACCAAACCACAAGGGAACCTATGTCTTCCTACAAGGAACTACTCGCTCAGCGCGAGAAGCTCGAAAAGCAGATCGAAGAAGCGAAGTCGCGTGAATACGCAGAAGTATTGAATGAGATCAAGCAGAAAATGGCCGACTACGGCATTACGCTGGCTGAACTCGGCGGTGGCCGTGCCGCCAAAGGCGTTAAAGCAGGCCGTCCGCGCGCAGGCGTCGCACCGAAATATCGCGACCCGGATAGCGGCAGCACGTGGTCCGGCCGTGGCAAACCGCCGCGCTGGATCGCCGGTCTGGATCGCGACAAGTTTCTCATTCAGAAGTAATGCTTTGGGCCGGGAGTAATGCTTCCGGCTATCAGGTAATACGAATAGCTTCAATCAGACGCATCCGTGTGTCTGTCGTTATGTAAAAAACCGCGTACCGTCTTGGGCGCGGTTTTTTTATTGCCGTGGCCAATTGCAGTGGTCTTTTGTCGCATGTGCTCCACGTAACTGGAACGCGAATGCTTTTCGTTTAGATAAGCGCCTGATTTAAAAGAGGATTTCAAGGGCTCTCCAACGCAATTCGATATGCGCCGAGTAGAATACAGGCATTGAACTTTTTTCACTTTGCCCTCGAGATGCCTCCCACCGCTGCTGCTGCCCAATCCGCTGAGAAACATCGCGTTGCGCGCAAAAGTACCTTTGTCAGTATTGCGCTCAATACGGTGTTGATGGCGCTGCAAATCGTCATCGGCGTGTTTGCGCACTCGCAGGCCCTGGTCGCCGACGGTATCCACTCCCTCGCAGATCTGATTTCCGATTTTGTCGTGCTGATTGCCAATCGGCACAGCGGCGCCAAGCCCGACGCGGATCACAATTACGGGCACAGCCGTTATGAAACGGTGGCGTCGTTATTTCTCGGCGGGCTGCTGATCGCGGTAGGCGTCGGGATGCTGTGGCGCGCCGGAACGCGTCTCGCCGACCTGCAGAATATCCCCGCCGTCCATATGAGTGCGCTCGCGGTCGCGGTGCTGGTTCTGGTTTCCAAAGAGGCGCTGTTTCGCTACATGCTGCGTGAGGCGCAACGCGTGCGCTCCGCCATGCTGATCGCCAATGCGTGGCATGCGCGTTCGGATGCGGCGTCGTCGCTGGTGGTCGCGATCGGCATTATCGGCAGCCTGGCCGGCGTGCGGCTGCTCGATCCGATCGCGGCGGCGATTGTCGGCTTCATGGTGGCGCGCATGGGTTGGACGTTCGGCTGGGACGCACTGCAGGATCTCTCCGACCGCGCACTCGACGAAGCCGCTACCGCCGACATGCGCGCGTTACTCCTCGCGACGCCCGGCGTGCGCGACGTGCACGAAATGCGCACGCGCAAGATGGGCGACTTTGCCCTCATCGACGCGCACATTCTGGTCGATCCGCAGATCTCGGTGTCGGAAGGGCATTACATTGCCGAGTCGGCGCGTTTGCGCGTACTCACCGACAATCGCGTGCTCGACGCGTTGATCCATGTCGATCCGGAAAACGATGCGGTCGCACACCCGCCGGTCGATCTGCCGACTCGCGAGCGGGTGGTCGCGGAAGTGAACGCCGCGTTGGCGCCCCGTGGAGTGAAGGCAGCCGCGGTGAACATTCACTATCTGAGCACCGGGCTCGACGTTGAGGTCGTGTTGCCGAAGCCGCTGTCCCACGCGTCGAGTGGCGACGCATCTCCAGCTGCCCAGATCGATCTGGCAGCGCTCAAGGCACGTCTGGGTGCGCGCAAGCTGGACCTGCGGCAGGAACTGGCGGCGTTGCCGGCCGGAACATCTCAGACAGGAGAAGCGAAGACCGGTGGCGCGGCAACGAACGGCGTGAAGACGACTGAACCGCACAGCGCCAGCTGAGGCCGGCGCCATGCAAGCACGCCGCTGCTGCGCGGCATGCCGTCAGGCGATCACAGCGGCAATTGCGTATCGAATTTGATTTCGCGCAGCACGACGCTCGTGCGCACCTGTGCGACAGCGGGAATCTTGAAGATGCGTTCGTGCAGAAAGCTGTCGTACGCCTTGATGTCCGGTGCGACGATCTTGAGGATGTAGTCGGATTCGCCCGTCGTGCTGTAGCACTCGGTGACCTCCGGGCACGTGGCAATTTCCCGTTCGAACTGCTCCACGCCGCCCTCGGTATGGCGCGTGAGGTGAATATGTGCCAGCGCGCACACGTGCAGACCAAGCTTTTCCCGATCCAGCAGCGCCGTATAGCGCTGGATCACTCCTGATTGCTCCATGTCCTTGATGCGCCGCCAGCATGGCGTGCTCGACAGGCCGACCTGGTCGGAAATCTCCTGCACCGAGCGGCGTGCGTCGAGCTGCAGTAGACGCAAAATTTTTTGCGAGAACGTATCGAGTGTCAACTGCGCCTCCGTTTGCGTCGCCGTATCAACGAATGGTAGAGGGCGCGAAAACGAAACGCAATGTAAAACGGCCTCGACGAGGGAGATTCCCTAATTTGCCGGTTCCTCAGCGGGGTTTTGTCCTGAGCCGTCCCCATCTTGACCGTTTGCGAGCGTGATCGCCTGGCTTGCGCGCAGATCCTTCAGCATATTGCAGAAAAGCGCGCCTTGTTCGATGGCGTCGTCCAGCGCGACATGCGTATGCGGGTGTTCGTCGAACCAGTGTTTAGGAAAGCGCGGCTTGATGTTCTTGCGATACGGCAGGCCGGTCATCGCGAAGGCCAGTGTCTTGATGTCGAGTGCCGACCAGGAAAACGGGCAACGGCCGACAAACCGCATCATGTACCAGAACATATAGGTGAAGTCGAAGCCGGCGGGCATCGCCACGAACACCGGTTTGCCCGGCAACGCTTCGACCCAGTCCACATACGCCGTCAACGCCGCCGCGGGCGTTTGCAAGTCCTTGCGGCAGGCTTCCCATGCTTCTGGCTGGGTCTTCCACCACGCTTCCTGCACGGGATGCGGCGTGGCACCCTCCAGCAACTCGAGATTCGCCGAGAAGGTGGCGATCAGCCGCTTGTCTTCCGTGTAGGCGGCGGAGGCGAAACTCAGCATGGAATGCGGGCCGGGAATCGGGCCGTCCGCTTCCACGTCGGTGCTCACGTAGATTTCGCTGCTCATGCCTCGACTCCGTCGGCGACGTACGGATTGGTGCGGCGTTCCGCGCCGAACGTCGAGGTGGGGCCGTGGCCGGGAACGAAGGTGACGTCGTCGCCGAGCGGCCAGAGCCTTTCGCGGATCGAGCGCACCAGGTCCGCGTGATTGCCGCGCGGAAAATCTGTGCGGCCGATCGAACCGGCAAACAGCACGTCGCCCACCAGCGCGAGCCGATGTTTGCGGCTGAAGAACACCACGTGGCCGGGCGTGTGCCCCGGGCAGTGATAGACCTCGAGCGTTTCGTCGCCGAACTGCACGGTCTCGCCGTTCTGCAGCCAGCGGTCCGGTTCGAACGCTTCGGCCGCCGGAAAGCCAAAGCGCGTGCTTTGATCCGGCAGCTTGTCGAGCCAGAAGCGCTCGTCCGGGTGCGGGCCTTCGATCGGCACGCCGTAGTGCGCCGCGAGCGTCTTCGCACCCGCGCAATGGTCGATGTGTCCGTGCGTCAGGAAGACTTTTTCGACCGTCACGTTCTGCCGCGCGATTTCGCCCTGGATGATGTCGAGGTCGCCGCCCGGATCGACGACGGCCGCGCGTCCGGTTGCTTCGCAAACGAGCAGCGAACTGTTCTGCTGGAACGGCGTGACGGGGATCAAGGTGACTTTCATGGATGACGGCGCCGCTGGAAAAACATCGATTGTACCGGCCTCTTGCCTGTGCTCGCCGAAGCCGTGCAAGCCCCGTCGCAGCGGGCTTTGGGCCGCTCATTTTTGCGGCAAAAGTGAAAATTCATCAAGGTTTTCAGTCGCTTGCCATCCTGGATTTTTGTTTTAGGTATAATGCAGCCTATGCACAGGGAATTGTGCATGCCACAAGGCGATGCGTCCCCATCAAAAATGGGCGCGCGGATCGCCACTCAAGTATGGGCTGTCGCGGTTGTCGGCAGCCATCAGGTATCGATGCGTTCGATGCACACGTCTTGCCCAGCCAGGCGCCACGCGCCTGCAACGGACTTAACTGCCGTGACGCTGGGTGGGGCCTACGCCGCCGTTCCTGCACGCTGAGTTTCGCGCGCAAGAACGTGTTTGCCACGTTCGTCTGGCGGCATGTGGGGTCTGGTCAGGCTGCCGGGGACAGGTTGCGCCAGACGTGAAAATTAACCGTGCGGTAGCGGCTGAGTGAGCCGCATCCGGGCTTTGACGTTCTGCGCAGACCAGCGCGGCGCGTTGTCGTCCTTTGCCGCCGGAGTCGCAGGCAACACGCAAAACTTCGCGTGATGCGGCTCGACAATGTGATTGCACGTCTTATGAAAACTCGGTTATCCCGTGGTCTGGGGACTCTTTTTGCCTTTTTTGTGCTGGCGGGTTGCGCCACGCCTCCGGGCGCAAGCACCACGTCAGACAGCGGTTCGCCGCTGAGCAGCAAGAACGCGCAGGCGGGTGCTTTCGGACCGCAAGCTTTCGGTAGCGCGCCGGCGTCCGACGCGTCTGCCAAGGGCTCGTCGCTAGCCGATGCCAAACCGCTCACGGATGACAGTTCGGGCATCTCGGACTTTCACCAGACCGGCCGCGCCTCGTGGTACGGCCGCGGCTTCCATGGGCGCCTTACTGCCAATGGCGAACGCTTCAACATGCACGCGCTGACAGCGGCGCATCGTACGCTGCCGCTCGGCTCCTATGTGCGCGTGACCAATCCGGCCACTGCGCTCTCGGTTGTCGTGCGTATCAATGACCGTGGCCCGTATGCGCGTGGCCGCGTGATCGATCTCTCCATGGCGGCCGCGTCCGCGCTCCACATGCGCCACGCCGGTACGGCACGCGTCGAGATCGAAGGTGTGACGCAGCAGGAAGCGCGCGCAGCGCAAAACGAAACGCTGGCGATGAACTCGGGTTCGAGCGCCGACAAGTGATGTAACGGCAGCGGGTGCGCGCGAGGCGTGCCCGTGATGCCGGTGGTGTACGCGCGGTGCTGCAGCAGGCCCTCGGGCTACGTCCGCAGAAGCACGAACAAAGCACGAAGGGCCGCATTGCGCGGCCCTTTTCTTTTGCTCCTGTCTGCCCCGGCTTTATTCTTCGTCTTTCTTCAGCGCCAGTGCGCGCGTGTACAGCGCGTTGCGCGGCGCTCCGGTGATGGCCGCCGCGACTTTCGCCGCGCTGCTCACCGTCAATTCCTCCAGCAGAATGCCCAGCAACGCGTCGTGATCGTGTTCGCCGGCGGCTTCCTGCTGCGCGCCTTCCACCACCAGCACGAATTCACCGCGCTGCCGGTTCGGATCTTCAGCGAGCCACGTTGGCGCTTCGGCCAGGGTGCCGCAATGCAGCGATTCATGTAACTTCGTCAATTCCCGGGCGATGAGCAACCTGCGCTCGCCGCCGAACGCGTCGGCTAGTGCCTGGACCGTTTCGGCGATCCGGTGCGGTGCTTCGTAGAACACCATCGCATGCGGGTGGCTGGCGAGCGGCTGCAGCGCCGCGGCGCGAGCTTTTGCCTTCGGCGGCAGGAAGCCGAGAAACGAGAACGTCGCGACCCAGTCGCCGGCCACGCTCAGCGCGGTCGCGAGGGCGCTCGCGCCGGGTAGCGGAATAACCGGAAAACCGGCCTCGCGAACCGCGTCGACGAGTTTCGCGCCGGGGTCCGAGATGCCCGGCGTGCCGGCATCGGATACGTACGCCACGCGTTCGCCCGCTTGCAGGTGCTCGATCAGGCGCAGCGCCGCGGCCCGCTCGTTGTGCTGATGCACGGCCACGAGCGGCTTCGAGATGCCATAGCGCGCGAGCAATTGACCAGTGTTGCGGGTGTCTTCGGCGGCAATGCGGTCCACGAGTCCGAGCACATGCAACGCGCGCAGCGTGACGTCGGCAATGTTGCCGATCGGCGTGGCCACCACATACAGCGCGGCAGCGGGGTACTGTTGCCCTTGCGCGAGTTCGGAGAGAGGAGTCATGAGGCAGAAGACGCAGACAGACGGAACAAGGCCGTCATTGTGCCACGCAGCGCCACGCGTTCCGGGAGGCTCGCAGGCGGCGAGCTCGCCGACGACGACCAGCGCAGCCGCCAGCGCGCACAACTTTTCGAGACTCACCGGGTCCAAACTCGTCGGTGCGGCTTTCGAGGCGCGGGCGCAGGAGTTTTTGCAGCGGCAGCGTTTGCGGTTCGTCGCGCGCAATGTGTCGTGCCGTGGCGGCGAGATCGATCTGGTGATGCGCGATCGTGACGGCGCGCTGGTATTCGTCGAAGTCCGCGCGCGTGCGCAGCGGTGGTACGGCGGCGCGGCGGCGAGCATCGGCTGGCAGAAGAAACAGCGCATTGTGCGCGCGGCGCGCCACTATCTTGCCACCCGTACGCTGCATGGACGGGATCAGCCCGCGTGCCGGTTCGATGTGATCGCGTTCGAAGAGGGGCGTCTGGTCTGGTTGCGCGACGCATTCCGTGCCGACGAAGTCTGACGCCGTGCGCGGAGAACGCGCGTGAGTACGCTAAACTTGCGCACGCGTGCAGTCCACCGGGCAGCGCCGGGAACACGGAAAGCAGCGTATTTTGCGAGGCTTTTGCGCTCAGGCGCCGGGTTGCCGGGCCGGTTGAACGGGAGCCGCACGACTTCACAACACGGCCGCGCAGGCGGCTTATTCGCGGTAGAAGATAGAGACTCGATGTCAGTCGAACGCATTCAACAACACTTCCGCGACAGCGCGGCGGTCAAACTCGAAGCCCTCGAAACCCTGTCGATGCCGATCGCCGCTGCGATCGACACGATGTTCGGCGCGCTCGCCAACGGCAATCGCATCCTTGCCTGCGGCAACGGCGGCTCGGCCGCCGACGCGCAACATTTCGCGGCCGAACTGATCGGCCGCTTCGAGCGCGAGCGGCCGGGTCTGCCGGCGATCGCGTTGAGTACGGACACGTCGGTGCTGACAGCCATTGCCAACGACTATTCGTTTGAACAGATTTTCTCGAAGCAGGTATGGGCGCTTGGCCAGCCGGGCGACGTGCTGCTGGCCATCAGCACGTCCGGCAATTCAGCCAACGTGCTTGCCGCAATCGAAGCCGCGCACGAGCGGGAAATGATTGTGATCGCGCTAACCGGCAAGGGCGGCGGACGCATGCAGGAAATACTGAGCGATACCGATATCCACGTGTGCGTGCCGTCGGATCGTACCGCGCGTATTCAGGAAGTGCATTTGCTGACCATCCATTGTCTGTGCGACGGCATCGATGCCATGTTGCTAGGCGAAGATTGAGACCGATTCCGAAGGAGAGCTAGTTGATGAGCGTATTTCGCGTCAAGAAGACACTGGTGAGAACCGTGCTGGTGGTAGGGTTCGCGGCGGGGCTGTCCGCAACGTTGCAAGGCTGCTTTCTCGCCGTGGCCGGGGCGGCGGGCGGCGGCGCGCTGGTGGCGACCGACCGGCGCACGCTTGGCGCGCAGACCGAAGATCGCGAGTTGCAGGTCAAGGCGCTCGCGCAGATCAACCAGAATCTGCCCGACACCGCGCACGTCAACGTGACGGTGTTCAACCGCCGCGTGCTGCTGACCGGCGAGGTCGCCGGGGACGTGTCGAAGCAACGCGCGGAGAGCGTCGTGCGTGGCCTTAACAACGTCAACACGATCGTCAACGAACTGGCGATCATGCCGGCCAGCTCCTTTTCGTCGCGTACCAATGACACCTACCTCGAGACGCGCGTGAAGACTGCGCTGATCGCCGAGAAGAACATTTCGGCGAACAACTTCAAGGTCGTCGCCGAGCGCGGCAATCTGTACCTGATGGGCCTCGTGACCATGGACGAAGGCAATCGCGGCGCCGACGTCGCGAGCCGCGTGCCGGGCGTGGTGCAGGTCGTGAAATTGTTCCAGTACATTCAGCCACAGGAAGCCGCGGCGGCCGCTGCCGCGGCGGCGACGGCGCCGGTTGCCGCTTCGCAGCCGGACGCGAGCGCGCCCACGGTCGGCGCCATTCCTGACTCTTCGGTGAGTGCGCGGCCGCTCGATCAGCAGGCGCCGGCGCCCGTCACCAATTCGGACGCGGTGCACCCGGGTAATCCGAAGGCGACGACGCCGTGACGCGCGGCGGTGTTGTCATCGTTGGGGCGCTGATGGTCGGCGCGCTGGCGGGGGCGGTTGCGCCGGCCGCGCGTGCCGCCGATGCGCCTTCTGGTCAACGGCTCGCCAACGCGAATGCCTGCATGGGGTGCCATGCGGTGGACCGCAAACTGGTCGGCCCATCGTTTCAGCAGATCGCCGCGAAGTACAAGGGCGATGCGCAAGCACCGGCGAAATTGTCGCGCAAGGTGAAGGACGGGGGCTCCGGCGTGTGGGGCGTGATTCCGATGCCCGCGCATCAATCGATGAGCGACGCGGATATTCGGACGGTGGTGGATTGGGTGCTGGCGGGGGCGCCGTCGTCCAGGTGATGATGTGTTCCGATGTCGTTTTGGTGGGCCGGTGGGCTTGGCAAAACGGAAAATCCTTGTGCTAGAATAATTTGCACGTTGGGGGGGTAGCTCAGCTGGGAGAGCGTCGCGTTCGCAATGCGAAGGTCGGGAGTTCGATCCTCCTCCTCTCCACCAATTGAACATCCAAGTAGGTCCGAAGTAGTTCCAGAAAAGTCCAAAACCCCGCGTAGCCTAAGGCTCGCGGGGTTTTTATTTCTGGCACCCTCCAATGTGGTCGGTAATGCGCATCACTGTCCCGATCACGCTCCCGCGACCCTCCGCAACTAACTTCGGAATTTCCCGAAGTGCATTTCCCCATTCCCGCATTTTCCCGTTGAATCAGTTCCCCTAGACTCCGTTCCAGACACACCGCCGCCCCCGCATCACCCGATGCCTCAGCGGTGCGCCCCCCACACCTGGACCCAAAAAAGGAACGGAGACACCCATGTCAGCCAACACCTACGAAACCGGCCGGCTCAACCTGCCCTTTGTCGGCATCTGCACCTTCGCAAAGTCCCCACTATGCCTCGACTGGGACAAAATCGACGCCGACGTCGCCGTAATAGGCGCCCCCTTCGACTGCGGCACACAGTGGCGAGCCGGCGCGCGCTTCGGCCCGCGCTCAATCCGCGATGCGTCGACCTTGTTTTCCTTCGGCCACGGCGGCGCCTACGACTTCGAAGACGACGTCGTCTACTTGCCCACCGACGAAGTCCGCATCGTCGACATCGGCGACGCAGACATGGTGCACACCAACACGGAGAAGAGCCACGCCAACATCGAATACGGCGTGCGGAAGATTCTCGCGGCGGGCGCGTTGCCGGTGGTGATGGGCGGCGACCACTCGATCAACATTCCGTGCATCAATGCGTTCGAAGGTCAGGAGCCCTTCCATATCGTCCACATAGACGCACACCTCGATTTCGTCGACGAGCGCCACGGCGTGCGGCACGGCCACGGCAATCCGCTGCGGCGTGCGGCTGAGAAGAGCGTGGTCTCCGGCATGACGCAGATCGGCATTCGCAACGTGTCGTCTACCGCAAGTGAAGGTTATGCGCAGGCGCGCGAGATGGGCTCAGACATTATCTCGGTGCGCGACCTTCGCCGGCTCGGCATTCAGGGCGTGCTAGACCGCATTCCGAAGGGTGTGCGCTATTACCTGACGATCGACATCGACGGCTTCGACCCATCGATCGCCCCCGGCACGGGCACGCCGAGCCACGGCGGTCTGCTGTACTACGAAGGACTTGAACT
Organism: Paraburkholderia sp.; assembly: GCA_036383775.1. Lineage (GTDB taxonomy): Bacteria > Pseudomonadota > Gammaproteobacteria > Burkholderiales > Burkholderiaceae > Paraburkholderia. The sequence goes on along the minus strand of DASVNP010000120.1, from coordinate 16,298 downwards.
GTTCGCGGGACTGGCGGCGCAGGGTGAAGTAATCGGCATCGACCTCGTCGAAGTCGCGCCCGACTACGACCATTCGGGTTCGACTTCGATTCTGGCAGCGCAACTGCTGCTGAATACGATTGGCCGCGTCATGCATCAACGCAAGGTCAAACGCAACCTTACCCGCTAAGCGAAGCACTATTTGCCGCCGCGCCTCGCGCGGCTTAACTCCGCCGCCGCCGCTCGCAGCTGATTGCAAAAAGCCTTGACGACCCGCGCCGATTCGCCCCCCTTGCGCGTGATGATCTGAAAGTCCAGATGCGTCACGTAATGCTCGGGATCGATACGAATCAGCAGACCGCTATCTACCCACGGCTGTGCATAGTGCGGTGGCAAAAATCCGATGTAGTTACCCGACAGAATCAGCATGGCGCGGCCTTCGACGTTATCGACCGAGGCCGCCGCCTGCGGCATGCGCAGCAGCTTGAGTTCCTGGCTGCCGAGATAAGCGCGCGCCGCGAGCCGCTGTTTGCTGAGTACCGAAACGGGCACGCGGCCGCTCGCCCGCTCATACAGCGGATGAGTCGACGCACAATAAAGCCCTTGCTCCTCGCGATACAGCGGCAAATAGTCGAGACCGGGAATCTGCGCGGGAAACGGCCCGACGGCCAGATGCAGACGCCCATCCAGCACGTGCTGCTCCATGCTGCCCGGCGTGTCGATCTGCACATGCAGGCGGACGTCCGGCGCCATCTGCCCGAACTCGCGAATCGCTGCCGGCAGCGGCGAGTACTTGTCCGTCAACGTCGCCTCGATCATGCCAAAGCGCAACACGCCTGAAAGCTGATTGCGCAATGCCCGGGCCTCCATATGAAACGTGTCGACGGCGCCGAGCAGACGCTGCGCGGCGGCGTGCAGTTCCGCGCCTTCTTCCGTGAGGCGGAAACCGGCGCGTCCACGTTCGCACAATCGCAGTCCGAGGCGTGTCTCCAGTTGCGACATGTACTCGCTGATGCTCGACGCGCCAATGTTGAGAATCGGTTGCGCGGCGGCGAAGCCGCCGCACCTCACGATGGTTTCGAAGATGCGCAACAGCTTGAGATCCGTGTCCTGAACTTGCATCGCGCAGCCTCGCTTTTACCTCGGAAGTTACTTCGGAAAACCCCGAAATGTGTTTCGCCAATGATGCATTTTATTGGAGAATTTGGCTACCCAGAATAGTGCTCAACCTCCTGCCACAAGTCCGGCAAACGCAAGCTGGCAGCGGGGCTCAAAGCGATGTTTTCTGCGCCAAAGCGTGGCGCGTCACGATGTGAGGAGAGGACGATGAACAAGCCGTACGCAAGCGCAAGCTGGTTGGCAGCAGTCGCTTTGAGCACGATGTCCCTAAGCGCGATGGCAGGCGAGCAGGTCGTCAAGATCGGCTTGACCGGTCCCTTGACCGGCCCGCAAGCGGCCATTGGTAAGGACGACGAAAACGGCGTGAGGATGGCGATCGAGCGTCTGAACGCCGAAGGCCTGGTGATTGGTGGTCAGAAGACTCGTTTCGAACTGGTTTCGCAGGACGACGCCGCTGATCCGCGTACCGGTATGACGGTTGCACAAAGCCTCGTCGACGCCAACGTAAAGGTCATCTTCGGGCCATTCAATTCGGGCGTGGCGATTCCGATTTCAAACCTGGTGAATGTCTCGGGCATCGTAATGGCGACGGTCGCGTCGAATCCATCGATCACGCAGCACGGCTACCCGTTCGTGTTTCGCATCTCCGCCAGCGACACGCAGCTTGGCAGCCGCATGGGTGGATTTGCGGCAAAGGAACTCAAGATCAAGCGCATTGCCGTGATCGACGATCGGACTGCATACGGCCAGGGCGTCGCCGATGAATTTATCGCCGCAGCGAAGGCCAACGGCATCGAAATCGTGGATCGTGAATACACGACCGACAAGGCGACCGACTTCGTGTCGATTCTCACGCACGTCAAGGGCGCGAACGCGGAAGGTATTTTCTACGGCGGCTACTATGCGCAGGCTGGCGCCATGCGCAAGCAGATGAAGCGCCTCGCGATGAACGGCTACCTGCTCGGCGGCGACGCCATGTGCAATGCCGAGCTGGGAAAACTTGGCGGCGATGCGGTCGACACGCGCGTGTATTGTCCGCAAGGCGGTCCGGTACTCGAGCAGACCGAGAAAGGCCGTCAGTTCAAGGCGGACTACAAACAGCGCTTTCATACGGAGCCGTTGACCTACAGCGCCGCTTTGTACGACGGCGTGAATATCGTCGCGCAGGCCATGCAGAAGGCCAACTCGATCGAGCCGGCCCAGTATCGTGAAGCGCTGGCGGGCATCGATTGGCAAGGTGTTTCGGGGCACTACCGGTTCGACAAGAATCGCGATCTGACTGACTCACCCATCACGATTTATACCTATCGGAATGGTGAGCCGACGCCGCTGGCATCCGCCCAGCCGTAGACGGACTGTCGGGTAAGTCGATTGCTCGCGCTGCGCCGTACCGGCGCAGCGCATCCGCATAAGTACACTTCGCTTAGAACTTGTCCCAGCCGTCGTCCGCGCCGACCGCTGCCGTTGCCAGCGCGGCAACCGGCGCAGGTGCAGGCGTAGCACGCACGGCGCGCCGCACGGGTGCAACAGCAGGCGCAGCAGCGCTCTCGCGCCGCGGCGTCTCCTTACGCGAAGCGGACGGAGCCGTCGAACCAGAACCCGAAGCGCCCGCAGCACGGTTGCTCAGAATCTGAAAGAACGCCACGGCTTCATTCAGCTGCTGGCCCTGATCTTCCATCGACCGCGAAGCTGCTGCCGCCTGTTCCACCAAAGCGGCGTTCTGCTGCGTGACGTTGTCCATCTGCGTAATCGCCACGTTGACCTGTTCGATGCCACGGCTTTGCTCGGTCGAGGCCGCTGCGATCTCCGACATGATGTCCGTCACCCGTGCCACTGCCTGCGTGACTTCGGCCATTGTCTTGCCTGCTTCGCCGGCGAGCGAGGAGCCGTCGCGGATCTTCTCCACCGAGGTGGCGATCAGGTCCTTGATCTCCTTGGCCGCGGTCGATGAACGTTGCGCGAGGCTTCGCACTTCGCTTGCGACCACCGCGAAGCCACGGCCCTGTTCGCCGGCACGCGCCGCTTCGACGGCCGCGTTCAGCGCCAGGATGTTGGTCTGGAATGCAATGCCTTCAATGATGCCGGTGATGTCCGCGATCTTGGTCGAGCTGTCGCTGATGTCGTGCATGGTGTTCACCACCTGGCTCACCACCGTGCTGCCTTTCTGCGCGACCGACGAAGCATTCGCGGCCAGCATGCTGCCTTGCTGCGCGTTGTCGGCATTCTGCTTCACCGTGGAAGTCAGCTCCTCCATGCTTGCAGCCGTTTCCTGCAACGACGCGGCCTGCTGTTCGGTGCGCTGGCTCAGGTCCATATTGCCCGCGGCAATCTCGCGGGCGGCGCCGGCGATGCTCGTGCTGCTGTCGCGCACGCGTCCGACAATTGCCGTCAGCCGTTCATTCATCTCGCGCAGGGCATTCAGCAGCTTGCTGGTTTCGTCGCGGCCCTCGACAGTAATGCGCGTGCGCAGATCGCCTTCCGACACCGTGCGCGCCACGTCGATTGCGAAACGCAACGGACCGGTCACCGAGCGCGTGATCAACACGCATGCGCTGATCGCGAGCGCCACGGCAATCAGGCTCATCACAATCAGCAGATTGCGCGCGTTCTCGTAGTGCGCGGCGTATTCGTTGACCAATTGCTCCTGGCGGCCGTGCGTATAGTCGGCATACGCATTGGTCGCGCGGATCAGCTGGGCAAGCAGCGGCCGGCATTGCGTGTCCATCTTGGCAATGGCTTCGTCTTTCTTGTTGGCCAGTGCGGAGTTGACGATATCGAGGGCGACCGGCCCGTAGGACGCTTCGACCCGGTTGATATCGGCGACGAGGCTGCGCGCTTTTTCCGTGGTGTCGGTTGCGCTCGCAATCATGTCGTTCAGCTTTTTCAGATCGGTTTGCACATCTTCGTGCGCGCGCAGAACGTCCGCTTTTTCCAGATCGAGGTCCTGAGGCGTAGTCACCAACACGAGATTGCGCGCGGCAATCGCGCGGCGGTCGACCGCGGTCCGCACCTGCACCGCCATATCCGCGCGAGCGTTGATGCCGTGCACGTAGTTGGAGAAACCATCGGTTGAGTCGCTTAGTGCTTTCAGGGACAGCCCGGAAACCGCGACGACAATGAGTGACAGCAGGCCGAAACCCGCAATGAGTTTGGTCTTGATCGTGAGGTGCTTGAGTGACATCTTTTTTTTCTCCAATAACGAAACGTGTACGTGTTCGCAATGGACTCTCAGGTCCGGGCATGGGAGCGTCTATATGGCTGCCGAACATCGAGGCTGCCTTGCGCGGTTGTTCCCTTCGGAGTTTTATGCCAAATGCATGATTCGCCACGCATCGACACAAGACGCAAACGGGTATCCCATCTATTGGTTATCGGATCGGGTGCGCAGGGACTTAAGGCAGGTCGGGTATATCTTTATAAAGTTGCGCCAAATGAGAGAAGGAGGCGGAAATTTAATGGGGAATGACTATAATTCCCACCTGATGAAAACATGAGATTACGATTGCATTTCATCTTCGAGAAAGCGCTGGTGCAGGGGAGCGGCAGCCGTATTGCACGCATCATGAATGTTCTTGTTCCGCGCGCCAGAGCCTCTGGTACGCTACCGGTTCACGGCACGCGCCTGACTGGACGCAGCCAAATTTCCCACGCGCTCAGGGCAGCGCGTGTTCAACTGGACAGCTTCGGATGACGCGCCGACCGAACATCGTGATCGCGATCAGCATCGTGCTGGCGAGCGCAATTCTTGCGATCGCGGTATGGGTGCTGGCGCAGATGCGCGATGACGCGCTGCGGCGCGCTCAGGATTCCGTTTTCAACGTGTCGTTGCTGGTCGAGCGCGACGTGTCGCGCAATCTGGACATCTACGATCTGTCGTTGCGGGCGGTAATCGAGGGGCTGAAGCAGCCCGGTTTGCAGGAGCTGTCACCCACCATCCGCCAAATGGTGCTGTTCGACGGCTCGGCAAGCGCGAAGGACCTGGGCTCGATGATCGTCACCGACGAAAACGGCAACGTCATTTTCGACTCGCAAGCGTCGCCGCCACGCCATATCAATATCGGGGACCGCGACTACTTCAAGGTGCAGCGCGACTCGCCCAACGTCGGCCTGTACGTCAGCCACCCGTTCACGCCCAAGATAGCGACCACGGAAACCAGCATTGCGTTGAGCCGGCGCATCTCGCGGCCGGACGGCAGCTTCGCCGGCGTGGTGGCCGGCACCATGCGCCTTGCGTATTTCCGCAAGCTGTTCGACGGCATGAATCTCGGCGCCGGCGGATCGATGGCGCTGATGCTGAGCGACGGCACCATGCTGATGCGGCGTCCTTACGATCCGAAAATCATTGGCATCAATCTGACCGGCACGGCTAACTACACGCGCTTCACCCAGCAACCGAGCGGCGACTTCTTCGGCACGGCGGCGATCGATGGCGTCGAGCGCTGGTACGCATTCCGGCATATCGACATGTATCCGATGATTCTCGACGTCGCGCTGTCCACGCGCGATATCTACGTTGGGTGGCGGCGTCGCGCCTGGATCATCGGCTCGATGATCATCGCGCTCGACGTGATCATCATCGCGCTGGCGATCCTGTTTGCGCATCAACTGCAGCGCCGCCACGCCGCTGAGGAAGAGTTGCGCGTGCTGGCGCGTACCGATGGACTGACCGGCCTGAATAACCGCCGTACCTTCGAAGAGCATGCCGAAGTCGAGTGGCGCCGCGCCCAGCGCAATGCGTGGCCGCTTTCCATGCTGCTGATCGACGTGGACACGTTCAAAGGCTTCAACGACCTGTACGGCCATTCGGCGGGCGACGACGCGCTGATCAGCGTGGCGCGCTGCATTGCGCAGAGCGTGCGGCGTCCGGGCGATACGGCGGCGCGTTACGGCGGCGAAGAGTTTGCCGTGCTGCTGCCGGATACCGACGAAGCCGGGGCGACCGGCATCGCCGAGAAGATTCGCGCCGCGGTTCAGGCGCTCCAGCTTCGCCACGTGGCGAGTTCGCACCATGTGCTGACGGTGAGCATCGGCATCGCCACCACGCACGGGCAGTCGTTCGGCACGAGCCGCGCCCTCGTGAACGCCTCCGACGAGGCGCTCTACGAAGCGAAAGATGCGGGCCGCAACCGCGTGCTGTGCTATCGCGCGTTGGCTCACCCGTTACCTGACACCGCCGCCAAGGCGCCGGGCAGTGAAGCCCGAAACTCCATGTAGCGCGGTGGGGATAATTTTATCCGGGTAATATGTTGCGTTTTAATTTAACCCGGATATAATTCGACAAATTCTTCTTTCCGGAGTTTGTCATGACCCCTCATCCCGCTACCTGCACCGCATTCGAAGGACATCGCCGCATCGCCTCGGGCACACTGCCCGAGGTGGCGCTGGCGGTCAGCGCGGTGCTCGCACGCGGCGAACAGGCGCCGGTTCTTATCTTCGACGACATCACCAGCCGCCCGATCGAGTTCGATTTGCGTGGCACGCCCGACGAGATCGTGGCGCGGCTGGCGAGCGCCGATTCCACCCAGGAAGCTGTCCAACAAGCCGGTGCGTCAGAGGACGAGGCACCGCGCGGCCGTGGCCGGCCCAAACTCGGTGTCGTGGCCCGCGAGGTCACGCTGCTGCCGCGTCATTGGGACTGGTTGAACGGGCAATCGGGCGGCGCATCGGTCGCGCTGCGCAAACTGGTCGATGCGGCCCGTGCGGCGGGTGAAGACAAGGACCGCCAACGTGCGGCGCAGGAAGCGGTGTATCGCTTCATGACCGCGCTGGCGGGCAATCTGCCGCTCTATGAAGATGCCACCCGTGCACTCTATGCCGGCGATCGCGCGCGCTTGGATGAGATCGTGGCCGCATGGCCGAAAGACGTGCGCGAGCATGTGTCGCGGCTTGCTGATCGCGCCTTCGCGATGCCCGCATAACGGCAGGCGACTCACAGCCGCTGCTTGGTCGACGAGCCGCAGAGGCAAAAAAATCCGCTCACGCTGGGGGTGCGTGAGCGGAAAAGTCGGAGAGTTACAACAACTTCGCATGCGCCTACTCATGGGGGTCAACGCAGCCTTTGAAGTCTAAGAGTCCGCGGCGTCGCCATATATCAGACAAATCCCAAAGGCGGACGCCAATACTGATGCCGATTCGCAGCGCGGCCGGCCTTTCGCGAACCGCGCCGTCTACGCGTGGCGCCGCTTACAACATCCTGTCCCGCTTATACCCGCCATTCATCAGATCAAGACTCCTTTCTGTCCGCCGTAAATGAGGTGGGATAGCCGCTACGTGTCCGCTGGATCGCGAATGTTTCGCGACGGCGTGGCGGCGCAAGTGCCCCGTTGCGACTCGTGAAGGATGGTGAAATGAAGTGGTTCGACCGCATGCCCGTGTTCAGGAAACTGCTGCTGGCGTTTGCCGTGGTGATTGGTTTTTGCGTCGTGATCGGCGGGACTTCGCTGAGCACGCTGGCGTCGATGCACGGCATTACCGACACCATCTGCAATCAGCACATGAACGGCCTTTACTGGATGGAAGAGGCTAACCGCCACAAGATCGATTCCGATCTGGCCGCGGCGAATCTCGGCTACGCCGCCGACGACGCCGGCCGTCAAAAGTTGAAGGACAGTATTGTCGGCTCGCTCAGGAGCATGCACGGCGCCTACGATCAATACCGGGCGACGATCGAGACGGGCAAGGGCCAGGAACTGTTCGACGACGTGCTGCGCAAGTCGGCGGTATGGGAAGGCATCGTGCATCAGCAGATCGGTCTCGAACCGATTCCGGCGGGCGTCGACAACAACGAACTCGTGCGCCGTGCGATTGCGTCGAGCGAGGCGCTGCGCGATCGCATCACGGTGCTGATCGACTATCGCCGTCAGCAAGCCAACGACGCGCAGCAGGAAGCGACCGCTAATTATCAGCACATGCGCATAGTGATGATCGCGCTGGTGCTCGGCGCGCTCCTCGCCGGCATGATGCTCGCCATGGTGATTGCGCGCCGTCTTGCGCGGCAGCTTGGCGGCGAACCGGATTACGCCATGCAGATTGCCAACCGCATCGCGGATGGCGACCTGAGCGTGCGCGTCGACACTCGCGCGGGCGATAACCACAGCTTGCTGTTCGCGCTGCGCAATATGCGCGAGCGGCTGGCGGGCATTGTCTCGGGCATTAGCGAATCGAGCGAGTCGATCCTGATGGCGTCGGGTGAGATCGCCCAGGGCAATACCGATCTGTCGCAGCGCACCGAAGAGCAGGCCGCCGCGTTGCAGGAAACCGCGTCGAGCATGCAGGAGCTGACCTCGACGGTGAAGATGAATGCCGAGAACGCGCAGCAGGCGGGCGGCGTGGCGCACGGCGCGTCCGAAGTCGCGGCGCGCGGCAGCCACCTGGTGAGCGACGTGGTCGAGACGATGCGTGAGCTCGCGGCCGGTTCGAAGCGCATGACTGACATCATCGCGGTGATCGAAGGGATCGCGTTCCAGACCAACATCCTCGCGCTGAATGCGGCCGTGGAAGCGGCGCGCGCCGGTGAACAGGGTCGCGGCTTCGCGGTCGTGGCGGGCGAGGTGCGCTCGCTCGCGCAGCGCAGCGCGGTGTCGGCCAAGGAGATCAAGGAGCTGATCGAAAGCTCGACGGCGCGCGTGGGCAGCGGTGCCGAACTGGCCGAGCGTGCCGGGCAGACCATGGCGGAAGTCACGCACGCGGTCAAACGCGTGACCGACATCATGGGTGAGATTTCCTCGGCCTCGCAGGAGCAGAGTACCGGCATCGAGGAGGTCAACCGCGCGGTCGCGCAGATGGACGACGTGACCCAGCAGAACGCGGCGCTCGTCGAGCAGGCGGCGGCCGCGGCGGCGTCGATGGCGGATCAGGCGCGGCAGTTGCAGGCGGCGGTCACCGTGTTTTCGCTGGAAGCACGCCGCGCGTGAGCGCGTTGCGCAGCACCGGTGGGGGCGGGTTGGCCATGTCCTCTCAAGCCCTTGGCCGCGCGCTTTTTGTGGCGCTTGCCAGGCCTAATGGCACTCCGTACACTCGCGCGTAATTCATGACGGCGCCGGACTCCGGCGCCTTCCACCACACCAAGCGCCGAACAGAGGAGAACCCCCGCCATGGCCGATTCCTATTTCCCCCGCTGGCGCCCCCAGTCAGCCGGCGCCGAAGGCCGCGTGGTCGGCACCGACGAGCGGCTTGCGTGGCCGCAGATGTTCGCCATGGGCGTGCAGCACGTGGTCGCGATGTTCGGCTCGACCGTGCTCGCGCCGCTCCTGATGGGCTTCGATCCGAACCTCTGCATCTTCATGTCGGGCATCGGCACGCTGTTGTTCTTCGTGCTGGTGGGCGGCCGTGTGCCGAGCTATCTCGGTTCGAGCTTCGCGTTTATCGGTCTTGTGATCGCCGTGACGGGGTACGGCGGGCATGGCCCGAACATGAATATTCCGGTGGCGCTGGGCGGAATCATCGCGTGCGGCGTGGTGTACGCGGTGATCGGGCTGATCGTCTCGGCGGTAGGCACGACATGGATCGAGAGGCTGATGCCGCCGGTGGTGACCGGCGCGATCGTCTGCGTGATCGGTTTGAATCTCGCGCCGATCGCGGTGCATGGCGTGAGCGGCAGCAACTTCGATTCGTGGATGGCATTGATCACCGTGCTGTGCGTGGGCGCCGTCGCGGTGTTCGCGCACGGTATGCTGCAGCGTCTGCTGATTCTGGTCGGCCTGCTGATGGCGTATGTGATTTACGCCATCGTCACGAACGGCATGGGCATGGGTAAGCCGATCGATTTCTCGATTGTCGCGAACGCCGCGTGGTTCGGCATGCCGCACTTCACGGCTCCGGTGTTCAACTTCCAGGCTATGACCTTGCTCGCGCCGATCGCGGTGATTCTGGTCGCGGAGAACCTCGGGCATATCAAGGCGGTGAGCGCGATGACCGGGCAGAACCTCGACCGCTACGTCGGCCGCGCGTTCCTCGGCGACGGGCTTGCCACGATCGTTTCCGGCTTCGCGGGCGGCACCGGCGTGACGACGTATGCCGAGAACATCGGCGTGATGGCGGTCACCAAAATCTATTCGACGCTGGTGTTCGTGATCGCGGCGCTGATCGCGCTGGTGCTGGGCTTTTCGCCGAAGTTCGGCGCGGTGATCCAGACCATTCCGGGCCCGGTGCTCGGTGGCGTGTCGATCGTCGTGTTCGGGCTGATTGCTGTGACCGGCGCGCGGATCTGGGTCGTCAACAAGGTGGATTTCTCCGACAACCGCAACCTGATCGTGGCGGCCGTGACGCTCGTGCTCGGCGCCGGGGACTTTTCGTTGAAGCTGGGCGGCTTTGGCCTCGGCGGTATCGGTACCGCGACGTTCGGCGCGATCATTCTGTACGCGCTTCTGAGGAGGAAGCCCGCGCAGGGAGCGGTGGCCTGATTCGCGCTCCTGACTGAACCACTTGTCTCTGCCGGGTCACCGGCGGTGGTATTCGCGGTAATTCGAGCGAACCAAAGCCGCCGCCGGAACCCGCATCCGCAGCCCGAACCCCGCTATTTCCTGCGCGCGGTCAACGCGGTTTCCGACAGATCCACTTCGCGCATCAACTTGTTCAACGTCTCGTCGTTGATGGCCTGACTGCTGCGCAGCCCCAGTAATGTCCTGCGCTCGGCCCGCATAGCCGCCAGCTTCATTCTGAACTCCAGCGCTTCGGCGCGGCGCGCCAGTTCGCGGGGTTCCCGTTCTTCGTCGAGCGCGGCGAGGCGGCGCCGATAGAGATCCATCACCCGCGCGGTGACATCGACCGCGTAGGCCGAAGCCGACTCGTCCAGATTCGCGCATTCGGTGTCATGCAACTCGTCGACCGCACGAATCGCGGCTTGCGCGGCCAAGGTGCGGGCGAGCGCTTCCTCGGCGGCATGCGGATCCTTGCCACGCCGCCATCCGCTCAGCAATAACGGCAACGCCACCACCGCCACCAGCAGCGACAACAGAATCACGCCCGAGGCGATAAAAATTGCCACATCGCGACCGGGCAACGGCACGTTGCCTGACAACATTTCAGGCAACGACAACACGCCCGCAAGCGTCACCGCGCCGCGCACGCCAGCCACCGTCATCACCGCTACAGTGCGCAAGCCCGGCACGGCATTCGCCACGCCACGCTTCGCGGCGCCACGGCTCGCAAACCAGCGCAACAGCCAGACCCACACAAAGCGCATCGCATAGAGCGCCGCCGCCACCGCGGCGATGTAGCCGATCAGCAGCCAGACCTGGACGTCGCTGGTTTCGTGCGCGTCGAGCAATGCGCGGCCGAGAATGTGCGGAAACTGCAGCCCCAGCAGAATGAACACCATGCCGTTGAAGACGAACTCAATCATGGTCCATGTGCTGTTGGCGCGCACTCGCGACGACACCGGTCCGTCGGTCGTAATGGTCGAGTAGTTCATCATCATGCCGGCGGCGACGGCGGCCAGAATGCCCGACAGCTCGAAGCGCTCGGCGATCAGATAAGCGGCGAACGGAATCAGCAATGTCATCACGACGCCGGGCGCCGGATCGCCTTCTTCCGTGAGATTCAGAAAGCGCGCCGCCGCGAAGCTGAACAGCCAGCTCACCGCCGCGCCAATGGCGAGACCGCCCACGGCGATGATCACGAAACTGATCGACGCGTCGCGCAACGAGAACACGCCGGTTAGCGCCGCGGCAATCGCGAACTTCAACGCGACGAGGCCCGACGCGTCGTTCATCAACGCCTCGCCTTCGAGAATATGCATGAGATGCCCGGGGATCTTGCCCTTGCCGGCGATGCCGGAGAGCGCCACCGCATCGGTCGGCGACAACACTGCGGCGAGCGCGAACGCAACCGGCAGCGAGATCGACGGCACCAGCGCATGCACGAAGTAGCCGACCACCAGCACCGTCATGAAGACCAATCCAAGCGCGAGCATCAGGATCGAGCGGCGCGCCATGAAGAATTCGCGCTTAGGGATGCGCCATCCGTCCGCGAACAGCAGCGGCGGAATGAACAGCAGCATGAAAATCTCAGGATCGAAGGTGACGTGCAGACCGAGCTTTTGCCACGCGAGCACGGCGCCGATTGCGATCTGCACGAGCGGCAGCGGCAGCTTGACCGGCAGCAGGCGGATGACGATGCCGGACGCCGCGACGGCGAGCAAAAGAATCAATACGGTAAAAACAATGTCCATCGGTCTATTTCTGCGGATATGACGGTGGCTTCCTCGGGGAATCGTCGACGCTGCCGTCGCGTAGCGTTCACGAGACGCCATGCCGAAGTGTGGCCCGCCGAGTTTAACGCGATGACGCGCGGCACCGCCGCCGGCGCGGCATGACGGCGCGACATGCACCTTGCTGGTGCGTCTCACGCCCACGCGCGGCGCATCGGCCGTTCCACCGGTGCACGCTTTCATGGGAATTTCAATCGTACGTGCGCCAGCGTGCGCATGGAGCTTGCTTAAGCCATCCCGATGACGCACATTTGGGAGATGGTGCCGAGGTTGTTCGCGCCCGCGTTCGGACCGGCCCGGCTCTCTGGCGTAAGAGGATGGCATGACGATTGCGCAACAGGAAAGGGCGGCCGCCGCGCCGCATGGCTTCGACGTGGAGGTGACGTCGGGGCTCGAACGTTTCTCAGTGCAGCATGGCGAGCTGACGCTGACCAGCGTGTTTCAACCGATTTTCAGCCTGTCGCACATGCGGGCGGTGGGCTACGAGGGGCTGCTGCGCGCGCATGACGCGCTCGACCGGCCCGTGTCGCCGCTCGACGTGTTCGGCGACGCGGCGCGCGTCGGCGATGTGCTGCACGTCGACCGGCTCGCGCAGACCCTGCATCTCGAGAATTTCAACGTGCTCGGCGCCGAGCGCGAGTGGCTGTTCCTGAACGTGCATCCCGCCGCGCTCACCGATCCGTATCTCTCGGCCGCGTTGCTGGCCACGCTGAAGCGGCTCGATCTGCCGCCGCGGCGCATCGTGCTCGAAGTGCTCGAGCATCGCGCCGACGACCTCGAACGTCTCGCCGACGCCGTGCGCCAGTTCCGCGAGCGCGGCTTCCTGATCGCCCTCGACGATTTCGGTGCGGGGCATTCGAACGTCGAACGGATCTGGCAATTGAATCCCGACATCGTGAAGCTCGACCGCATCATGCTCTCGCATGCCGCGCATCGCGCCGACATGGCGACGATACTGCCGGGCCTCGTCGCGCTGCTGCACGAGGCGGGCAAGCTGGTGCTGATCGAAGGCGTGGAAACGGAGCATGAAGCGCAGATGGCGCTCGCCTGCAACGCTGACTTCGTGCAGGGCTTTTTCTTCGGCCGCCCGAATCCTGGCGCGGCCGACGCGGCGCACGCGGCGGCTTGCATCAGTGAGCTCACCGAGCGTTATCGCGATCAGACAGAAGCGCGCGAGCGCCGCAATGCCAGCCGTCTCGCACCGTATCTGCGCGCGTTCGAGCGCGCGGCGGAGCGGCTGGCGACCGGCGAGCCGCTCGAGGAAGTTTGCTGGAATTTTCTGGCGCTCGACCATGCCGCGCGCTGCTTCCTGCTCGATGCCAAGGGCAAGCAGGCGGGCCGCAACGTCGTGCTGCGCGCCGATCGCGCCGCGCATGAGACGCGCTTTCTGCCGCTCGCCGACGCGCAAGGGGCGAACTGGCTGCGCCGTCCGTATTTCCGCGACGCGATCAATGCGCCGGAGCGTGTGCATGTGACGCGTCCGTATCTGTCGATCAACGAGGCGCTGCCGTGCGTGACGCTTTCCATGGCGACGCGGGTCGGCGAGCAGACCTGCGTGCTGTGCGGCGATATCGACTGGATGGAGGAAGAGCCGTTCTGAGATCATGTCGTTTTTAACGACACTTAGCCGCGCTCATGTCCGTTCTTCTCGAAGTCATTGCCACGACCGTTGCCGACGCGCGCCTTGCAGCGCGTGCGGGAGCCAACCGTCTCGAACTCGTCACCGCGATGGGCGAGGGCGGCCTGACGCCGAGCCTCGGCCTGATCGAGGCGGTGGTGGCCGCGGTGGCTATTCCTGTGAACGTGATCGTGCGGCCGCATAGCCGCTCGTTTGTCTACGACGCCGACGATTACGCGGTGATGCTGCGCGACGTGCGCGCGGTCAAGGCGGCGGGCGCGCATGGCGTCGTGATCGGCATGCTGAACGCCCAGGGCGAGATCGACCGCGATGGCCTCGCGCGAGCAATCGATGCGGCCGACGGCCTCGCCATTACCTTCCATCGCGCGTTCGACGAAGCGCGCGATCTGCATGCGTCGCTCGACGTGCTGCTCGCGTTCGAGGCCGTGACGAATGTGCTGACCTCGGGCGGGCAACCCTCGGTGCTGCACGCTGAAGCGACGATTCGCGAACTGGTGCGGCAGGCGGCCGGCTCGCATTGCACGGTGCTGGCCGGCGCGGGATTGACAGTCGATGCTGTCGCCGGCTTTGTGAGCAGGACGCAAGTCGAAGCTGTGCACTTCGGTTCGGGCGTTCGGGTAGGTAGCAATGGCCTCGCGCCGGTCGATGCGGACAAAGTCGCACAGGTCAGAGCGTTGCTGGACGCGAACCCGTGAACGCGAACCCGACGCCACATAACTAATTCTCCGGACAAAGAAAATGCCGCTTCAGGAACACACCTGAAGCGGCATTTTTTGACTACGTCCCACGCTTAAGCGTGCGAAAGCACTACTTCGCCACGACCACCGGAATGCCGCGCAACTGCCCGGCGCCTTTCACCTCTTCCAGCGACTTGCTCACCGCGGCGCCAGTCGCCGCGTCGATCTGCAAGCGTGCAGCCAGATCGCGCTCGCCGCGCTTCACGCCCGCCAGATTCGCCAGCTTCACGTGACCATAGCCGCGCACACGGGCGTACAGATCAGCCAGCTTTGCTACGTCGTCCAGATTGTTTGCGTTGAGTTTCGCGAGCGCGCGCTGCAACGTGGTTTCGTAGTCGTCGGCCAGTTCGCGCTCCATCTTGCGTTCCAGCGTGCGGCCGAACGGATCGAACATGGTGCCGCGCAAGCCGCGCCATTTCGCCAGCATGCCGAGCACCGGCCACATCCATTGCCCGAAGGTTTTCTTGGCCGGATTCTTGCCGGGCTGCGGGCGTGTGAGCGTCGGCGGCGCGAGATTGAACTTGATGCCGAAGTCCTTGCCGGCCACGCCTTCGAATTGCGCTTCCAGCGCTTCACGGAAGGCGGCGTCAGTGTGTAGACGGGCCACTTCGTATTCATCCTTCACCGCGAGCAGGCGATAGAACGTGGTCGCCACCGCGCGCGTCACGCGTTCGCTCGTTGCATCCACCGCGCGTTCCGCACGGCGCGCTGCCTCGACCAGCGCGCGGTAACGCTTCACATAGCCCGCGCCACCGTAAGTCTGAAGACGTCCCTCGCGATGCGCGATCAGTTCATCGAGCGTATCGACGCGCACGCTCGGCTTCACCGCATGCCGCGCCTGCCACAGCGATTCGAGCGCAGCCGGATCCTCGGCGGCCAGGCGGCCGATCGAGAACGCCAGTTGATTCATCTGCACCGCGACGTTGTTCAGTTCGATCGCGCGCATCATCGCGCCGAACGACACCGGCACCAGACCGAGTTGCCAGGCATAACCGAGCATCAGAATGTTCGCGCCGATCGTGTCGCCGAGAAAACGCGTGGCGAGGGCTTGCGCATCGCACGTCGACATCCGCTCCGCACCCGCAGCGTGGCGCATCTTGTCGATCAGCGCGTCGGCGTGCAGCGTGGCATCCGGGTTCTGCACGAACGTCGCGTTCGGAATCGCATGCGTGTTCACGACAATACGTGTGCGGCCATGACGCACCGTTTGCAGCGCATCGGCGCTCGCGCCGACCACCATGTCGCAGGCGAGCAGCACGTCGGCCTGTTGCGTGTCGATACGCACCTGATTGAGCCACTCGTCGCGCGCGGCGAAGCGCACAAACGACAGCACCGAGCCGCCCTTTTGCGCGAAGCCCATGAAGTCGAGAACGGACGCACTCTTGCCTTCCAGATGCGCGGCCATGCTGATCAACGCGCCGACCGTCACGACGCCCGTGCCGCCCACGCCCGTCACCAGAATGTCGTAGGGCGCGGCGTCGAGATGCGTCGCCGGAATCGGCAACGCGTCGACGCGCGCGGCGAGCGCTTGCGGATCGAAGGCCGCGCCTGCGGCTTTCTTCAGCTTGCCGCCTTCCACCGTGACGAAGCTCGGGCAGAAGCCGTTCACGCACGA
>DASVNP010000119.1:0-5897 GCA_036383775.1 Paraburkholderia sp. | reverse complement strand
TCAGCGCATTTTTCCGGGACTGTTCAAGCCACTAGCCGCGATGCCGCAAGATTTGCAGCAACATATTCGCTACCCGGAAGAGCTGTTCCAGATCCAGGCGCAGCTTTATCGGGCCTATCACATGGATGCGCCGGAGGTTTTCTACAATCGCGAGGATCTGTGGCAGTTCCCGCGGGAATTGATCGGCATTGATGGCGGGAATAGTCCCGGCACACCGATGACGCCTTACTACATGATCATGCGGCTGCCTGATGAACCACGCGAAGAGTTCGTCCTGATGCTGCCGATGGTGCCCAGCCAGCGCGACAACATGATCGCGTGGCTCGCTGCGCGTTGCGACCCGCCTAACTACGGCAAGCTTGTCGTTTACTCGTTTCCGAAGGATAAGCTCGTCTATGGGCCGTTCCAGATCGAGGCGCGCATCCAGCAGAACACCGAGATTTCGCAGCAGATTTCGCTGTGGAACCAGATGGGCTCGCGTGTCATTCGCGGCCATCTTCTCGTTGTGCCGATTGAGAACTCGATTCTCTACATCTCGCCGCTGTACCTGCGTGCGGAGTCGGGACAGTTACCAGAGTTGAAGCGGGTGATTGCTGCGTATGGGGATCGGGTGGTGATGAGGGAAACGTTGGGTGAAGCGTTGGCGGCGCTTTTCAAGGAAAGTGCGCCGCTTGGAGCGCAGCCTCAAGGTACGGCGGATGCGCGTGCCCGTGAGGCGCTTGCACACTATGACCGTGCAATCGAGCGATTGAAGGTGGGGGACTGGAGTGGGTTTGGTGTGGAATTGGATGCGCTGCGGCCCCTGCTTGAGGCGCTGGGTGGAGGGCGGTCGGAGGGGAAGAAGTGATTTAACCGATCTCCAGCATAGGAATTCCCGCCAGGCATTCAAGCGTTTCTTCGGACGCTCACCGGTCGATGAGGCTCGAGACATGCGAGCATCGTTCGCGCTATCTCCGGCTGCGACGTTCGACGCGTTCTCCGCTTCTCACTGACATGGGGGCCTGGTGCTACGGATCAGGCCCCCCTCGATCTTCTGTGGCACTGGTGTCTTTCGCTCCCTTCTGGCGGGTTTAAACCTGCACTGGGTTGCATGACACGGCCAAAGTTCCAGCGGCAGTGTTGCGGTGTGGTTAACGGTCTATTGACAAATGGCGGCTCCTATCGCGTGAGGTTTGCCTCTACCATTGCACCGGTGCTGCATGTGCCAGTCATAAAGGAGCCTCATGAACCTCGCTTCGATCCGCAAAGACGCCTTTGCGATGCCCGTTCACAATCCGGCCTACCCCCGGCCGCCGTACCGCTTCATCAATCGGGAATATTTCATCATTTCGTATGAGACCGATTTTGATGCGCTACGCGCCATCGTGCCGGAGCCGTTGCATCCGGAAAACGATCTCGTACATTACGAATTCATTCGCATGCCTGATTCGTCGGGCTTCGGTGACTACACCGAAAGCGGTCAGGTCATCTCGGTGCGCGACCAGCAAGGGCGCCTCGGCAACTACACCCATTCGATGTACCTCGATGACGAAGGCCCGATCGCCGGCGGCCGCGAGATCTGGGGCTTTCCGAAGAAACTGGCCAGGCCGACCTTGAGCGTCGATGGCAACGACACGCTGCTCGGCACACTCGACTACGGCACACAACGTATCGCAACCGGCACCATGGGCTTCAAGCATGTGCCGCTCGACATCGAGGTTGAGCGCAAGAAGCTTGCGGACACACCGAATTACCTGCTGAAGGTGATCCCGCACGTTGACGGTTCGGCGCGCGTGTGCGAGCTCGTGCGTTTCTATCTGCGCGATGTGAGCGTGCTGGGCGCGTGGTCCGGTCCCGCCGCGCTCGAACTGCATCCGCACGCGTTGGCGCCCGTCGCCGATCTGCCGGTGAAGCGGGTGGTCGGCGCGCGGCATGTGATCGCCAATCTCACACTGGATATCGGCGAAGTTGCGCTCGATTATCTCGCCACAACGGAGAGCGTGAAGCTCGCAGTCAATCAATAACGGTCCGTGAACCGATAAGGAACGCAACATGTCGTTGAACAATAAAGTCGCGCTTGTAACGGGCGCAGCAAGCGGTATTGGTGAGCAGTGCGCACGCAAACTCGCTAGCCTCGGTGCTGCAGTAGTGATTGCCGACCTGAATCTCGAGAACGCGCAGAAGGTGGCTAGCAGCATCGTCGCCGCGGGCGGGAAGGCGTTGGCAGTCGCAATGGATGTGACGAATGAAGAAGCGGTTAATGCCGGCATCGAACGCGCGGTGCAGGAGCTCGGCAGCATTGATGTGCTCGTGTCGAACGCGGGTATCCAGATCGTCGCTCCAATCGAGGAGTATGCGTTCTCCGACTGGAAGAAAATGCTGGCGATCCATCTGGACGGCGCCTTCCTCACCACCAAGGCGGCAATCAAGCACATGTACGCGGGCGGCAAGGGCGGCTCGATCGTCTACATGGGTTCGGTGCATTCGCATGAGGCGTCGAAGCTGAAGTCCGCCTATGTGACCGCCAAGCACGGCTTGCTGGGACTGGCCCGGGTGGTTGCGAAGGAAGGCGGACCGCGCGGCGTGCGCGCGAATGTCGTGTGTCCGGGCTTTGTGCGCACCCCGCTCGTCGACAAGCAGATTCCCGAGCAAGCCAAGGCGCTCGGTATCTCCGAAGCCGAAGTGGTGAAGAACGTGATGCTCAAGGAAACCGTCGATGGTGAATTCACCACGGTCGAGGACGTCGCCAATACGGTTGCGTTCCTTGCAGGCTTCGAATCGTCTGCGCTCACCGGGCAGTCGGTGATCGTGAGCCACGGCTGGTCAATGCAATAAGGGGTAGCGTATGCGCAGCAGCACAAAAAAAATCAACGGGCAGCCAGATGCATTTGTGCTGCCGCGCTACGACGAGATCGCCCTGGTGCTTCAAGGCGGCGGCGCGCTCGGGTCTTATCAGGCCGGCGTCTACGAAGGTCTGGCCGAGGCCGGTGTGCAGCCGAACTGGATCGCCGGCGTCTCGATCGGCGCGCTTAACACGGCCATCATCGCCGGTAATGCGCCGGAGAACCGTGTGGAAGCGTTGCGAGGCTTCTGGAATTCGATCTGCCATCCACTCGACTGGGTCGGTGGTCTAGGTGCATGGATGCCGCCTGGGTTCGGCGCGCAAGACCTGTCGCGCAAGTGGGCAAGTTTGTGGGCCGCCGGGCGCGCGTTGACAGAGGGGCAGCCGGGTTTTTTCTCGCCGCGTAGCCCGTTGCCAATGGCAGGTTTCGGCAAGCAAAACCCTAACCTGGTCAGCTACTACGACACGGCCGCTCTGAAGGAAACGTTGTTGAAGTTCGCCGATTTCGACCGAATCAACGATGGCGACATCCGCGTTTCAGTGGGTGCGGTGAACGTGCGGACCGGCAACCTGGTGTACTTCGACAACACGAAAATGCGCCTGGAGCCGGAGCATTTCATGGCGTCTGGGGCGTTGCCACCAGGTTTTCCGGCGGTGGAGATCGACGGCGAGTACTACTGGGACGGCGGCCTGGTTTCCAACACACCGCTCACCGAGGTGCTTCGCGATGCGGACCACAAAGATACGCTGGTTTTTCAGGTAGATCTGTGGAGCGCGAGAGGTAATGCGCCCGGAGATTTTCTCGACGTGTCCGAGCGCGCCAAAGACATTCAGTACTCCAGCCGTACGCGGGCGATTACCAGCATGCTGGCAGATCGTCAGAAGCATGCGCGGTTCGTGAAGGAGTTGCTCGCGCATGTTCCGTCCGATCTGCGCAGAACCGATCCGCTATTCCGTCTCGCTGAAGAAGCGGCCGATGGGAGCGCGATCAATGTGGTGCATCTCATCTATAAGAACAAGCCATATGAAGGGCATTACAAGGACTACGAGTTCAGCGTTGATACGATGCACGAGCATTGGGAAAGCGGTCTCGAAGACATTCGCGATTCGTTTGCGCATCGGGAGTGGTTCGAAGTGCCGAGCCGCGAACAGGGTTTCGTGACGCATGACGTGCATCGCCGGCCTGGCTCCGTGCCGCAGTCGGATCGTGAAATGCCCGAACTGCCACTTGGAGCGGAACGGAAAGTCGCTGCTTGAGCCAGCGCTGGGCGCCGTTGATTCTAGGCCGGAGGTGGTCGTCGGAACTGCTGAAAACTCAATACCACAGCTTTCAGGCGGCCACGACTATCTGTGCTAAATCAGGCCGGCCAATTCGCGCGTCCCCAAGCCATCAAATTACAAAACCCATCTCCCCCGGCGAAGACGTTGTCGTTGTGCGTGTCCCACGAGAAGGGGAACGTATAGTCGGTTTCTCTCTCCTGGCCGCTTACCACTCCCACTAGTCGCGGGTCCGTGCCATTGTTCCACCAGGCGTAGATGGGGCCGCCCGACTGGCCGAAGTAAATGTCGGCATTCTGGCTCTCCAACTCCTGCCCGCCGTGGCTGTCTCCATCGGTATCGTTAATGGTGAACCCTTGCTGGAATACAGGCTCCTGGGCGTTGTCGATGTCGCCGGGGTAACCGATATTGCTCCAGACCGGCAAGTTGTTCCAGTCGCTCGAGTAGCTGTTGTAACCCATGTATCCCAGCGATTGTCCAAGGGGTTCATACAGCCGGAGCACGGCCCAGTCATAGCCACTTACGTTGTCGCCGTTGTCGTAGGCCCGGCAATCGGAGACATATGAATTCACCCCTGCACCAAAGAGACTTTGGCCGTTGACGTAGGCCGGGATGAACTGCATCCACCAGCTCCCGGCCGCGATACTGTTCCAGGGAATCATATGGGCCGCGGTAGCGACGATCCGGTCGCCGAGTAGCGTGCCTGAGCCGCTCTTTCCTTCGCTGTTGAAAATTCGGCCGACCAGCCCTAGCGGCCACGCGTCGTTGATAAATGCCGAGCGTGCGCTGTCGAAGACCCACATAGGCTCGAGCCGACCACCTTTGAACCGCCGCATCGCGCCAGCGGCCCTGTCGTTGAACACCTGCGGCACGGCAAGCAGATCGGCCCACTCAGGGCGGCGCGAGTTGAAGTTGTGGTGATCCTTAACCTCGGCCAGAAACTTTTCGCCACGATGTCTTTCAGCGGTCAATCCCAATCGTGCCCCATTCAGCTGTTCGTGGACCGGTACGTCGATCCGCCATTCGTACTGCCCGCGCGAGCTGCTGGAGGCAATCTTTACCTCCGGTGGCTCGTTCGTGTCGGTCGTCAAGTAGAGGGATCGGGTGCGCGCCATCGAACGCAGAGCTTCGGGAAGTTGACCTGTGCCAAGACCGGGTCGTTTCTTGCGCACCTGCGCCAAGGGGGTTGGTGCGCTGTGGTCGCCGATGAAACGGTGTTCGGCCATGGTATGCCTCCGTAATAGGGCGTTTGGTTTGCGAACGGCGGTCAGGGACTTCGTCCCTGGGACAACCGGTGCCGCCGTCTGATCCGCATAGGTTCGTGAGCATTCAAAGTCGGCAAATCCAGGCTGTGTGTCTATCGCAGATTTGCTTGAGGGCGGCTAGCAGTAAATAAGACGACTGGTTGATGGCGTGATTTCAATTTTGAAGAGGGGTCTCATGGGGGCACGATGCGTGCGCGCTGGCTCCCGGGAAACAGCGGCCATTCGTTTAACACGGAGCCCGCGGGGCTGCGACTGACCGTTCGCACTTATCTAACCGTTCTGCAATTAGCAAACGTTTGCCAGTTGATGCAATCAACTTTTCAAATCGAGAACACCAAATAAATCACTCGCTATACGAGTCAATTCGATGCGAACCGGATACCAGGAACATATCCTTTCTCATCTTCTTTCTAAAGCTATGTGTCTTATCTGCCGTAAACCCATATTCGCACGCAGCGAAATTGCGATAAATCGCGGTGTCGCGGCGGGCCGTCTGGATCGACGGATCGCCCGCGTACTACCGTCGAATCAAA
>DASVNP010000118.1:0-28629 GCA_036383775.1 Paraburkholderia sp. | reverse complement strand
GCACGGTGTCTCGCATGGCGTGTCGCGTCACGAGCCGAGTCCGCACGCGGTGCCGAATTGGGCGTGGGCGGTGATGATCTTTCTGGTGGCGCTGCTGTTGTATGTGGCGCGCTGGATCAGCGAGCACTGATTTTTCTGGTTCGTTCCGGCACGGGCTTGGCGGTTGTCGCGCCGGCGCGACTACGAAATCCAGGTGGCCTGCTACGAAACACCGTCGATGAAGTTGGTCAAGCGGCTTCGCCCGCGCGGCGCTCAGACCCGCCGACGACTTTCACACGCCGCGAAACTCACGCCGCCATGCGGACGGCGACGTGCGGAACGCTTGCGCGAAATGTTGCCGCAGCGAAGCGGTCGAGCCGAAACCCGCCAGCCCCGCGATCGCTTCCACCGGCTCGTCGGTGCTTTCCAGCAAATGCTGCGCGCGAGCGAGCCGCTGTGCCAGCAGCCAGGCGCCGGCGGTCGTGCCGGTGGCGAGCCGGAAACGTCGCGTGAACGTGCGGCGGCTCATCAGCGCGCGGTCTGCGAGCGTGTCGAGCGTATGCGGCACGTGCAGATTGCCGCTCACCCAATCGAGCAGGCCGGACAGCCGGTCGCCCCGCACATTCGGCGGCATGGGCTGCTGAACGAACTGCGCCTGGCCGCCTTGCCGATGCGGCGATACCACCAGCCTGCGCGCCACATGGTTCGCCACCTGCGCGCCGCACATCTTGCGCATCACGTGCAGACAGCAATCGAGTCCGGCGGCGGTACCGGCCGAGGTCAGCACGTTGCCGTCGTCGACATAGAGCACGTCGGGGTCGAGCCGCACACGCGGATAGCGGCGCGCGAAGTCGTCGGCCCACGCCCAATGAGTCGACGCCGGACGGCCGTCGAGAATGCCGGCCGCAGCCAGCACGAACGCACCGAGACACAGCCCGACAAGCTGCACGCCACGCGCATGGGCGGCGCGCAGGGCGTCGAGCAGCGCGGCAGGCGGCGTTTCAGCGGGATCGCGCCAGCTCGGCACGATGATCGTATCGGCGTCGGCCAGCGCTTCGAGTCCGTGCGTGACGGCGATCGAAAAACCGGCGGTGGTGGTCAGCGTTCCCGTTTCGGCGGCGCAGACGCGGAAGTCGAATTCCGGCACGCCACCGCCGCTGCGGTCCTCGCCGAAGACCACACACGGCACCGAAAGATGAAACGGACTGATGCGGTCGAACGCGACCACCGCGACGACATGGCGGGATGCCTCGCCGCGCGCCGCGCTGGAGGAGGCGGGTGTTGCCATCAGTCACCTCGTGAAATCCGATGATGGCCCGATTCTAGCGAATCTTGTCATTCGGGTCGCTGTCGTGGCAATGGCGGGGAGGGAACAATGCAGTCATCGCCGCTGCCCGAGCGCGACCCAATCCGCAGCCGGGCATGCAGAGCGAGCCAATCCCTTGATCCGACCCAGGAGTCCTGCCATGACCACACCCCGCCGTGCGCTGATTGTCATCGACGTGCAGAACGAATACGTGAGCGGCGATTTGCCGATCGAATATCCGGAGGTGCAGAGCTCGCTCGCCAACATCGGCCGCGCGATGGATGCGGCGCGGGCCGCCGGCGTGCCGGTGGTGGTCGTGCAGAACTTCGCGCCGGCCGGCTCGCCGCTATTCGCGCGCGGCAGCACGGGCGCGGAGCTGCATCCGGTGGTGAGCTCCCGCACTCACGATCATTACGTGGAGAAGTCCCTGCCGAGCGCTTTCACGGGAACGGATCTGGCCGACTGGCTCGCCGCGCGCCAGATCGACACGCTGACGGTCACCGGCTACATGACGCACAACTGCGACGCGTCGACCATCAACCACGCGGTTCATTCGGGACTGACGGTGGAATTCCTGCATGACGCGACAGGGTCGGTGCCGTATGAGAACAGCGCGGGTTTCGCCAGCGCGGAGGACATCCACCGGGTATTCAGCGTGGTGTTGCAGTCGCGCTTCGCGGCGGTGGCGAGCACCACCGCGTGGATGGACGCCGTGGCAAGCGGGGTGCCGTTGGAGCGCGGCAATATCTACGCGTCGAATCAGAAGGCACGCGCCGCGCGTGCCACTGCGTAATAAAGATGGGGCGCGGGCCGCAACTCGCTAGACAGGCCGCTGAGCGCCGGACGCACGCTGTTGCGCATGCCCCTTGCGCAGCGCCGGGCTCAGCCTCAGCGCGTCGATCATGCCTTCGACCATCTGCGCGGCGTGCGCGCCGAAATCCATGGCGTCGGGCAGGAACAGCATGTCGCGCAGCGAGCCACTGACAAACGCGTGGATCATCGCTGCGGCCAGCTTCGTATCGAGATCGTCGGGCAGTTGCCCCTTGGAGATGGCATTGCGCAAACCGCCTCCGATTTTGACGAGTCCTTCGCGCATGTTGGTCTGGTAGCGGACCATGACCGGACCCATTTCCTCGACCAACTCGCATTTCAGAAACAGAATGTCGAACACGCGCCGGCGCCGCACATCGTTGGCCGTGTCGCGCAGGCAGACCGTGCAGATTTCCATCAGGCGCCCAAGCGGATCGGGCTCGTTGGGGTCTAGCGAAGCCGCTTTGAGTTCGTCCAGCGGCAGCAGCACGCGGTCGAACATTTCCGTAAACAGATCGCTCTTGTGCGCGAAATGCCAGTAAATCGCCCCGCGCGTGACACCCGCGGCCTGCGCGATGTCGGCGAGCGACGTGCGCGACACCCCCTTCTCGAAAAAGACCTTTTCGGCCGCGTCGAGGATGCTATTGCGCGTCTCCTGCGCCTCTTCTTTGGTTCTTCTGACCATGTGGAATGACCTGCCCTGATTGTGGGGTTTTCCCGGGCATTTTTAAGTGCGCCCGGTGACATTCTGTCTGCCGTCACGCAAATGGCGAAGCGATCTTGCGGACCCCTTCCACAAGAGCGGTAAATGCACTTTTACATGCATTCATGAATGTATATATAATAGCACTCCAGATCGGATAGCCCAAGCTGTGACGACCGGTTAATATCCGTCACTGTTGCCTTTCAAAACGCTATTCGCGCCGTGCCCGTCGGGCGGCGCCGTGCGGCATCTCCTCCGGTATGGTGCATTTCGCTCCGGTTGCCTGGCAGGTTCGGTTTGCATCCACGGGCATCCGGTCAAGCGTCGCAAGACGCATGCGTGCGCCGTCGTCCCCGGGGGTAGGGATGCGCGCACTTTTTCATTCTCAGTCTTTGACAGAGGTCGCTCCATGCGCGTCGAACGGATTCCATTCCGCTTAATCAGTGCCGCGACGGCTGCCGTATTGCTGGCAGCGTGCGGACCAAAACAATCTGCCCCGCCGCAACAAACGCCCGAGGTCGCCATCATCACGGTTCAGCCGACGACGGTGCCGGTCGTCACCGAATTGCCGGGCCGGACCAATGCGTTCCTCGTCGCGCAGGTGCGTGCGCGGGTCGACGGCATCGTGCTGCGCCGCGAATTCGTCGAAGGCAGCCTCGTCAAGGCCGGTCAGCGTCTGTACAAGATCGATCCGGCGCCGTATATCGCCGCGCTGAACAGCGCCAAGGCATCGCTCGCCAAGGCGCAGGCGAACCTCGCCACGACCACCGCGCAGGCGAACCGCTACAAGGTGCTGGTCGCGGCCAACGCGGTCAGCAAGCAGGACTACGACAACGCCGTCGCATCCGAAGGGCAGGCCGCGGCAGACGTGGCCTCGGGCAAGGCCGCCGTCGATACCGCGCAGATCAATCTCGGCTACACCGACGTGACGTCGCCGGTGACAGGCCAGGTCGGCATTTCCCAGGTCACGCCGGGTGCTTACGTGCAGGCGAGCCAGGCCACGCTGATGTCGACGGTCCAGCAACTGGATCCGGTCTATGTGGACCTGACCCAATCGAGCCTCGACGGGCTCAAGCTGCGCCGCCAGATTCAGGAAGGGCGCCTGAAGACGAACGGTCCTGACGCCGCCAAGGTCACGCTGATTCTTGAAGACGGCCGTGCCTACTCGGAGCAGGGCAAGCTGCAGTTCACCGACGTGACGGTCGACCAGGGCACCGGCTCGGTCACGGTTCGCGCGATCTTCCAGAACAAGGACCGCGTGCTGCTGCCGGGCATGTTCGTGCGCGCGCGCATCGACGAAGGCGTCAACGACCGCGCAATCGTCGTGCCGCAAACAGGCGTCACGCACGACCCGAAGGGGCAGCCGACCGCGCTCGTCGTCGACGAACACAACAAGGTCACGGTGCGCCAGCTCGTCACCGGGGCGACCTACGGTGCGAACTGGGTGGTCGACAGCGGCCTGAATCCGGGCGATCGCGTGATCGTGCTCGGTACCGACAAAGTGCGTCCGGGCATGACGGTGAAGACCGTCCCCGCACCGACGCCCGCCGCCTCCGACGCCGCGGCTCAGCAAGCGCCGGCGGCCGGCAGTGCACCGGTGGCACAGGCTGCCTCTGCTGCATCGGCCGCGCAATAACAGGGAGCCTGCTTCATGGCAAAGTTCTTTATTGATCGCCCGATTTTTGCATGGGTGATCGCCATCATCCTGATGCTCGCGGGTGTCGCGTCGGTGTTTACGCTGCCGATCGCGCAATACCCGACCATCGCGCCTCCGGCGGTGCAGATCAGCGCCGTGTACCCGGGTGCGTCGGCGAAGACGGTGGAAGACACCGTCACGCAGGTGATCGAGCAGCAGATGAGTGGTCTCGACCACTTGCTGTATCTGTCGTCCACGTCGGACGACTCCGGTACGGCAACCATCACGCTGACGTTCGCGGCCGGCACGAATCCGGACATCGCCCAGGTGCAGGTGCAGAACAAGCTGCAGCTGGCAACGCCGTTGCTGCCGACCATCGTGCAGCAGCAGGGGATTAACGTCACCAAGTCGAGCAGCAGCTTCCTGCTCGTGCTGGCGTTCAACTCCGAAGACGGCAGCATGAACAAGATCGACCTGGCGAACTACGTCGCGTCGAACGTCAAGGACCCGATCAGCCGTCTCGACGGCGTGGGTACCGTGACGCTGTTCGGCACGCAGTACGCGATGCGGGTCTGGCTCGACGCGTCGAAGCTGAACAAGTTCAATCTGACGCCGGTCGATGTCCAGACCGCGCTGCAGGCGCAGAACGTGCAAGTGGCCGGCGGTTCGATCGGCGGCACGCCGTCGGTGCCGGGGCAGATGCTGCAGGCCACGATTACCGAGGCGACGCTGCTGAATACGCCTGAGCAGTTCGGCAACGTGCTGCTGAAGGTGAACACGGACGGCTCGCAGGTGCGCATTAAAGACGTGGGCCGCGTCGAACTGGGCGGTGAAAACTACAACTTCGACACGCACTACAACGGCAAGCCGACCGCCGGTCTGGGCATTCAGCTCGCGACGGGCGCCAACGCGCTGCAAACGGCGAAGAACGTGAAGGCGAAGATCGACGATCTGTCGAAGTACTTCCCGCACGGCCTCGTGGTGAAGTACCCGTATGACACGACGCCGTTCGTGCGGCTGTCGATCGAAGACGTGGTGAAGACGCTGCTCGAAGGTATCGTGCTCGTGTTCCTCGTGATGTACCTGTTCCTGCAGAACCTGCGCGCGACGTTGATTCCGACGATCGCGGTGCCGGTGGTGCTGCTGGGCACGTTCGCGATCATGAGCGCGGTGGGCTTCTCGATCAACGTGTTGTCGATGTTCGGGCTGGTGCTCGCAATCGGCCTGCTGGTGGACGATGCGATCGTGGTGGTGGAAAACGTCGAGCGGGTGATGGCCGAGGAGGGCTTGTCGCCACGCGACGCCACCCGCAAGGCGATGGACCAGATCACCGGCGCGCTGGTCGGCGTGGCGCTCGTGCTGTCGGCGGTGTTCGTGCCGGTCGCGTTCTCGAGCGGTTCGGTGGGCGCGATTTACCGGCAGTTCTCGCTGACCATCGTGGCGGCGATGGTGCTGTCGGTGCTGGTCGCGTTGATTCTCACGCCGGCGCTGTGCGCGACGATTCTGAAGCCGATTCCGAAGGGCCATCACGAAGAGAAGAAAGGTTTCTTCGGCTGGTTCAACCGGACCTTCGAGACGAGCCGCGACAAGTATCACTCCGGCGTGCACCACGTGATCAAGCGCTCGGGCCGCTGGCTCATCATCTACCTGGTGGTGATCGTCGCGGTCGGTCTGCTGTTCGTGCGTCTGCCGAAGTCGTTCCTGCCTGATGAAGACCAGGGGATCATGTTCGTGCTGGTGCAAACGCCGGCCGGCTCGACCCAGGAGCGCACGGCGCATGCCCTCTCGGATGTGTCGGACTACGTGCTGAATCAGGAAAAGGACATCGTCGAATCGGCGTTTACGGTGAACGGCTTCAGCTTCGCCGGCCGCGGCCAGAATGCCGGCCTCGTGTTCGTGAAGCTGAAGGGTTACGCCGAGCGCCAGCACGCGAACCAGAAAGTGCAGGCGCTGATCGGCCGGATGTTCATGCACTTCTCGACGTACAAGGATGCACTTGTGTATCCGGTGAATCCGCCGTCCATTCCGGAACTGGGTACGGCATCGGGCTTCGACTTCGAGTTGCAGGATCGTAGCGGTCTGGGCCACGCGAAGCTGATGGAAGCGCGCAATATGCTGCTCGGCATGGCTTCGAAAGATCCGACGCTGGCTCAGGTGCGTCCGAACGGGCTGAACGATACGCCGCAATTCAAGATCACGATCGATCACGAAAAAGCGGCGGCGCTCGGCGTCTCGCTGGCGGCCGTCGACCAGACGTTCTCGATCGCGTGGGCCTCGGTCTATGTGAACAACTTCCTCGATACCGATGGCCGGATCAAGAAGGTGTACGTGCAGGGCGACGCGCCGTTCCGGATGAATCCGGATGACCTGAACAACTGGTACGTGCGCAACGCTTCTGGTGGCATGGCGCCGCTCAATTCGTTCGCGACGGGCAGCTGGAGCTACGGTTCGCCGAAGCTGGAGCGCTACAACGGTATTTCGGCGGTGGAAATCCAGGGCGCGGCCGCACCGGGCAAGTCGACCGGCCAGGCCATGTCAGCCATGGAATCCATCGTGGCGAAACTGCCGGCGGGTATCGGCTACGAATGGACGGGCCTGTCGTTGCAGGAGCGCCAGTCCGGTTCGCAGGCGCCGATTCTGTACGGCATCTCGATCCTCGTCGTGTTCCTGTGTCTCGCGGCGCTTTATGAAAGCTGGTCGATCCCGTTCTCGGTGATCATGGTGGTGCCGCTCGGCGTGCTGGGCGCACTGCTGGCCGCTACGCTGCGCGGTCTCGAGAACGACGTGTTCTTCCAGGTGGGTCTGTTGACCACGGTGGGTCTGTCGGCGAAGAACGCGATTCTGATCGTGGAATTCGCCCGCGAGCTGCAGCAGAGCGAAGGCATGGGGCCGATCGAGGCCGCGCTGGAAGCAGCGCGTCTGCGGTTGCGCCCGATTCTGATGACCTCGCTCGCGTTCATTCTCGGCGTGATGCCGCTCGCGATCAGTAACGGCGCGGGTTCCGCGAGCCAGCACGCGATCGGTACCGGCGTGATCGGCGGGATGTTGACGGCGACTTTCCTCGCGATTTTCATGATCCCGATGTTCTTCGTCGTGATCCGCGCGAAGTTCGGCGGTGAGAAGGAAGATCCGGATGAGGCGCTCGCACACTACAACCAGCACCATCCGCATGACGGCCAGGGCGGCGGTTCGGCTGGCGGGTCGACGGATGAAGGCTCGGGCAAGGACGGACATTGAGATGCAAAAACATTCTCTGATTGCAGTGGCGGTCGCGTTGTTCGCCGCGGGTTGCACGATGGCGCCGAAGTACGAGCGCCCGGCTGCGCCCGTAACGGCGACCTTCCCGACCGGCGGCGTGTATGACACGCAGCCGGGCGCGACCCAGCCTGACGCCGCCAGCGCGCGCAGCGCGAACGGCGTGGCCGCGGCCGACATCGGCTGGCGCGAGTTCTTCGTCGATCCGCGCATGCAGCGGCTGATCGAGATCGCGCTGAAGAACAACCGCGATCTGCGCGTGTCGGTGCTGAACATGCAGGCGTCGCAGGCGCAGTACCGGATCGTTCGCGCCGGTCTGCTGCCGACGCTCGACGCCGCGGCTTCGCAAAGCAAATCGCGTACGCCGAAGGATCTGGCGTTCGGTGGCCAGACGATTTCCAACCAGTACTCGGTCGGGCTGAACGCGTCGTGGGAAATCGACTTCTTCGGGCGGGTTCAGAGCCTGAAGGACCAGGCGTTGGCGCAATATCTGGCCACGGCTCAGGCGCGCAAGGCGGCGGAAATCTCGCTGGTCTCGCAGGTGGCGGATCAGTACCTGACGGTGCTCGAACTGGACGATCTGCTGAAGGTCACGCAGAACACGTTGACGACCGCGCAGGAGTCGTATCGCATCACCAAGCTGCAGTTCGACAACGGCACGGGGTCGGAGCTGGATCTGCGCCAGGCGCAGACCGTGGTCGAGCAGGCCCTCGCCAACCTGCAGCAGCAGGCGCGCTTGCGGGCTCAGGCTGAAAACGCGCTGGTGCTGTTGGTGGGCGAGCCGTTGCCGGCCGATCTGCCGCCGGGCTTGATGTTGGACAGCCAGAATCTCCTCACGGATATTCCGGCAGGCCTGCCGTCCGATCTGCTGACGCGTCGTCCGGACATCATGGAGGCCGAGGAGAATTTGCTCGCGGCCAATGCGAATATCGGCGCGGCGCGCGCGGCGTTCTTCCCGAAAGTGTCGCTGACCGGCAACTTCGGCACGCTGAGCCCGACGCTCGGTGGTCTGTTCAAGCCGGGTTCGGCGGCGTGGGGTTTCTCGCCGTCGATCACGCTGCCGATTTTCGAAGGCGGCCAGAACATGGCCAATCTCGATCTCGCCCACATCCAGAAGAACGTCCAGATCGCCACGTATGAAAAGGCGATCCAGACGGCCTTCCGCGAAGTGGCGGACGGCCTCGCGGCACGCGGCACGTACGATCAGCAGATCCAGGCGCTCGAGCGCAATACCTTTGCCGAGCAGCGCCGGCTGGATCTGTCGGATCTGCGTTATAGGAACGGCGTCGACAGTTATCTGTCGGTGCTGACCGCGCAGACCGATCTGTATTTGGCGCAGCAGTCGTTGATCACCGCGCGCATGCAGCGCCTGCAGAACCTGGTCGATCTGTATCAGGCACTCGGCGGCGGCTGGATCGAGCACAACGGCGACCAGCCGCGTCCGGCGGACGCACCGGTCAACTACGGCGCGGCGAGTGCGCCGGTGGCGGCTTCGGCGGCCAAGGCGGGTTGAGTTTGAAGTAGCTGGCGCTTGAGGCAGGTCTCTGTTTCAGGGAAACTTGCCTTGGCGCTGCCTCAAAGCCCTTGGGACCGATGGTCCCAAGGGCTTTGTCTTATCTGCGCGAGTCAAAAGACCCGTAAGCAAAAGCCCTTGTCAGTTGCCGACTGACAAGGGCTTCTTCTGGAATCAGATCAAGCGACAGGCTTAGGCAGACCGCGGCATTTGTTTGTCCACGGCGCCCGTGTCTTCCTCAGTGCAGATCCGCCGAACGCAGCATATTGTCGCCTTGCTGCTGCTCATTACCGCCGCGTCCGTCGAAGTCGTGGCCGGCGCTGCGGATTTCGCGGCGTGCCTTCCGCTCGCTCTTCACGCCGTTGAAGATCAGGTTCAGCACGACCGCCGACACCGACGCCAGCAGAATCCCGCTATGCAGCAGCGGCGAGAGCGCCGGCGGCAGTTGCGAGAAGAAGCGGGGCGACACCACCGGCACCAGTCCAAGGCCGATACTGACCGCGACGATGAACAGGTTGTGGTGGTTCTTCACAAAGTCGACCTTCGACAGCACCTTGATGCCGTTCGCCGCGACCATGCCGAACATCACGATGCCCGCGCCGCCGAGCACGAAAGCCGGCACCGACGCGACCACTTGCGCCATCTTCGGGAACAGGCCGAGCAGCACCAGGATCACGCCGCCCATCGCGCAGACAAAGCGGCTCTTCACGCCGGTCACGCCGATCAGGCCGACGTTCTGCGAGAACGAGGTATGCGGGAACGAGTTGAAGATGCCGCCGATCAGCGTACCGAGGCCGTCCACGCGCAGACCGCGCACCAGCGTCTTCTGATCGACCGGACGATCCACCATGTCGCCGACCGCGAGGAACATGCCGGTCGATTCGATGAACGTGACGAACATCACCGTGACCATCGTCGCGATCGAGAGCGGGTCGAAGTGCGGCATGCCGAAGTGGAACGGCATGACGAAGCCGACCCAAGGTGCGTGCGTAACGCCGTCCATGTTGACGCGGCCGAGCGCCAGCGCGATCACGAAGCCCGCGACAATGCCGAGCAGCACCGAGATATTGGCGAGGAAGCCCTTGGCGAACTTGTTGATCAGCAGAATCAGCATCAGCACGAGCAGCGACAGGCCGAGATAGACCGGATTGCCGTAATCCGGATTACCCACGCCACCGGCCGCCCAGTTGATGCCGACTTCCATCAGCGACAAGCCGATCACCGAGATCACCACGCCGATCACGACCGGCGGGAAGAAGCGCAGCAACTTGCCGACCGCGGGCGCGAGCAGGATGCCGACCACGCCGGCTGCGATCGTCGAGCCGAAGATGTCGAGAATGCCAAGAGATGGATTGGTGCCGATCGCCACCATCGGACCGACGGCCGCGAACGTGCAGCCCATGATGACCGGCAGACGGATGCCGAAGATCCACAAGCCGAGCGTCTGGATCAGCGTGGCGATACCGCAGGAAAACAGATCAGCGCTGATCAGGAACGCGATCTGGTCTTTCGGCAGCTTGAGCGCCGCGCCGATGATCAGGGGCACTGCGACCGCACCGGCATACATCACCAGAACGTGCTGAATGCCGAGGGTCAGCAACTGGCCCGCGGGCAGTCGCTCGTCGCACGGGTGAACCGTGTTCGCTTGCATATCGTCTGTCTCCACCATCTAGTTTTGGGATGGCTCCAAGTTAACGGGGATGAAAAAGTGCAACAAGACCACTGGGGCCTATTCCGGCATTTGCGGTGACGATATGCGCGAGGGTCATTTGAAAGCCAAAATTAAGGTGCGTGCCCGGTTTATGGCCGGTGAGCCCCTTGCAGCGGCGATGTGTAGCCGTGTGCCACGCGAACCCGGCTCATTGAGATATGTGTGAGAATCAATGAGGTGTATCTCGTTTTGCGCATAGTGCTGTTTTTACGTTGCTCGCCGCGTAGGCGGGTTAACCCGCGATTTGGGGGTTTCGGCGTGCGTTCGGGCGCGTTCCCCACACCTCGTTCCGGCGAGGAAAATCTGGCCGCTCCGGCAGCTTTCGCGAGCTCGTACCCATCCCCCAATTTGACGCTTTTTCGTCCATGAGTTTTCTTGGTATAGACCTTGGCACCGGTTCCCTCAAAGTAGCAATCGTCGACGAAAACGGCCACGAGCAAGCGGTGGCGAGCGTCGCCTATGCCCTCGACACGCCGCACGCGGGTTGGGCGGAAACGGATGTGCAAACCTGGTGGCGCGCGCTCTGCGAAGCGGCGGCGCGCTTGCCCGAAGCATTGCGCGGCGACGTGCGGGCGATTGGCTTTTCCGGGCAGATGCACGGCGTTGTGCTGATCGACGACGCGGGCGAAGCGGTGCGGCCCGCCATGCTGTGGCCCGACACGCGCGCGCTGGGTTTGCTCGGCGAATGGCCCGATCCTCAGCCGAATCCGGTTGCGCCGGGCATGGCCGGTCCGTTGTTGCGCTGGATCGTGCTGCACGAGCCGCACTCCGCGAGCCGCACGCGCTGGGCGCTGCAGCCGAAAGACTGGCTGCGCGTCGCGCTGGGCGGCGCGATCGTGACCGATCCTTCCGATGCTTGCGCGACGGCGCTCGCCGATCCCGCCGGCGCGTGGGACACGGCGCTGCTCGAGCGGCTCGAGATACCGCACGCGTGGTTTGCGCCATTGGCGCCGTCGTATGCGGCGGGTGGAGTTCTGTCGCAACAGGCGGCGCAAGCGCTTGGCCTGCGCGCCGGCATCGTGCTCGCGACCGGCGCCGCCGACACGCCTTGCGCCGCGCTCGGCAGCGGACTGGCGCGCGACGGCGACGCCTTGCTTACCACCGGCACGGGCGGGCAGATCGTCGTGCTTGCAGGGCAGGCGCCCGCGGCGGTGAAGGGTTTGCATCGCTACCGCGCGGCGAGCGATCACTGGTACCGGATGGCAGCAATGCAAAACGTCGGCATCGCGCTTGAACGCGTGCGCGGATGGCTCTCGTATGAATGGGCGGAGGCCTATCGTGATGCATTCGGCGACGCGGCCGGCACGACGGCGATGGCCGCTTCCGGTCTCATGTTCCTGCCGTACCTCACCGGCGAGCGCACGCCCTGGCTCAACCCGACGGCGCGCGGCGGCTGGCTGGGACTCGCGCTCGACCACACACGCGGCACGATGATGCGCGCCGCGTTCGAAGGCGTCGCGTTCTCGCTGCGCGCCGGGCTCGATGCGATTCGCGCGAGCGGCGCGACGGTGACGTCATTGAAGCTGGCAGGCGGCGGTTCCGTCGACGCGCGCTGGCGGCAGTTGCTCGCCGACGCGCTGAATGTCGAGTTGCATGCGATCGATTGTCCCAATGCCGCGCCGCGTGGCGCGGCCATTCTTGGCGGCCTCGCGAGCGGACATTGGCACGCGGGCGATCTCGCCGCGCTCGCGCCCGGCGCGACGCGGGTCGCGGCTGCGCAAGGCGATGCGGCGCTCGCCGAACGCTACGCGCGCTTTCTCGATCTGTACGGCCGGGTGGAAACCTGGTTTGCCGAGACACCGTATCGGTGAGGCCCGCGATGTCCGATTCAGACCATGCCGTGACGCGCTTTGCAATACCATGACGTTTCTCGCCCGCTAAGGTAGAGCGTGGCGTCTTGCGTTGTGCGGCAATGACAACGCCGTCGCCTCGCGCGACATACCCATCGCCCGCAGCACTGACCCTCAACACGCGCGCGCCGCCACGCATGCCACGGCGACGCGCCTTGCACTGACAGACTCACAGGAGCATTCACGATGAAGACCAAAGCAGCCATCGCATGGAAAGCCGGCGCGCCGTTGACGATCGAAGAAGTCGATCTGGAAGGGCCGCGCGCTGGTGAAGTGCTGATCGAAGTGAAAGCCACGGGCATCTGCCACACCGACTACTACACGCTCTCCGGCGCGGACCCCGAAGGTATATTCCCGGCGATTCTCGGCCACGAAGGCGCGGGCGTGATCGTCGATACCGGGCCGGGTGTCGGCACCGTGAAGAAGGGCGACCACGTGATTCCCCTCTACACGCCGGAATGCCGCCAGTGCAAGTTCTGCCTCTCGCGCAAGACCAATCTGTGTCAGGCGATCCGTTCGACGCAAGGCAAGGGGCTGATGCCCGACGCCACGTCGCGTTTCTCGCTGGACGGCAAGCCGCTCTTTCACTACATGGGCACGTCCACGTTCTCGAACTACATCGTCGTGCCGGAAATCGCGGTGGCGAAGGTGCGTGAAGACGCGCCGTTCGACAAGATCTGCTACATCGGCTGCGGCGTGACGACGGGCGTTGGCGCCGTGGTGTATTCGGCCAAGGTCGAGGCCGGCGCGAACGTGGTGGTGTTCGGTCTCGGCGGCATTGGCCTGAACGTGATCCAGGGTGCGAAGATGGTCGGCGCGGACAAGATCATCGGCGTGGATATCAATCCGGGCCGCGTCGAACTGGCGAAGAAGTTCGGCATGACGCACTTCATCAACCCGAACGAAGTCGAGAACGTGGTCGATCACATCGTGCAACTGACCGATGGCGGCGCGGACTACTCGTTCGAATGCATCGGCAATACGAAGGTGATGCGCCAGGCTCTCGAGTGCACGCACAAGGGCTGGGGCCAGTCGTTCATCATCGGCGTGGCGGCGGCGGGCGAGGAGATCAGCACGCGGCCGTTCCAGCTGGTCACGGGCCGCGAGTGGAAGGGCTCGGCCTTCGGCGGCGCGCGTGGCCGCACGGACGTGCCGAAGATCGTCGACTGGTACATGGAAGGCAAGATCAATATCGACGACCTCATCACGCACCGTCTGCCGCTGGAACGCATCAACGAAGGCTTCGATCTGATGAAGAAGGGCGAGTCGATCCGCTCGGTCGTGCTGTACTGACAGGGTGCGGCGATGATCGAACTGATTTCGTCACACGCCTGCTATGGCGGCGAGCAGCGCTTCTACAAGCACGAGTCCTCCACCATCGGCCTGCCGATGCGCTTTTCCGTGTACCTACCGCCGCAGGCCTTGCAGACCGGCGCGAAAGTGCCCGCGCTGTTCTATCTCGCGGGCCTCACCTGCACGGAAGAGACCTTCCCGATCAAGGCCGGCGCGCAGCGTTTCGCGGCGCAGCACGGCATTGCGCTGATCGCTCCGGACACGAGCCCGCGCGGTGCGGGCGTGCCGGGCGAAAGCGCGGCGTGGGATTTCGGCGTGGGCGCGGGCTTTTACGTCGACGCAACGCGCGAGCCGTGGGCGCGGCACTACCGGATGTACTCATACGTGCGCGATGAGCTACGCGAAACGGTGCTCGCGAATCTGCCGGTGGCCGGCGCGCGCCTCGGCATCTTCGGTCATTCGATGGGTGGTCACGGCGCGTTGATGCTGGCGCTGCGCAATCCGTCGATCTACCGCTCGGTGTCGGCGTTCGCGCCGATTGCCGCGCCGATGCGCTGCCCGTGGGGCGAGAAAGCGTTCAGCGGCTATCTGGGCGAAGACCGCGAAGCGTGGAAGCAGTACGACGCAAGCGAACTGGTGGCGCATGCATCGCACAAGTTCGCAGCGGGGATTCTGGTCGATCAGGGGCTCGCGGATCAGTTCCTTGCGGAGCAGTTGAATCCGGATGTGTTCGAGGCCGCTTGCCGCGCCGCGGGACAACCGCTCACGCTGCGCCGTCACGTGGGTTACGACCACGGCTACTACTTCATCCAGACCTTCATCGAAGATCATCTCGCGCATCACGCGAAGGTGCTGCTCGGCTGAGGTTCGGCAGTCTCGCAGGATGACGGCGGCGGCACGCCGATGTGCCACCGCCATCATCACTTCAATGCCGCTTCAACAAACTGCCGCCGTACACCACCGCCGAGAGCACGGTTATCCAGAAGCTCGTCGGCCAATCCGTATAGAACGCGAGCGTCAGACCGAGCCACGCCTGCAGCAGCGCAAACGCCGCCGCGAGCACGAGGCCGGTTGACAGCCGCGTGGTCAGATTCTGCGCGGCGGCGGCCGGGCCGACCATGAGCGTGAACACCAGCAGCACGCCGACGATCTGCGTACACGCCGCCACGGCCAGCGCGGCAATCGCGAGGAACAGCATCGACACGAGGCGCAGCGACACGCCCTTGGCTTCGGCCAGTTCCGGCTGCAACGACGCAAACAGCAGCGGCCGCATGATCGCGGCGAGCGCCAGCAAACTCACGACGCCCAACGCCGCCAGCACACCGAGCGTCGACGCATTCACGCCGAGCACGTTGCCGAACAGCAGGGCGGTGACCTGGGTCGCGTAGGCGGTGAAGAAGTGCAGAAACAGCAAGCCGAAGCCGAGCGACAGCGAGAGGATCACACCGATCGCCACATCGCGTCCGGCGAGGCGCTCGCCGAGCGCGCCCATGCCGACGCCGGCCGCGAGCGTGAAGCCTATCATCCCCCAGATCGGCGAGATGCCGATCAGCACCGCGCCGGTCGCGCCGGTGAAGCCGACGTGCGAGAGCGCGTGGCCGGCGAACGTCTGTCCGCGCATCACCAGAAAGTAGCCCACCACGCCGGACAGCACCGCGACGATCCCCGACGCCGCGAATGCGTTCACCATGAAGTCGTATTCAAACATCGTGCGTGTGTCCGTCGTGCGAGTCGTGCTTGTGTGAGTGGCCGTGCGAATGCGAATGGCCGTGGCCGCCGTCTTCGTCCTGTTCGTGCTCGTGATCGTGCTTTTCGACTTCGACGCCGCCCGACATTACG
Source organism: Paraburkholderia sp. (assembly GCA_036383775.1). GTDB lineage: Bacteria > Pseudomonadota > Gammaproteobacteria > Burkholderiales > Burkholderiaceae > Paraburkholderia. The sequence goes on along the minus strand of DASVNP010000118.1, from coordinate 12,734 downwards.
AAGATGCGTCCGTTCACCCGCATTACGTCGATCGGCGAACCGTAGAGGCGCGACAGCACCGGGCGCGTGATCACCTCGTCGACGGTGCCGAGCGCAGCCACGCCGCTGCCGAGATACAGCACGCGGTCGAGCGAGTTGAGCAGCGGATTGAGTTCATGCGCGGAAAACAGCACGCCAATGCCGAGTTCCTGCTGCACGCGCCGCACCAGTTCGACCACGCTCTTCTGATGATGCGGGTCGAGGCTGATCAGCGGTTCGTCCAGCAACAGCAGTTTCGGGTTGCCGAGCAGGCATTGCGCGAGCAGCAGCCGCTGACGCTCGCCGCCCGAGAGTTCCGAGAGCGGCCGCTTCGCGAGCGTGCTGCCGCCCACCAGGTCCAGCACGCGGTCAACGTCCGCACGGGTCTTGGCGCTCGAATGCGGCAGGCCCCAGTGATGACCGTCGGCGGCCATGGCGACGAAATCGCGCCCGCGCACACGTCGTCCGGCGAGCGCGCTGCGCGTCTGCGGCATATAACCGATCGATGCGTGCCCGCGCTCGACCGGCTGCCCCAGCACGCGGATCGCACCGCTCGATGCGGGCACGAGGCCGAGCACCGCGCGCATCAACGTCGTCTTGCCGGCGCCGTTCGGTCCGAGCACGCCGATGAATTCGCCCTGGTTCACCACGAAACCGGCGTCGCGCAAAATCGTGCGGCCGCCTAGTTCCAGCGTGACGTGCTCGAGTTCGAGCACGGCCTCACGAGCCGGCGCGCTGCCGCCAATCACTGTCATTGCGTATTTCCTTTTGCACCGCCGGCGTCGCCCGAGGCCAGCGCCGCGCCCAGCGAGTCGAGCTGCGTCAGCATCCACGTCTGATAGGTCTTGCCGGCCGGTTCGGTCTCGGTGACGCTCATGGTCGGCACCTTCGATTGCTGTGCGAGCTTCAACATGCGTTTGGTCAGGGCCTCGGTTGCCTGGCTGTTATAGATCAGAACGCGCACGCGCTTCTCGCGCAGATCGCGTTCGAACGCGGCGATATCGGCCGCGCTGGCTTCGGTGTCGTTCATCGTGGCGAGCTGGAAGCGCAGATTGCGCATCGTCAGGCCCACCGCGTCCGACATATAGCCGAACACCGGCTCGGTCGCCGTGACCGGCACGCCGGCGTAGCGGCTGCGCAGTTCGGCCACCTTGGCGTCGACCGGTTTCAGCGAATCGAGAAACTTCGCGAGGTTCGCATCGTACGCCGACTTGTGCGCCGGGTCAGCCGCCACGAGCGCCGCGCTCACCGCGCGCGCCACCTTCGGCATGGTCGCCGGGTCGTACCAGAGGTGCGGATTGTCGCCGCCCTTCTTGCCCGTGAGGTCCGCGGCGACGATCGTGACACGCTGCGTGCCCTTGGATGCGGCCAGCAATTTTGCCATCCACGGATCGTAGTCGGCACCGTTGTAGACCACAAGGCTCGCGTGCTGCAACGCGCGCGCGGTCTTCGGGCTGGCTTCGAACAGATGCGGATCCTGATCCGGATTGCTCAGGATGCTCGTGACCTCGACGCGATCGCCGCCCAATTGCTGAACCACGTCGCCGTAAAAATTCTCCGCCGCGACCACCGGGATTTTCGCGTCGGCGGCCATCGCGCCTTGGCCGAACGCGAGCACGGCGGCGCTGACGGCGACAAATTTCGACAGCCTCAGTGCGCGTTGCGCTGCGTTCAACACCGAGCCGATTCTGTTCATTGTCCTGTCCTGTTGCGGGAGGGTTGGGGCCATCAAGCGGCGAAGGCCTCGAAGTGACGCGAGGTCGAAATGATATAACGTATCTCGAATTTTTGTCAGCGATACGTGCCTCACACGGATCGGCGTTCGTGGATCGATTTGTGCTCATGCCGTTTGGGGCAGGGCGGCGCCGCATGTGGCCTGCCGCGCTGCAACATCGAAATCTGATTGCACGCCTTGACATGACCGGGCCCGTATCCGATCATTCGATCACAAACAGAGCAATTGTTCGTGTGATGAGCGTTCGCTCACCGTGACTCAAAAGACGGACCGAACCGGAGACAAGCAGTGGCGGCACGATTACAAGACAAGGTGGCCATTCTGACGGGCGCGGCAAGCGGCATCGGTGAAGCCGTGGCGCGCCGCTATCTGGACGAAGGCGCGCGCTGCGTGCTGGTCGACGTGAAACCGGCCGACAGTTTCGGCGACGCGTTGCGCGCCACCTACGGCGAGCGCGTGCTGACCGTGAGCGCCGACGTCACGCGCCGCGACGATATCGAGCGCATCGTGGCGAGCACCCTGGCGCGGTTCGGCCAACTCGACATTCTGTTCAACAACGCGGCGCTCTTCGACATGCGCCCGATTCTCGACGAATCCTGGGACGTGTTCGACCGCCTCTTCGCGGTCAACGTGAAGGGCATGTTCTTCCTGATGCAAGCGGCGGCGCGACAGATGGTCGAGCAGGGCCGCGGCGGCAAGATTATCAATATGTCATCGCAGGCAGGGCGGCGCGGCGAGGCGCTCGTCTCGCACTACTGCGCGACCAAGGCGGCGGTGCTCAGCTACACGCAATCGGCGGCATTGGCGCTTGCGCCGCACAAGATCAACGTGAACGGCATCGCGCCGGGCGTGGTCGACACGCCAATGTGGAACGAAGTCGACGCGCTCTTTGCCCGCTATGAAAACCGTCCGCTCGGCGAGAAGAAGCGCCTTGTGGGCGAAGCGGTGCCGCTTGGCCGCATGGGCGTGCCGGACGACCTGACCGGCGCCGCCCTGTTTCTCGCGTCGGCGGATGCCGACTACATCACGGCGCAAACCCTGAACGTCGATGGCGGCAACTGGATGAGCTGAGTCAGGAGCATTCACTTTCATTCAACGTCACTCATTGTCATTTTCGCAAAACAAACGCAGCACTAAATAACGCACGAGAAAAGGAGACAACACATGAAACCCGTCCTCAAATTCGCGCTAAAGGCGGCCAGTGCCGGCGCTGTTGCATGCTTTGCATTGAACGCGTCGGCGGCCACGGTCACGATCGCTACGCTGAACAATCCGGACATGATCGAGCTGAAGAAGCTTTCGCCCGAGTTCGAAAAGGCCAATCCGGACATCAAGCTGAACTGGGTGATTCTCGAAGAAAACGTGCTGCGTCAGCGCGCCACCACCGACATCACGACCGGCAGCGGCCAGTTCGACGTGATGACGATCGGCGCGTACGAAACGCCGCAATGGGGCAAGCGCGGCTGGCTCACGCCGCTCACCAACCTGCCCGCCGATTACGATCTGAACGACGTCGTGAAGACAGCCCGCGACGGCCTGTCCGCCGGCGGCCAACTGTATGCGCTGCCGTTTTATGTCGAAAGCTCGATGACGTATTACCGCAAAGACCTGTTCGAGGCCAAGGGCCTAAAGATGCCCGATCAGCCGACCTACGAGCAGATCGCGCAATTCGCCGACAAGCTCACCGACAAGGCCAACGGCATCTACGGCATCTGCCTGCGCGGCAAGGCCGGCTGGGGCGAGAACATGGCGTATGGCACGACGGTGGTGAACACCTTCGGCGGCCGCTGGTTCGACGAGAAGTGGAACGCGCAACTCACCTCGCCGGAATGGAAGAAGGCGATCACCTTCTACGTCGATCTGCTGAAGAAAGACGGCCCTCCGGGAGCGAGCTCGAACGGCTTCAACGAGAACCTCACGCTGATGTCCTCGGGCAAGTGCGGGATGTGGATCGATGCCACCGTGGCCGCCGGCATGCTCTATAACAAGCAGCAATCGCAGATTGCGGACAAGGTCGGTTTCGCCGCGGCGCCGATCGCGGTGACGCCGAAGGGATCGCACTGGCTGTGGGCGTGGGCGCTGGCAATTCCGAAGTCTTCCAAGCAGGCTGACGCGGCGAAGAAGTTCATCACGTGGGCCACGTCGAAGCAATATATCGAGCTGGTCGCGAAGGACGAAGGCTGGGCCTCGGTGCCGCCGGGAACGCGTCAATCCACGTATGCGCGCCCCGAGTACAAGCAGGCCGCGCCGTTCGGCGACTTCGTGCTGAAGGCGATCCAGACCGCGGACCCGGATCATCCGACGCTCAAGCCGGTGCCGTACACCGGTGTGCAGTTCGTCGGGATTCCTGAGTTCCAGTCGTTCGGCACCGTGGTCGGTCAGAGTATCTCCGGCGCGATTGCCGGTCAGATGACGATCGATCAGGCGCTGGCCGCCGGCAACGCCACTGCCGATCGCGCGGTCAAGCAGGCCGGTTATCAGAAGTAGGAGAAGTCAGCCACGTGAGTGACGTGGCACGCGCCGGCTGACGCCCGTCAGCCGGCCCACGCAGCACAGCGGGCCGTTCCCGCCGCGTCTCTTGCCACGCAGCGTCGTGCCATTTCCCGGCGGCTCTCGCGCGGCGACGGCGGCTGGCCCGCGCTTTACCGAACAGGTGGTCAATCATGCGTCCTTTGCGCCTGCCTCTCATGCATGCCCATCCTCAGACTGAAAAAGAACGCGAAATTCGCAAAGCCAATTCCGCCCGCTGGCTGGTCTCGCCATCGGTGGCGATCCTGGTGTTGTGGATGGCGATTCCGCTTGCGATGACGATCTGGTTTTCGTTCTCGCGCTACAACCTGTTGAATCCGGATCTCAAGGGCTTCGCCGGTCTCGACAACTATAAGTTTCTCGCGGGCGATCCGTCGTTCGGCCCTTCGATCGGACACACGCTCGAACTGATCATTTCGGTGCTGGTGATCACGGTGGTAGGCGGCGTGCTGATGGCGATCCTGTTCGACCGCAAGTTTTACGGTCAAGGCATCGCGCGGCTGCTCGCCATTGCGCCGTTCTTCGTGATGCCGACCGTGAGCGCGCTGATCTGGAAGAACATGATCCTGCACCCGGTGTATGGGCTGATCGCGCAGGGCATGCGCGCGCTAGGGATGCAGCCGATCGACTGGTTTGCCGACTATCCGTTGACGGCGGTGATCATGATCGTCGCATGGCAATGGCTGCCGTTCGCCTTCCTGATTCTGTTCACCGCGATCCAGTCGCTCGATCAGGAGCAGAAGGAAGCGGCGCGCATCGACGGCGCGGGTCCGTTCTCCATGTTCTTCTACATCACGCTGCCACACCTGAGACGGGCGATCGCGGTGGTAGTGATGATGGAAACGATTTTCCTGCTGTCGATCTTCGCCGAAATCTACACGACCACGGGTGGCGGTCCCGGCACGGCAACGACCAATCTGTCGTACCTGATCTATTCGCTGGGGCTGCAACAGTTCGACGTGGGGCTCGCCTCCGCGGGCGGCATTCTCGCTGTCGTGCTGGCTAACATCGTGTCGTTCTTCCTCGTGCGAATGCTCGCGAAGAACCTGAAAGGGGAGTACGAAAAATGAGCCAGGTTGCCTCCACTTCGGCGTCGAGCGCGACGCCCATGACCGTGCCGGCCAAGTCGCCGTTCGAAGGCATTCGCCGCGGCATTCCCGGCGTGATCGCCTGGCTGGTTGCGCTGCTGCTGTTCTTTCCGATCTTCTGGATGACGATCACGGCATTCAAGACCGAGCAGCAGGCGTACGCGTCGTCGCTCTTTTTCATTCCGACACTCGATAGCTTTCGCGAGGTGTTCGCGCGCAGCAATTACTTTTCGTTCGCATGGAATTCGATTCTGATCTCCGCGGGCGTCACTGTGCTGTGCCTGATTCTCGCCGTGCCGGCCGCGTATGCGATGGCGTTCTTTCCGACGCGCCGCACGCAGAAGGTACTGCTGTGGATGCTATCGACCAAGATGATGCCGTCGGTCGGCGTGCTGGTGCCGATCTATCTGCTGTGGAAAAACAGCGGGCTGCTGGATTCGGTGTCGGGTCTCGTGATCGTCTACACGCTGATCAATCTGCCGATCGCGGTGTGGATGTCGTTCACGTACTTCGCTGAAATTCCGCGCGACATTCTGGAAGCCGGGCGGATCGACGGCGCAGCGACGTGGCAGGAGATCGTCTATCTGCTGATGCCGATGTCGCTGCCGGGGCTCGCTTCGACCGCGCTGCTGCTCGTGATTCTTTCGTGGAACGAAGCGTTCTGGAGCATCAACCTGTCCAGCTCGAACGCCGCGCCGCTGACGGTGTTCATCGCGTCGTATTCGAGTCCTGAAGGGTTGTTCTGGGCCAAGCTGTCCGCGGCATCGCTGCTGGCGGTGGCGCCGATCCTGATCGTCGGCTGGCTGTCGCAGAAGCAACTGGTGCGCGGCCTCACGTTCGGGGCGGTCAAATGACGGCAGACACAAGTGCGGCTCATTTCGCGCTGATCTGCGATTGCGACGGCGTGCTGATCGACAGCGAAGCCGTGGCGGCGCGCATGCTGGTGCACGAACTCGAAGCGCGCTGGCCCGGCGTCGAGGTCGAACCGGTGGTGATGCCGCTGCTGGGATTGCGCATCGAAAAAGTGTTGGAAGGCACGGCGGCGAAGCTCGGCAAGCACCTCACTGCTGAGGACATCGACGCAATTCGCCGTGCAGTGGAGGCGGCGGCGATGCAGGCGCCGACGGTCGAGGGTATCGAAGCCGCGCTCGCCCAGGTGCCGCTCATCAAAGCGTGCGCGAGCAACAGCTTCCGGCCGTATGTGGAAACCGTGCTGACGCGCACTGGGCTCGTGAAGTTTTTCGGCGACCACCTGTTCTGCGCCGATGCGGTGCCGAACCCGAAGCCCGCGCCCGACGTTTATCTGGCGGCGGCCAAGGGGCTTGGCCTCGCACCGTCCGCTTGCCTCGTGGTGGAAGACAGCGTCACGGGCGTGACAGCGGCAGCGGCGGCGGGCATGACGGTGCTCGGATTTATCGGTGGCGGTCACGCGAGCGATGCGCAGATCGACAAGCTGCATGCAGCCGGTGCGCGTCATGTGTTCGACGACATGCAGCAACTACCGGAGCTGGCCGCGCAATGGACGCTGAGCGCGACGGCTGCCGCGCCGTAAGCAAGCGAGCCGGATCAACTCAACGCACCTCGAGTTCCTGACGCAACGAACACGCGAACACGCAACACACAGCATTAAACGGAGACACATCATGGCAAGCGTAACCCTGCGCAACATCAGAAAGGCCTACGACGACAACGAGGTGATGCGCGACATCAACCTCGATATCGCGGACGGCGAGTTCGTCGTGTTCGTGGGCCCGAGCGGTTGCGGTAAATCCACGCTGATGCGGATGATCGCCGGTCTCGAAGATATCAGCGGCGGCGATCTGACCATCGACGGCATGCGCGTGAACGACGTTGCACCGGCCAAGCGCGGCATCGCGATGGTGTTCCAGTCGTACGCGCTGTATCCGCACATGACGCTGTACGACAACATGGCATTCGGCCTGAAGCTTGCCGGCACCAAGAAGCCGGAGATCGACGCAGCCGTGCGCAATGCGGCGAAGATCCTGCACATCGACCATCTGCTGGATCGCAAGCCCAAGCAGCTCTCCGGCGGCCAGCGCCAGCGCGTGGCGATTGGCCGCGCGATCACGCGCAAGCCGAAGGTGTTCCTGTTCGACGAGCCGCTGTCGAATCTCGACGCCGCCTTGCGCGTGAAAATGCGCCTCGAATTCGCGCGCCTGCATGATGAGCTGAAGACCACGATGATCTACGTGACGCACGATCAGGTCGAGGCCATGACGCTGGCGGACAAGATCGTCGTGCTGTCGGCGGGCAATCTCGAGCAGGTGGGCAGCCCGACCATGTTGTATCACGCGCCGGCCAACCGCTTCGTGGCTGGCTTTATCGGCTCGCCGAAGATGAACTTCATGGAAGGCGTCGTGCAGTCGGTCACGCGCGACGGCGTCACAGTGCGCTACGAAACCGGGGAGACGCAGCGCGTGGCGGTGGAACCGGGCGCGGTCAAGCAGGGCGACAAGGTGACGGTCGGCATTCGCCCCGAGCATCTGCACGTGGGCATGACCGAAGATGGCGTATCGGCCCGCACCATGGCGGTCGAATCACTCGGCGACGCGGCGTATCTGTACGCGGAATCGAGTGTCGCGCCGGACGGACTGATCGCGCGGATTCCGCCGCTCGAGCGGCATGCCAAGGGCGACACGCAAAAACTCGGCGCCACGCCGGAGCACTGCCACCTGTTCGACAGTGCCGGCAAGGCCTTCCAGCGCAAGATCGTCGAGGTGCTGGCCGCTTGACGACGAGGAGGACAGCGGCGCTCGCATGAATTGCGAGGCCGCTCAGGCTCAGGCTTCCAGCGCGGCCCGCGCGCACGTCTCGTCGGTGACGAGCCCTGACAGCCAGCCGCCTTTGAGCACCGCGATCAGTGCTTCACGCTTGCGCTGGCCGCCGGCGAACCCGATAGTGGGGCGCCGCGGCGGCGCGTCGAGCGCGATGCTCGTCACGCGCCGGCCGGTTGGCGATTCAACATGCGCGCCGGCCGAATCGATTGGCAGTCCGAGCATTTCCGCCACCGCGCCGTTCTGCATCAACTCATCCACTTCCGCCGATGTAATGAAGCCGTCTTCGTGCAGCGGGCATGAAGGCCCGATATTGCCGATGCCGACGAACGCGACATCGGCCTGCGCCGAGAGCGATTCGACGATCCGGTACAGCCGGTGATTGCACCACTGCGCGCGCTCCGCCTCGCTATCGGCGAGCAGAGGCGCGGGCAGGAGGAAATGCTTGCCGCCGGTCTTCTCCGAAATGTGCAGCGCGACGTCATAGCGGTTCGAGGAGCCGTCCTGGGCGATCGCCCCGACCATCGATACCAACCGGTGCTGCGGACGGTCCAGCTGCGCGATCTGATCGACCGCGGCCTTCAGCGTCCGGCCGCTGCTCACGGCGACCACCATCGGCTTTTCTTCGCCGAGAAAGCGTTCCATGACCTGCGCGCCGGCCACGGCCAGTTTGCGGTCGACCTCCTCGGACGTGTCGCTGTCGACCGGCACCACTTCGCACATGGTGAGGCCGTAGCGTTTCGACAGCTGATCGGCGAGCGCAAGGCAGTCGGCCAGCCGATGATCGACGCGCACGCGAATCAGGTTCTTCTCCACCGCGAAGGCAACCAGCCGCTGCGCGACCGGCCGCGACACCTGCAGCTTCTCGGCAATCTCGTTCTGGGTGTTGCCGGCGACGTAGTACAGCCAGGCGGCGCGGGTAGCAAGATCTAATTTTTCTGTGGACTTGGGCACGGTGACGACTCGCTTGAAGTGCGCCGATGATAGCAGCCGGTCCACGCGCTCTTACTGAAATCCACGCGGACGCCGGCTGCGGATTGCCGGTCAGGCGAGCGGTTGCCGCGCGGGGTCGAACAGCGGCCGCACGTGGCGATACAGCGCGCGATAGGCTTCGAGCCGCGCGCGCAGTTCGGCATGGCGGCGCGGGTTCGGTGTGAACTCCTTTTCGATGGGTGGCTTGGTCAGCACCGTGGCCGGATCTCCGCCCGCGGCGAGCCAGCCGAGGCGCGCCGCACCAAGCGCCGCGCCGGTTTCGCCGCCGCCATGCTTGCGGGTGGCGGTGTCGAGCGCGTCGGCGAGCAGCTGGGCCCAGTAATCGCTGCGTGCGCCGCCGCCGAGCAGGGACAGCGCCTTCGCCTCAGTGCCGGCCGCGCGCAGCGCGTCGAGGCCGTCGGTGAGCGCGAGCGTCACGCCTTCGAGCACCGCGTAGCCGAGCAATGCGCGATCGGTGGCGTGGTTCATGCCGAAGAACACGCCCTGTGCATACGGGTCGTTGTGCGGCGTGCGTTCACCGGACAGATAGGGCAGGAAGAGCGGGGCGGTGTTCAACGCTTCGGCCGGGAGCGCCTCGATTTCGGCGAGCAGGGTAGGCTCGTCGGTCGAGGTCAGCTTGCAGACCCAGCGCAGACAGCTCGCGGCGGACAGCACCACGCTCATCTGATGCCAGCGATCCGGAATCGCGTGACAGAACGCGTGAACCGCGGAGGCGGGATTCGGCCGGAAGCTGTCGCCGACCACGCACAGTACGCCCGACGTGCCGAGCGAGACGAAGCCGTCGCCCGGTTGCGTCGCGCCGATGCCGATCGCACTGGTGGCGTTGTCGCCGCCGCCGGCCGCGACGATCACGCCGTCGCTCAGGCCAAATTCGCGCGCCACCTCGGGCAGCAGCGTGCCGGACGGCGCGCTGCCTTCGCACAGGCTGGGCATTTGCGCGCGCGTCATGTTGCAGGCGGCGAGCAGCGACTCGGACCAGTCGCGTTGTGCGACGTCGAGCCACAGCGTGCCGGCCGCATCCGATGGATCGGATACCTTGCCGCCGGTCAGTTGCAGGCGCAAGTAATCTTTCGGCAGCAGCACGCAGGCGGTCTGCGCGAAAATCTCGGGCTCGTGGCGCGCGACCCAGAGCAGCTTCGGCGCGGTAAATCCGGGCATGGCGAGATTGCCGGCCACGCTGTGCAAATTCGGCGCGCGCTCGGTCAGTTCCGCGCACTCCTTGTCGCTGCGCATGTCGTTCCACAGGATCGCGGGCCGCAGCACGCGGTTCTGCGCATCGAGCAGCACCGCACCGTGCATCTGGCCCGACAGGCCGATGCCCCGAATCTGCGCGAACTCGTCGGGATGTTTCGCGCGCAATGCCGCGAGCGCGGTACGCGTGCCCGTCCACCAATCTTCGGGATTCTGCTCGGCCCAGCGCTGATGAGGACGCGATACGGTGAACGGTGAGCCAGCTGTGCCGATCACGCGTCCATTGGGAGCGAGCAGCAGGACTTTCACTTCGGACGTGCCGAGGTCGATGCCGAGATACATGGGCGCGAAACCTTCGTCGGTGGAGATGCGCTACTTTAGCCTTACATCGTGCACGGTGTCATGCGCATTAAGCTTGGCACTTTGCATGCTTCGATGCCGCGCGGTGCGCGGCGCTGTTCATGCATGAACCTCAGATGGCGCTCAAACCGCGCCGCGTTTCGCGAGCCACGCGTCAACGCGCGCCACCGCGCCCGCCAGCGCCGCCTCCAATTCCGGCGTTTGCGCCATGCCGCCCCATAGCAGCCGGTCCGCGGCGAACGCCTTCAACGGATCGGGCGCCGCGAAGAAGCTGCGCGCGACGCGTTCGTCCATCACGCCGTCCTGATATGCATACGGCAGCTTGCCTGCGTTCCAGCGTTCGAGAAAACGGAAGAACAGGGCAGGCAGCATCGCCGTGGCCGCGGGCGTGACGCCGCGCTCGAAACATTCGCCAAGGGTAGGCGCGATGAAACCAGGCAGCTTCGAAAAGCCGTCCGCCGCGACACGCTGGTTCGTGTCCTGGATGTAGGGATTGCTGAAGCGCTCGAGCACCACGTCGCGATAGCGTTCGAGATCGAGCGGACTCGGCGTGAGGCAGGGAATCACGTCTTCGGTGACGTAGTCGAAGGCGAACTTCCGGATGTCCGCGTCGAGCGTGCCTTCGTGGATGTAGTTCAACCCGACCAGCGTGCCTGCCCACGCGATGCAGCTATGCGTTGCGTTGAGGATGCGGATCTTAGCTTCCTCGTATGGCATCACGGAGTCCACCAGTTCCGCGCCGACTTTTTCCCACGCCGGGCGTTCCGTGATGAAGCGGTCTTCGATCACCCATTGGATGAAGGCCTCGCCCATTACCGGGCAGGCGTCGTCGACGCCAGTGGCGGCCTTGACGCGTTCACGCACATCCGGCGTGGGACGCGGCGTGATGCGGTCGACCATCGAACTCGGGCAGGCGGCGTAGTCGTTGAACCATTGCGCCAGTTCGTCGGCGCCGCGCCGTGCGAGGAATTCGCTCATGCCCGCATGGAATCGCTCGCCGTTGCTGCGCAGGTTGTCGCAGGTTTGCAGCGTGACCGGGCCCGCGCCGCGCTGCATGCGCGCCACGAGAATTGCCGCCAGTGCGCCGTAGATGGTGGTGTGGCCGCCCTTGAGGTCAACGGCCAGATCGGGGTTGGCCGTGTCGAGTTTGTCCTGTTCGTCGAGGTAATAGCCGCCTTCGGTGACGGTGAACGCGATGATCTTGCAGGCGGGATCGGCGCCCGCTTCGATCAGCGCGTCGAGGCTTTCGGTCCATGGGACTACGCGCTCGATTGAGCGAATCGTTTCGTATGCGCGCTGGCCTTGGGGCGTGACGGTTTCGAGCGTGTAGACACCGTTTTGTGCGGCGAGCGCGTCGAGTACCGCGTTCATGTCGCTGCGGATGTTGCCGACTGTTAGCGACCAGTGCGGCTCGCCGGGTAATTTGGCTTCGTTCAGGCGGTGGAGATACCACGCCTGATGCGCGCGATGAAACGATCCCGCGCCGATGTGCAGGATTATGTGGGCGGCTGCGCCGCTGCCTTGCACGCTGGTCATGTGCGTCTCCTGGGTGTCTTTGCCTGCACGGCTTTGGCGTGCGCTTTTTTTGCAGTTTGGAGCATTTGCTCTGTACGTGAGCGAATGATCGTACCCGGTGATGCGAATGTCAAGGCGGGGGAAGGGGGTTTTTTTGTGGCGCGGCGCGGCGTGGAGGTTGGGTTTTGTCTTGGTTTTTGGAGTGGCTTTGAGGTATGGAGGCGTGTCGACGTGCGTGGTGCGGTGCGGAAAATTGGTGTGGGTGTGGTGGTTTGCTGGTCGCAGGGGGTTGTGTTCTTCTGGCGTTGGCCTTTCCTTGATTTCGCGGTGGTCTGTTTGTGCTGTGTTGGCCTCTCCGTGAGTTCACGGTGGTCTATTAGCGTTGCCCCTGTGCGGGGCGACACCTACTTTCTTTGCCGCGGCAAAGAAAGTAGGTGCCGCCCCGCACAGCAATGCTCTCAACTTAAGCCCCACTGCATCAAGCGAGTTTGTACGCGAGATGGAAGTGGG
>DASVNP010000117.1:0-12643 GCA_036383775.1 Paraburkholderia sp. | reverse complement strand
GGAACAGAAACTGCTCAATCGCGTCCGACGCATCAAGGGGCAGGTCGAAGCTATCGAACGGGCGCTGGAAGATGAGCGCGGATGTGTCGACGTTCTTCAGCAAATTACAAGCTGCCGTGGGGCGATGAACGGCCTGCTGGCGGTCGTGCTCGAAGACCCTATCCGGTCCCATCTCGTAGACGCTGATACCAACGACGAACCGGCTGGCAGTGCGACCAACCAGTTCATCGAGGTTGTTCATAGCTATTTCAACTAGAGTCAAGGAAGACATTCCAGTCAAGTAAAGAGCGTGCGCTTCGGATTGGCATGCAACGATCCGGTCAGCTTACAAAAGGTTACAGGAGACGCTCCGCCGTTTCACCTGCCGATTGCTCCCTCATCTACCATGAAAGTTGGGGATGTATCGGACCGCTCGAGCGGACTGCGTAACTTGAACAGAAGAGCATCATGAAACGTGCGATAGTTTTATTCGCTTTGGGAATTTGCGGTGCCTGCGCCTCGGGACTCGCGTCGGCACATGCAGACGTCAGCGTCTTTCTCGGCGTGCCTGGTCCGGTATATGTGGCGCCGCCTCCCGTGATCTATCAACCGCCTCCAGTGGTCTATGCGCCGGCGCCAGTCTATGGCTACGGATATGAGGGCGAATACCGTGATGAACGTCATTGGCATGACAACGGCAAACACAAGGGCTGGTACAAGCATCACGGGGACGACGACGAACAATGAAAACGTTGCGTCATCGTGATCCGAGGTCGCACAGGGCTCGTCTCGACATCGACCGCACCCGGTTAGACGCACCGCTCGTCAAGGTGTTCAGCTAGCAGGTGCGCCGCCGGCGCAATCCTCCGCCTACGGCAAGGGCAGCCAGAGTCAGCAGACAAAACCCTGCGCCCGCGTAAAAGGTTGCCGCGGCGCCCATGCTGTCCCAGAGTTCGCCCGCGACGACGCTTGCAATCAGCATTGCCAGTCCGCTCATCAAATTGAAGAAGCCGAACGCCGTGCCTTTCAAGTCCGGCGGTGCTGTGTGCGCAACCATGGTTGCCAGCAGGCCCTGCGTGAGCCCCATATGCAGGCCCCACAACGCGACACCCAGCAATACGACCGGCCAGCGGTTTCCATGCGCGAGTACGACATCTGATGCAATGAGTACCGCAAGTCCGATGGCCAGCAGTCTGGTATGGCTCATCGAGTCAGCCAGTTTGCCAAAGGGATAGGCCGACACGGCATACACCAGGTTCATTGCCACCATCACCAGCGGCACCAGCGCAATCGGTACGCCTGCCTGCATCGCACGCAGGACGAGGAATGCCTCGCTGAACCGCGCGAGCGTGAATACCGCGCCGATGAACACAACCCACCAATAAGACCGGCTCAGCTTCCTCAGGCTTTTGAGCTTTATCGGGTTGACACGCTTCGCGTCCGAATGGCGCGCGGGTTCCTTGACGCCGAACACCAGCAACGCCACTGCGACGAGTCCTGGAATCACAGCCACCCAGAATACGAGACGAAAGTTGTCTGCCCACAGCAGCATCAACACGACGGCGAGCAAGGGGCCGAGAAACGCGCCGACCGTGTCGAGCGATTGCCGCAAGCCATAGGCCGCGCCACGCAGGTGTGGGGGCGTTATATCGGCTACGAGTGCGTCGCGCGGCGCACCCCGCACACCTTTGCCGATTCTGTCCGCGATGCGCGCTGTCAGGACGACGCCCGCCGTCGGCGCGAGCGCAAACAGCGGTTTGCTCAACGCGCCCATACCGTATCCAATGACCGCCAGCCACTTCCGGTTGCCGAGGTAGTCGCTCACGGCACCGGAGAACATTTTCACGATCGGCGTAGTCGCTTCGGCGATGCCTTCAATCAGGCCAACCATCATCGCACTCGCACCCAGGCCAGTTACCAGGAACATCGGCAGAAGGCTGTGAATGATCTCCGACGAAATATCCATGAACATGCTGACGAAGCCGAGCATCCAGATACCTCGGGGAATCTGGATGAGCGTACCGGCGCGTGGCGTGGAATGGATCTGCATCTCTTTGCGATTCCGGGATTGTCGGGCTCAACAGCGGTATCATCGCACGCCCGCGTTTGGTCACCATGTAGCCGTGCCAATGACAGGGTAATGTCCTCCACGAACTCAACCCCGTATCTGGGATATTTTTAGAAGCTGCTTCTCGCGCTTGTACACATACAGTGCCGGCAACAGATTCGTACTGAGCAAGCCACTCCAGACTAACCCGCCCAGCGTAACGATAGCCAATCCTTGTTCGGGGGCCGCGCCCTTGCCGAATCCAAGAGCGGTTGGCAACAGTCCCAGCGACGCCGTCAGGACCGTCAGGAGAATCGGCCGAAAACGCACCTCGACGGCGTCGCGCACGGCGTCGACGACGGACAGTCCCTGTGCCTCGTTCCGCTTCACCAATTGCAGCAACACGATACCGTGATTCAAGCTCACCCCGATCAGGGTGAGAAAAGCAATCAGACCGATGGCGTTCAGTCCGACGCCGCTTACAACCAGAGCGATTGCCCCACCCGAGAACGCCAGTGGCATTTGCAGGAGCAGAAGACCAGGCACCAGCAGACCATCGAATTGCAGCGTCAGAATCCCCAGCATGAGCGCAAGCGCTATCACCGCCGCGACACCTACGTTAAGGGCGGCCCGTTCGAGTTGCGGGTACAGGCCGCCAAATTTCACTTCGTAGCCTGCTGGCAATGACAGCGTCGCGAGCGCCTGTTTTGAAGCCGAAATCACCTGTCCGAGCGGAGCGGTGGGTGTCGCCAGTATCTCAATCGCGCGTAGTCCATTCAGATGCCTGATGACATTGGGCCCTGTCGACATGCGGACATCGGCCACCTCGCTCAGCGCAACCCATCCGCCAGCCATGACCGGAAGCTGCTTGAGTTGCTCGACGGAAAGGTGCGCCGGGTCGCTCAATCTGACAAACACATCCAGATGACCGTTGCCCTCCGGAACCGTGGCAACGGTTTGACCGGCCAGCAGGATATGTAACTGCGAGAAAAGCTGTGCGGGCGTGATGCCATGGAGTGCAAGACCCTCCGCCTTGGGCGTGATTTGCAACTCGGTGATGGGATAGCCGTCGTTGTTGAATACGTCCGACAGGTTGGACACCCGGGCGAGCCGGAGCGTGACTTGCGACGAGAGCGACTGCAAGGTGCCGATGGAATCGCCGTACACGTCGATAACGAACGGTTGTGGCAAACCTGAGAGCGTTTCACCCACCCGCTCCAGGGTCGGGGTTCCAATCACAGTCTGTACGGCTGGGAGCTTCGACGCGTCCAGAACCTGCTGACCGATTTTGTCGAGGCTGCTCGCATTCACATTCGGCTTCAGCGCAATCTGAATCTCGCCGGCGTAAGCGGGTTCGGTGTAGGACGTCCCTGACGCCGAGCCCACGCGTGAAAACACGTGTGCTACGGGTTCGAGCCGGAGCAGGCGCTGGGCGATGCGGTCGGCCGCATTTTGCGCATCGCGCAGCGATGTGCCCGGCGGCAGCGTAAAGCTCTCGAGCAGCACGGCTTCATTCGGCAATGGCAGGAAATCGACCGGGATCAGCACAAGTCCAGCGACAGAGACGGCGAAGATGGCCACGCAAGCCCAGAGCGAGACCCGGGGGCGACGCAGGGCAAAATCGAACAGGCGGAAATTGTGATTCTTGAGCCACGCGACCGCACGCGAGCCGGAGGTTGCGCGCTTCTCGATGCGAGGCCCTACGAATCCCAGCACGAGCGGAATCAGGCTCAGCGAAATGAGTAGCGACGCAATCAGGCTCACCGTCATCGCCAGCGAGAAGGGGACAAAGAACAGTCCCGCGAGGCCACCTACGAACGCAAGCGGCAGGAATACTGCCACGGTCGTCATCGTCCCGGAAATGTCGGGACCGGCGATGTCGCGTAAGCCGCGCGCAACACCCTCCCACCGGCCGTCACCGGCCTCCCAACGGTGATAGATGCTCTCCAGCACAATGATGGCGTCGTCGGCGAGCAGGCCTACCGCGACCGACAGGGCGCCGAATGTCAGTAAGTTCAGCGTTTGCCCTGTCAGGTAGAGCCCGGCGATACCGAGCAGAAGCGACAGTGGAATACTCAAAGCGAGCGCCCAAATTCCGCGACTGGCGCCCAGCATCCAGAACAGGACCGCAACGGCCAGTACGGCGCCGATGGCGAGATTTCTGCTTAAATCAGCGGCGACCACGCCGACGATATGCCCCTGGCTGTAGATTCGCACGAAGCGTGCGCCACCGGGCAACTGAGGTTCGAGTTCATGCAGTGTCTTGTCGACCTCGTTGACGACGGGGAGTGTCGAGGCGCTCGGCTGCTTGAACACAATCAGCGCGATGGTCGGCTTGTTGTCGAGTTTGACCGAGTGATGAGAGGGCAGCGCGGAGCGGACAATCTCCGCCATCGAACCTAGCGGGACGGTGCCGCCAGGTGTTGCGACAGGCACAGCGGCATAGTCGGCAGGATTCGCCGGCAGGCTTCTGCCTTCGATGAAAACATCCTGGTGTCCGAGATCGACATATCCGCTCGGCACCATGGCGGTGGTCGCGTCGAGTGACGCCGCGAGCGCTGATGCGGACACGTTGAAACGCTCCATCTTCCCGAGGTCAGGACGTACCCATACGGCATCCGCACCCGGTCCGGCCACCGACACACGCTGCACGCCCGCAATCGCCCTGATGCGCAGCGCGAGATTTGACTCCACGACTCGCTGAACCTGCGATGCATCCACTCCGTCGGGAATCTGGATGGCGTAATCCGCGACCTCGTTTATTGCGTTGCCGGAGATTTCCGTCGTCAGGCTCGTGCCTTTCGGCAACGAGCCGTTGACGCGGCCGATGACGCCGTTGACGTCCTGCAGCGCACTTGCCGCAGTAATGCTTTCGGAAAATCGCGCTTCAATCTTGACGGAGCCCTGGCTCACGACGGTCCGTACGTCAGTCAACGTCTGGAGCGACGTCAGTTCAGTTTCGACGGGTCGGGCAATCAGTCCCTCCAGGTCCAGAGTCGTTGCGCCGGGCAACTGCGCGACGATGCTCACCTGAGGCATGTTGAACTGCGGCAGGACTTCAGCGTGGATGTTAAGAAGCGCGTAGATGCCGTAGGCAATCAGGGCGGCATACAGCATGACCCAGAGCAGCGGCCGTTTGACGATATCTTTGAGCATGTTCTTGTAGGCAGGGAGCGTCAATCGGCTTGCTGGTAGCGCGTGGCGAAGTCCTGATGAAAGAGAAGATACGCGTCCTGCGTCACGACTCGCTCGCCCTGCGAGAGCCCTTGTCCGATTGAGGTCCAACCGCCGGCGGATTGTCCGGGGACGACACTGCGCCGTTGGTTCCCGCTTTTGTCGTGCACCAATACCCACCACTTGCCGCCGTCGAGAATGAGCGCTGCAGACGGAACGGCCACGCGTTTGTCGTCTGATGTGGTGAGCGTGACCGTACCAACGGTCCCTGCCACGAGGTTGCGAGCGGGCGCGGCGCCAAGCCAGACTTCCAGTTGACCAGGCGCGGCAACACTCCAGGACGCGCGTTGTACGGCTATGTCGACGGGCGCATCGGTGCCTTCGCGAAGAAAGACGCCTTTCATTCCAGGAGTGACCAATGCGGCATCGCTCCCGTAGACATTTGCGACGACATAAAGACCGCGCGACGACGCCACCGATACTAGCGCCTGCCCGGCGCTCACAAATTGACCGTCGGCGGCGTTGACCGCGGTCACGACACCCGGCTCGGACGTACTGATCGTGGCCATGCTGGCGTAGCTACGAGCAGCTGTCTGTGTGGCAACGAGCTGCTGGCGCGCGGTGTCGAGCTCGGCGTGAACGCGGGCTATCGCGTCGCGGGTGCTGAGTTGCTCGTCAAACTTCTGTTGCTCAATGGCGGCAGCCTGGGTTGCGGCTGATACACGTATCTGGGCCGACTTCAGGTCGGCCGCAAGGCGCGCTGTCTCCGTCGACACCGTTGGACCGGACAAGTGAGCAATTGGCTGCCCAGGGCGCACCGTTTCGCCGGGAAGGACTCGCAAGCCGGAGACAATGCCGGCGGTGGACGCACTCAGCACGGTGTTCGAGGTCGCCTGCACGCGCGCCGGCGCCTGAACCGTTACCACAACACGCTTCAGTACCGCAGGCATCGTCACGACGTCCTGCGCGAACGCGTTACGACTCGCAACGGACCACGTACCGACGGCAACGACGAGAATGAGCAACCGGATGGATGTCATGGAAGCTCCTGGTGAAGCGGGGTGTGGTCAATCGCGCTCACGCCAATCAAGGTGCAGAGCTCGACCTGTTGCTGAAGGACTGAATTGTTGAGCTTTGCCGTTGCGATGCGTTGGCTCAGCAACCGGGATTCAAGGTCGGCCATTGCGGGCAATGTCACGTCTCCAGCGCCGAACGCCACGCGCGACCGTTTCACTGAGGCTTCGAGGGCAGCCTCCGTTGACTGCGCATGACTAAGCTGGTCAGCTAGCAGGCTCAAATCCGAGCTGATGCCGTCGACGGCCGTGTACGCGTCGTCGAGCCGTTGGCTGTATTCCTCATAAAGACTATCTCGAGTGGCCTTCTCGACGGCAATGTTTCCCCGGTTGCCGTTGAACAGGGGAAGCGTCACCGAAATGGACAGCCCTGAGGTGTAGATGGCCGACGTGTCCCGGCCCCGTGTGACGCCAATGTCCAGTCGCGGAAACTGAGCGAGAAGCGCCGCGCGATAGCGTTCGTCCTGTTCGGCGTACCCCGCACGCAGTGCCAGCAAATCGGGGCGACGCTGTCCGAGGTCAACGAGTGCATGCGCGACCGTGTTCTGCGGGACCTGATAGGACTCTGGCGGAGCGGCAAGCGTCAGGTGTGTCCCCGGGCGCAGCGCGAGCAGCGTATTGAGTTCCTGTCCGGCCTTGAGGTGCTCCTGTCGCAGCGTATCCAACTGTTGCACACCGTCGTAGTAGGCGGTTTCCGCCTGCACGGCGACATCTCGCGTCACGTCGGCGCGCGCGAGGGCCTTTTGCATTCGTTCGGTGACGCTTTTCTGATGGGTCACCAACTGCTCAACTTCTCTCTCGAGACGCTCGAGACTTACGTTGCTGACGTAGAGCGCATAGGCGTGGTTCGCGACCTGCCATTTCGTCCACTCCAATGCGAGTCTTTGCTTCTCAAGGGCCTTATCCGCTGCCCGCTTCTTCACGGGACGGTCCACGAGCGCGGATACTTCATAGCTGAGCCCTACCATGAACGCGGGGACGAAGCCCTCCGCACCGGGGCGGTCAGTACTGAAGCTGAGTGTTGGGTCTGGTAGCAGGCCATCCGCAAATTTCCTCGCGGAGGCGATATCGAGTTCGCGTTCAGCACGATGGATATCCGGGCTATGTTCGAGCGCGCGTTCGACCACCTGGTCCACGGTCATCGGGGTGGCTGTGGATGCAATGTCATCTGGCCATTGAGGTGCGTCCGGAAGCGGTTTCGATGCATACGTTGCGCAACCGCTCAGCGCCACAATCAGCGTAACAAGCGCGACTCGCGCGGGAGCCAATACGCTGCTACGTTGGTGACCAGTTGCGGGAATCCCGCTTTGCAACCTACTATCGTAAGCACCATGGGTCACGATGGATATCCGATGCAAAAAAAACGCTTCGGATACTAATCCGCGAGACTTAGATTTAACTTAGCACGCTGCTGTTGGCCTCGGTGAAATGCATGAGAATTCTCCTCGTAGAAGATGACGAAATGATTGGCGCTGCAATCATCCAGGCGTTGAAGGACGCAGCCTATGCGGCTGACTGGGTGCGCGACGCCGAGTCCGCGATCGGGGCGCTGCTGGGGCAAGAGCACGATGTCGTGCTGCTGGACCTGAATCTGCCGAGGCGCGATGGTATCGATGTGCTGCGGTCGCTCAGAACTGAGGGCAGCAAGGTGCCTGTCATCATTCTGACGGCGCGCGACAGCGTGGAGGACAGAATCACCGGGCTGGACGCTGGTGCGGACGACTACCTTGTGAAGCCTTTCGAAATCGGCGAGCTACTCGCGCGCCTTCGGGCGGTGAGCCGACGACTCGGCGACCACGGTGATACCAGGATGACGAGCGGAAGCCTCACGCTGGACTCCGCTACGCACATCGCGGTGTACGGGAGCACCGAATGCCGGCTGACGAGTCGCGAGTTCGCTCTGTTGAGCGCGCTGTTGATGAGGCCTGGAACGGTTCTGTCGCGAAGCGAGCTGGAACGGAGGCTTTATGCATGGCAGGAACAGGTTGAAAGCAATGCAGTGGAAGTCGTGATTCACGGCATTCGGAAGAAGCTGGGTGCATCTGTCATTCGCAATGTACGAGGTGTGGGATGGCTGGTAGACAAGGAAGACAATCACCCTCTCTGACGCTGCAATTGTCGGCGTGGATTGGTTGCGTGATTGTTGCGGTGGGGGTTCTCGCTTGCGGCTTCTCGTTCGCGTTTGCCTATCAGGAAGCACGGGAACTTCAGGACGGACAATTAAAGGAAATCGCTGCGCTGATTGATAGTCGTGCGTTGGCGTTCACCGGGCCTCGCCCGTCGGTTGAGAGTTCCCAGGATGCCGACGTCAAGGTGGTTATCGACAGGTTGAGCGACCTGACGACGGGCGTTGCACAGGCCGCCGGAGTCGTGATTCCCGCAGCAATGGGTGACGGGTTTCATGACTTGAATGGCAACGGGCAAAGCTGGCGCGTCAACATTCGTACGCTTCGCAGCGGCGAGCGCATCGCCGTGGCAGAACCCTCCGCGTTGCGTGACGAAATTGCGCAGGACGGCGCCATGAGAACGCTCGTGCCTATGCTCCTCCTGTTGCCGGGCTTGTTCATCGTCATCGTGGTGATTGTCAGAACGAAGCTGGCGCCTCTCACGCGTCTGGCGAGCGTTGTCGACCGACAGACTGATACGTCGCTCGAACCCCTGCCTGAAGACGGTATAACAAACGAAGTATTGCCTTTTGTCCGGTCGATTAACCGTCTGATTACGCGGTTGAAGGAGGCCATCAGTCATCAACGCCGGTTTGTCGCGAGTGCCGCACACGAATTGCGCTCGCCGCTGGCAGCGCTGTCGTTGCAGGCAGGAAATCTGGGGGCAACCGTTATGTCGCCGGAGGCCCGTGAGCGGTTGATGGCATTCCAGGCAGGACTGCGCCGCACTCACAGGCTGGTGGAGCAGCTGCTCGCATTGGCGAGGTCTGAACAAGGAGCGCTGGAGCAGCCGGTTTCGGTATCGCTGCGAGCCGTCGCAACCGAGGTCATAAACGCCACAATTGGCTTTGCACGCGACAAGGATATCGACCTCGGGTTTGAACACTTCGATGAACTTGACGCTGTTGTCGACGTGTCGTCAGTCACGGTGGTGCTGAGAAATCTGGTCGACAATGCGGTGCGATATACGCCCGCCGGCGGGAAGGTGGACGTGTCCGTCGTCCACGCAGGAAGCGAGGTGATGTTTGAAGTCGTCGACTCGGGCCCGGGTATTCCGGATCAGGAACTCGTGCATGTTCTGGAACCGTTCTACCGGTTGAACCATTCCGTTGCATCGGGAAGTGGACTGGGTCTTTCCATCGTTTCGGAGATTGCGCGGCGGACCGGCGGGCGCCTCGTACTCGAAAACGTCGAAGGCGGATTTCGTGCCCGTTATTTCCAGCCGTTAGGCCAGCACGGTGGATAGCGCACGATGGAGAATCGCGACCATCCACCTGCTTTCGCGGGGCCGCCCCAGCGAGTTTAAAACAACTCGAGAATCCGGTGATACATCATCCCGATCTCCAGCGCCGGCCCACGCAATGCCGGGCCGCCGGGAAAGCGCGCATGCCGCAACCGCGCGAACAGGTCGAAGGCCGCTGTTTCACCGGCCATGGCCTTGGCAATGACGCGTCCTGCAATACCGGTCAGCGCCACACCGTGCCCTGAAAACCCCTGCACGTAGAAGTAGTTGGGATCGATCGAGCCAAAGTCGGGCGCGCGATTACGCGTGACGTCGACAAACCCGCCCCACGCGTAGTCGACGCGCACGTCGCCGAGTTGCGGGAACACGCCGATCATGCGCTTGCGAATCTCTTCGCCGAGTTGCACAGGCGAGGCCCCGGTCGAACTGGCGCGCCCGCCGAACAGCACGCGATGGTCCGCCGACAAACGGAAATAATCGAGGAAGAAGTTGTTGTCGCAAATCGCTTCGCGCCCCTTGATCAGCGCGTCCGCACGCTCTTTGCCGAGCGGTTCGGTGGCGACGATGTACGACGCGATCGGTGCGATGCGCGCGGCCACCGGTGCAGGCAGCACGTTGCCGATGGTCGCATTGCCGCACGCCGCGACGAAGCGGCAGCGCACTTCGCCGCGCGCTGTGCGCACGACCGGCCGCGCACCGCGTACGACCTCGATCACCGGCGAATGTGCGAACAGCTGCGCGCCTTCGCGGCGCGCCGCCTCGGCGAGACCGAGGCAGTATTTGAGCGGATGCAGGTGGCCCGAGAAAGGATCGTAGACACCGGCCAGATAGCGCTTTGACGCAACGCGCGCACGGATCTCGTCGGTATCGAGCCACGAGAGTTTCGTATAGCCCCAGCGTTGCGAGGCCGACTCCATCCACGCGCGCAAATCCGGCACGCGTTTCGGTTTGGTGGCGACCGTCAGATAACCGGACGTGAAATCACAATCAATGCCGTAGCGCTCGATGCGCTCGCGCACCAGCGCCACGCCTTCCACCGACATGGCCCACGCGGCGCGCGCGCCGTCGAGCCCAAGCTGGCGCTCCATGATCTCGTCTTTCGCGAAGCCCACCAGCGTTTGCCCGCCGTTGCGGCCCGACGCGCCCCAGCCGGGGCGATGCGCATCGAGCACGACCACCGACAACCCGCGCGAGCGGCACTCCAGCGCCACCGATAAGCCGGAAAAGCCCGCGCCGATCACGCAGACATCGGCCTCCAGCGCGCCGTCGAGCGCGGGGTCGTCGACGCTCGGGCGGGGCGCGCTCGCTTCATAGTAGGAGTTGGCGATCAGCGCGTCGGCGCGAAGGTCGAGCGGGTTGAAACCGGGAGTCGGCGCATTCATCAAAGCAGATCCTTCATTCGATACCAGGCCATCGCGAGCACGAGGGCAGGGGTGCGCAGTGTAGCGCCGCCAGGAAAGTCGCGGTGGCGAATCTTGCCGAACAGATCGAAGCGCGACGCCTGGCCGTCGATGGCCTCTGCGATCAGTTTACCCGCGAGTCCCGTCGTATTCACGCCGTGGCCCGAGAAACCTTGCGCGAAATAGACGGTAGGCGACAGCCTGCCGAAATGCGGCGCGCGGTTCATCGTGATGTCGACGTAACCGCCCCACGCATAGTCGACCTTGACGTCGTCGAGTTGCGGGAAGGTTTTCAGCATATCGCGGCGCATCGCTTCGCCGAGATTGCGTGGCGCGAACGTCGAATAGCTGACCTTGCCGCCCCAGAGCAGCCGGTTGTCGGGGGCGGGGCGGAAATAATCGAGCACGAAGCGGCTGTCGCAGACCGCCGCTTTGGCGGGCATCAGCGCTTCGGCGCGATCGGGGTCGAGCGGTTCGGTGGCGATCACGTAAGTGCCCACCGGCATGATCTTGCTCGCGATATCCGGCGCGAGCTTGCCGAGATAGGTATTGCAGGCGAGCACGACGAAGCGTGCCTGCACTTTGCCGCGCGCGGTTTCGGCGACATGTCCGCCGTTTTCCGCACGCAGCGCCGTGACGCAGCTGTCTTCGAAAATCCGCACGCCGGCCTCGCGCGCCGCGCGCGCCAGACCCAGCGTGTAATTCAACGGATGCAGATGGCCGCTGTCCGCGTCGAACAGGCCGCCGAGGTAGCGTTGCGATTGCACGTATTGGCCGATGCCGTCAGCGTCGACATAACTGAAACGGTCATAGCCGAAGCGCTGGTGCGCTTCGTCACGCCATTTTTGCAGCGCGTCGGTATCGCGCGGCTTGTTCGCCGCGGTCAGATAACCGATGGTCAGGTCGCAGTCGATCTTGTGCTTCGCGACGCGTTCTTTGACGATGTCGAGGGTTTCGATCCCCATGTCCCAAACGCGCTTCACGTCGTCCGCCGGCATGAACTTCGCGAACGTGTCGATATCGCACGCGAAACCGCCGATCAACTGACCACCGTTGCGGCCGCTCGCCGCCCATCCGACTTTGGAGGCTTCGAGCACCGCGACCGAATGGCCGCGTTCGGCCAGATTCAACGCAGTGGAAATGCCGGTCAACCCGGCGCCGATCACGCAGACGTCGACGTGAATCGTTTCGTCGAGCTCGGGATAGCGGGTCGTGTCGTTGGCAGTGGCGGCGTAATACGAGGCGACGTGAGGCTGGTTCGAGAATCGGAGCATAGGCAGGGTATGCAGAAGACGCCTGCGCGTGGCCCCTTTGGAGCCAGGCCACGCGCGGGCGGTACGGATTAGAACGAGTAGATGAACTGGGTCGCGAGCAGGTCGTTGGACTTGCCGTACGAACCGTCGTTCTTCAGGAACACCTGCTTGTTGGCCCAGTCGTGGCGGTATTCCACCTTGACCGTGATCTGCTGGGTCGGATAGAACAGCAGGTCGAGCGACACGTCCTGACGGGTCGCGCCCTTGCACTCGAAGCCGAGGCCACCGTTCGCCTTCGAATTGGCGAGA
>DASVNP010000116.1:0-41096 GCA_036383775.1 Paraburkholderia sp. | reverse complement strand
TGAGCCTTCACGACCCATACCGGGCCGCCGAGCTCTTCCGCGGCCTTGACCGCATCATCCACCGAGAAGACCGGCTTGCCGCGCGGTACCGCGACGCCGAATTTCCGCAGGATTTCCTTACCCTGGTACTCGTGAATCTTCATGCGTGATTCCCTTCAGTCTGAGAGTTGGATTGAACTTCGTTTCCGCTGCCGGCGCTCATGCCGGACGCGTGGCCGCCCTTGCCTGTCTGGCGAACCGCCCCGTCGTCTGACGCTGCCGCGCGATCCGCTAGATGCGGGGCGTGGCCATACCAGCGCGGATAAAACTGTTGCACCGCCTCGCCGTCGAAACGCAGCGCGTGGCAGCGTCCCAGCTGGAATGGCGGTTTGTCGTTGGAATGCTCGCCCGTGCTGTCAGACGATTCGTCTCCTGAACCCGCGTTCGCGCCCGGCGTGCTGTCACCTGCGCTGTCACCTGTATTCCACACGTCGCCGGCGAATGCCTGAATCGCGGCGGTCGGCAGGATCGCGCACAGCTCGGTGAGATGCGTGCAACCGGCCGTGCCGCCGAGCAAACGGGCAGCTTCACGACGGAAGTTTTGGCGCAGATTGAGCCCGATGAGGGCACGGTAGGCGGGATTGCTGACTTGGCACAAACCAGGATAGGGCACCCAGTCGGACGACGCTTCAGCGTCGACGACAGTGAGCTTGCGATCGATGGTGATGCGAAGCCAGAGTTCATGGATCGGCTGACCATTGGACCGGACGCCCGACGCGAGTACAACATCGCGCGGTTTTTCGTCGGTCAAGCACGCTTCCACATCCCACAGGCCATCTGCTCTCTCATAGGCTTCCGCTCTGATTGCGCGACGATGGCGCAACTGACGGGACACTGGTGGGGAGAGCGGCATGCGGAAAGGAAAGGCCGGATTGGAAAACCCACGAATTTTAGCATACTGGGTATTTGAGACAGGTCGGAACACGCACAGGCGCGCCGCAGGCCGCTGAGCGCGGCGGAGGCTATCTCTGAGGGGGCGTGCGCGAACAGGGATGAGGTGCTTTTTGGCCGGTTTGCCGGTTTGCCGGTTTGCTTGTTTGCCGGACCGCTTGTTTGCCAGTGCGCTTGTTTGCCGGCCCTCTTATTAGTCGATCCGCTTACTAGCCTGTCTGCTTACTGTCGGACCACTTACTCGCCGGCCCATTCCTCGTCGATGCCCTTGAGGATCTTGCCGATCGTGGCGCCCGAGAAACCGCGCGAGGCCAGAAAGCGCGCCTGCTTTGCCCGCTCGGCGGGCGTCTCCGGAAGCTGACCGAATTTCTTGCGCCAGATGGCTTGCGCACGCGCGAGTTCGGTTTCGCGCAATTGCGCGCTGGCTTCCTCGACGAGCGCCTGATCGACCGCATGCTGCTTCAGCTCGCCGACAATCCGACTCACGCCCAGCCGCGACGAGCGCCGATGGATCAGGCTCTCGGCAAAACGCGAATCGGACAGCCAGTTTTCGGCTTCCAGCGAGTCGAGCAAGTTATCGAGCGAATCCGTTTCTTCGACGAACGGCTTCAGCTTGCGCGCGAGTTCGGCGCGACTGTATTCGCGGCGGGACAGATAGCCGAGCGCGCGCCCTTTTAGCGACCGTGTCGGGCGCTGGGATTGTTTGGCTTCGTCTCGCCCCGGCTTCGCTTCGCCTGGTGTTCGGCGCGAGCGGGTATAGGTGGTTTCGGATGAATCCGGGTTGGCAGGCGGGGAAGATCCAATCTGTGCGCGCTGCGGGCCCCGGCCCGCAGCGCGATCGTGTGCGTCGAACGATTCGAAAGGATCAAACGGATCGAACGAATCGTCGTCTTCATCACGCGGGCCGCCCGCGTGGTGTCCAGCATCGGACAACGGCCGGCCCTTGCGAATCACGTGACGGTTACTCTTCTTCGTCCGCGACTTCGGCGCCTGCGCCGGCCACGGCCTCGGCCATGGCGTTCACGCCCAGCGATTCGCGGATGCGGTTTTCGATCTCACGGGCGATGTCCGGATTTTCGCGCAGGAATTCACGCGCGTTGTCCTTGCCCTGACCAATCCGCTCACCGTTGTAGCTATACCAAGCGCCGGCCTTGTCGACGATCTTGGCCGACACGCCCAGGTCGATGATTTCGCCCTGACGCGAAATGCCTTCGCCGTACAGGATGTCGAAAATCGCCTCCCGGAACGGTGGCGCCACCTTGTTCTTGACGACCTTCACACGCGTTTCGTTGCCGATCACTTCGTCGTTCTTCTTGATCGAACCGATACGGCGAATGTCCAGACGCACCGATGCGTAGAACTTCAGCGCGTTACCGCCGGTGGTGGTTTCCGGATTGCCGAACATCACGCCGATCTTCATACGGATCTGATTGATGAAGATCACGAGGCAGTTGGTGCGCTTGATCGTGCCGGTGAGTTTGCGCAGCGCCTGCGACATGAGACGCGCTTGCAGACCCGGCAGCGAATCGCCCATTTCGCCTTCGATTTCAGCCTTCGGCACGAGTGCCGCGACCGAGTCGATCACGATCATGTCGATCGAGCCCGAGCGCACCAGCGCGTCCGCAATTTCGAGCGCCTGTTCACCGGTGTCCGGCTGCGAAACCAGCAGTTCGCCAACATTCACGCCGAGCTTGCCCGCGTACTGGATGTCCAGTGCGTGTTCCGCGTCGATAAACGCCGCCGTGCCGCCGAGCTTCTGCATTTCCGCGACCACTTGCAGCGTCAGCGTGGTTTTACCCGACGATTCCGGGCCATAGATTTCGACCACACGACCGCGCGGCAAACCACCCACGCCCAGCGCGATGTCCAGGCCGAGCGATCCGGTTGAAACCACCTGGATGTCTTCGACTGCCTCACCTGCGCCGAGTCGCATGACCGACCCTTTGCCGAACTGCTTTTCGATCTGCGCGAGTGCGGCAGCGAGTGCCTTGCTCTTTTCAGCAGTCAGTCCAGCCGAGCCTTTCTTGCTTTCTTCCATGAATCGTCCTTTGCTATGATGAACGGCGTCTGAGGCAGATGTGCGGCCCACTTTTGCAGGACAGCACACTAAACGCAGACACTGTATAAAAAAACAGTAGTTTTGGCAAGCGCGATTCTCATGCGAACGCGCATTTTTACCGTCGCGCTGCCCAACTACCCACAAAAATTTTCGGAGACCGCTGTGCGCCTGGGGGACACCCTCCGGAGCCGGCAAGGCCTGAGTTGCGCACCATGCGAATTCTGATTGCCGAAGACGACAGCATACTCGCGGACGGTCTGGTTCGATCACTCCGCCAATCGGCCTATGCCGTCGATCACGTGAAGTCCGGCGTCGAGGCGGACACCGCCCTGTCAGTGCAGACTTTCGACCTGCTGATCCTCGATCTGGGCCTGCCGCGCATGTCCGGCCTCGAGGTGCTGCGCCGTCTGCGCGCCCGCAATTCCAATCTGCCGGTGCTGATCCTGACCGCCGCGGACAGCGTCGATGAACGCGTCAAAGGCCTAGACCTCGGCGCGGACGACTACATGGCCAAGCCTTTCGCGCTGAACGAACTCGAAGCGCGCGTGCGCGCCCTGACCCGGCGCGGCGCGGGCGGCGGCCCGACGGTCGTGCGGCACGGCTCGCTGTCGTTTGACCAGGTTGGCCGGATCGCCTATGTCAACGAGCAGGTGATCGACCTGTCGGCGCGCGAACTGGGTTTGCTGGAAGTACTGCTGCAACGGATCGGCCGGCTGGTCTCGAAGGAGCAACTGGTCGACCATTTGTGCGAATGGGGTGAGGAAGTCAGCAACAACGCGATCGAAGTGTACGTGCACCGCCTGCGCAAGAAGATCGAGCCGAGCGGCGTGCGCATCATCACCGTGCGGGGCCTCGGCTACTGCCTCGAAAAGGCGGCCTCGCCCGTGAACGCGAATGCCATTGCCGCGCAGGCGACCGCCGAGCCCGAGCCGCCGCCGTCGCCTTCGTCGACTTCGCCGCCGTCTGGCGCGATGCCGGCGAGCCATCACTATAAGTAGAGGCCTCCATGTCCGCCCGTGCAGACCGGGCCACTGCGCACGCGGCGGACCTCGATGAGGCGCGCGACGAGCGCTACGCCAATCCGTTCGCCCCGCCCGACGAATCCGAAGCCGCCGAGGAGGCGCGCCCCCGCTCGCTGTTCGGCGAAATTCTCGACTGGATGCTGGCGCCGCTGTTGCTGCTCTGGCCGATGAGCCTTGCCGTGACCTATCTGGTCGCCAAGTCGATCGCAAACGGACCGTTCGACCGCGCGCTCGAAACCGACGCCTACGTGCTCGCCCGTCAGATTCACCCGATTAACGGCGTGGCCGAACTGTCGCTGCCCGACTCCACGCGTGATTTCCTGCGCACCGACAATGTGGACAGCGTGTTCTATCAGGTGCTTGGCACGCGCGGCGAACTGGTGGGCGGCGAGCGCGACATGCCGCTACCGCATGAAGAGGACCGGCCGCCGCCCGGTCTCGTCGAATTCCGCGACGACGTGCTGCGCGGCAACGATATCCGAGTCGCCTACACCACCGTCGAGTTTCCGCAGACGCCAGGCGCGCAGCCCGTGCTGGTGCAGGTCGCCGAGACGCTCGACAAACGCAGCCAGCTCGCCAACGACATCATCAAGGGCGTGATCCTGCCGCAGTTCGTGATCCTGCCGCTCGCGATCCTGCTGGTGTGGTTCGGACTCTCGCGCGGTCTGGCGCCGCTGCACGCGCTGCAGGCGCATATCCGCGCGCGCCGCCCGGACGATTTGTCACCGCTCGAGGCACGCCGCGCGCCGCCGGAAATCGAGCCGCTCGTGACCTCGTTCAACGATCTGCTGACGCGTCTCGAGCAGAACATGGAACTGCAAAAGCGCTTTATCGCCGACGCCGCGCATCAGATGAAAACGCCGCTTGCCGGCTTGCGCACCCAGGCCGAACTGGCGCTGCGCCAGGACGTCTCCGCGGAAGTGCACCGCTCGCTCGAACAGATCGCCACCAGTTCGGAGCACGCCGCGCGGCTCGTCACGCAGTTGCTGGCGCTGGCGCGCGCGGAGAACCGCATGTCCGGCCAGATTTTCACGCCGGTCGAGGTGACCGAGGTGGCGCGCAATGCAGTGCGCGACTGGGTGCAGGCCGCGCTCGCCAAGCAGATGGACCTGGGCTACGAAGGGCCTGAAGAACCTGTCGAAGTCGACGGCAATCCGGTCATGCTGCGCGAAATGCTGTCGAATCTCATCGACAACGCCATCCGCTACACGCCACAAGGCGGGCGGATCACCGTCAGGGTGAGGCATGACGGCCCGGCGCGGCTCGTGCACCTGGAAGTCGAGGACACCGGCCTCGGCATTCCGCCGGCAGAGCGCGCGCGGGTGGTCGAGCGCTTTTATCGGATACTCGGACGTGAGGGCGACGGCAGCGGCCTTGGCCTCGCGATTGTCCGCGAGATCGCGACCATGCACGGCGGCGAGCTGAGCATCGATGACAACGTCTATCAAACCTCGCCGCGGCTGGCCGGAACGCTCGTGCGTGTCAGCTTGCATGTGCGTGAACGGGGGCGGGACTTACCCTAACGCCGCCGGGGCACAAAACACGTCCCGCGCGATATTGAGATACTTTAACGTCACGTTTGGCAGCATTTAGATAAATTTGAGCGACGTTCTGCAAAATTCCACAATTCGCGTTGCGCGACTATTTCGCTTCTTCGCGTCAGTACGCCGTAAGTTTCCACTCCAATAATCGGTTTCACGGGAACGCCTTTACCGGCTAACCGCGTGCATATCAATATTGGAGACGACATATGGCTAGCGTTGGCGGGCAAATCTCGCACGTGCCGATGACGCGCGATGAGAAGCGGGTGATCTTCGCATCGTCGCTGGGTACGGTTTTCGAGTGGTACGACTTCTATCTGGCCGGCTCGCTCGCGGCCTTCATCAGCAAGAGCTTTTTCTCGGGCGTCAATCCGACCGCCGGCTTCATCTTCACGCTGCTCAGCTTCGCCGCCGGTTTCGCGGTGCGGCCGTTCGGCGCGATCGTGTTCGGGCGCCTCGGCGATATGGTCGGGCGCAAGTACACCTTCCTGATCACGATCGTGATCATGGGTCTCTCGACGTTCCTCGTCGGCTTCCTGCCGGGGTATGCGGCGATCGGCATTGCTTCGCCGGTGATCTTCATCGCGATGCGCATGCTGCAGGGCCTCGCGCTCGGCGGCGAGTACGGCGGTGCCGCCACGTACGTGGCCGAACACGCGCCGACGGGACGCCGCGGTTTCTACACCGCGTGGATCCAGACGACCGCCACGCTCGGCCTGTTCCTGTCGCTGCTGGTGATTCTCGGCGTGCGCACGGCGATGGGCGAAGACGCGTTCGGCGCCTGGGGCTGGCGCATTCCGTTTATCGCGTCGATCATCCTGCTGGCCGTGTCGGTGTGGATCCGGTTGCAACTGCATGAATCGCCGGTGTTCGAGCGCATCAAGGCCGAAGGCAAGACTTCCAAGGCGCCGCTGTCCGAAGCATTTGGCCAGTGGAAAAACCTGAAGGTCGTGATTCTTGCGCTGATCGGCGTGACCGCCGGCCAGGCCGTGGTGTGGTACACGGGCCAGTTCTACACGCTGTTCTTCCTGACACAGACGCTGAAGGTTGACGGCGCCACGTCCAACATCATGATCGCGCTGTCGCTCCTGATCGGCACGCCGTTCTTCCTGTTCTTCGGCTCGCTGTCGGACCGTATTGGCCGCAAGCCGATCATCATGGCAGGCTTGCTGATCGCCGCGTGCACCTACTTCCCGCTGTTCAAGGCGCTCACGCACTACACCAATCCGGCGCTGGAAGCCGCCACCGCGAAGGCACCGATCGTGGTGATCGCGAATCCGGACGAGTGCTCGTTCCAGTTCAACCCGGTCGGCACCGCGAAGTTCACGAGTTCCTGCGACATCGCCAAGAGCGCGCTTTCGAAGGCCGGCTTGAACTACGAGAACGTCGCCGCACCGGCGGGCACGCAGGCGCAGATCAAGGTTGGCGATACGGTGATCAACACGTATGACGGCAAGGCCGCCGACGCCAAGGATCAGGGCAAGGCATTCGACAAGTCGCTCTCGACGACACTGAAGACCGCCGGCTACCCGCCGAAGGCCGATCCGTCGCAGATCAACTGGCCGATGAGCATTGCGATCCTGACGATCCTCGTGATCTACGTGACGATGGTCTACGGGCCGGTCGCGGCGATGCTGGTGGAGATGTTCCCGACGCGGATCCGCTATACGTCGATGTCGCTGCCGTATCACATCGGCAATGGCTGGTTTGGTGGGTTCCTGCCGGCTACTGCCTTCGCAATTGTGGCGGCTAAGGGCAACATTTATTCGGGGCTGTGGTATCCGATTGTGATCGCGCTTATCACCTTCGTGATCGGCATGCTGTTCGTCAAGGACACCAAGGACTCGGACATCTACGCGAAGGACTGAAACGCCTGATTGCTGCGTAAGTTGCAAAAAGATGTGCGCCGGGGGTTGACAGCCCCCGGCGCCGTCCGCATAATCTCGCTTCTTTCGGCGAATTAGCTCAGTTGGTTAGAGCGACGGAATCATAATCCGCAGGTCCGGGGTTCGAGTCCCTGATTCGCCACCAGTTGCAAGAAAAAGCCGCTGCTTCTCACGAAGCAGCGGCTTTTTTGTTTTCCGGTGGGTTACGCGGTGCGGAGTTGCGAGTATGGGGGACTGGCTTGCGACGCAGAAGGCTCTGCGTCGCGTAACCGTATCAGCGGGTTTGCGCGTCAATTTGTTGCCGCAGTTGCTTCTCGTGCTCCTGAAGCTCCGGCGTAAAAGCTTCGCCGAAGTCCGCAGGCTCGAAGAAAGGACGAATTTCGATCTCCGAGTCGCTGACCATCGGATTCGGGCAGCGGCGCACCCAATCGATCGCTTCTTCCATCGATTGGACTTGCCAGATCCAGTACCCGGCGATCAGTTCCTTGGTTTCGGCGAACGGGCCGTCATAGACAGTTCGGTCCTTGCCTGAAAACTTCACACGCACGCCCTTGGAACTCGGCTTCAGTCCATCACCGCCCTGCATGATGCCGGCCTTGACCAGTTCCTCGTTATATTTGCCCATCGCCGCGATGAGTTCCATGCTGGGCATTTGCCCTGCTTCGGATTCGGGTGTCGCTTTGACCATGATCATTACGCGCATTGTGTTTCTCCTGGAAAAGCTAGCGATATCACGTTGTGTCGGGCGGCAATCGCCGCCTTCACCACTACGACGAATGATGGTGGGGGAAATCGACATGTGCAAGGCATCAGGTGTGCGTGGCTTACTGCTGAACTGATCGGTATTGGGATTCGCGCGGGTCAATTTCGAGCGTTCGGCTCAGAAGGCACTGTGCATTCGAACGGCTCCGGGTTGTCTAAAGGCTGCCGTCGCTTAGCCGCGAAGTTCACACCTCTGGATTGAAGCGATGACAGACATAACTTTGTCGGCTGCCGAACTTCCGGATGCGTTAAGGGTTGGTCGGCGTTGCCGTACAGATCGTTAGCAATCGCTTGGATCGATCAATCCGATATCCTGCGGCAGCGATGGCGACACCGGCCGGGCCAACGTGGCCGCGCACGCCAGTAATATGCGAATGGCGCAGAATACGATCGCGAGCACGTTCAAGTGTGTGAGAGGACGTGGCGCCTATTTCCGATCGTTAGGGCCCAGGCGCTAGCGACAACCTTGCTGCAGAGCGACAAAATGAAAAAAGGAAAAACGAAACTTACCCGGCATGATGCTGAGCGCCTTTTCGAGGGATTGCCCGAAGGGAAGGTAAGCGTATCGAGCCGGCCCGTGAACCCATTTGAGGCAGGGGTGTTCGACGTGGTCAAGCGCGTCGACGACGAAACCAAACTCTGGAAAGACAACCTCATTACGCTTCCGACGGCGATCGAATTGCCTGCTGGCTACGAGTCGGTGGCTCGCATGCGCGAGGCGATAGTGCGGGCATGGCGCGTGAAGTGGGTGAGGGAAGGTAAAAACGAGGTTGTCACCGAGTTCCCTGAAGGATGGACAGCCGTTCGCCCGAAAAGCGGACCCATCGAGTTGCGGGATCCCTCCGGCGTCGTCCGCGCCTTATACGGGTGGGCAGAGGATGCTGAGCTCAGGATTCTGCCAAGGTATCTGGTGGAGACACAGTCGAACAGTTCAAGCGGACTGGGCAGCTTGCTGGTCCGTGACCGCGAGAACGGTCAGATCCTTGAGAGGTCGTCGATCTGGTCCGCTCAAACAGGTACCAACCATCCAGATTGGACGAGGCTGTCGCAGTGGCTCAGCCTACGCTACCCAGAACATCGCGACCCGCTTCGGTACTGGGAAGATTGCGAGGACAACATCCAGAAATGAACGGCTTCTTTGGCTGATCTGTTTTCGCGTCTATTTAACCCCCGTTTGACGGGGCCGAAAGCAGGGGGCGCCGCTTGACTGGACTTCTGGGTCCGGCCACGAGCGGCCAGTGATTCATTGTGCTCGGACGACCGCTCGCAGAGCGAGCTTCGGACCGTGACGGTGGGTTCGGAACCCCACTGATGCGTTCTTTGCACCAGCGAGATTGCCCGCAGCCAGTTCCTCGGGGCCGCCTTATTGTCGGGATCGATCCGCGGGTTTTCGTGATCGGCGCAGCACGACTTGAAAAGCCGACCGCCAGCATCTAACGTTCTTCGCAGGCTCCCGCGGAGGCGGCCATGGCAAGAATCGAAGCAAAGCTGGCGGAGATGGGACTGACGTTGCCGCAGACGCTACAGATGCCTGCAAACGTAAATATGTCATTGCCATTTGCATGGGTGCGCGTGAGCGGCACACGAGCTTTCGTCTCAGGACACGTGCCGCTCAACCTCGATGGGACAATTGCGCAACCGGTCGGTAAGGTCGGCGCCGAAGTTTCTTCAGACGAAGGCTACGCAGCAGCACGCCTTGTGGCGCTTGCACAGTTGGCGAGTCTTCAGAAGGCGCTCGGGGATCTGGATCGCATTACGGCCTGGGTACGCGTCTTTGCAATGATCAACACAGCGCCCGGCTTCGACCAGATGCCACGGATCGCAAATGGCTTCTCGGATTTGATCCTTGAACTGTTCGGGCCGGACATTGGTATGCATGCTCGGTCAGCCGTCGGCGTCGCGCTCCCTCTAAACGTGCCCGTCGAATGCGAAGCGGAAGTTGAGATTGACGGACTGCGCCTGTAATCCTGGATTGCAGCCGAGAGCCGGTCTCATAAGTACGTGTAGGAACCATCGTCTCGGGTCACTCCACGAACAGACGGTCAGGGACAGCATCTGGGTGACTCAGAAGGGTCGATCCGCGACACTTGTGACACGCCACGGACCTTACCCGTATCGTTGCCCCTGTTTTCGGTGCTGCGGCCCGCAGGGAGTGCAGACCGACAGCGTTTCACCTCAAAGCCGGTTAGCCATGCGCTAGTGAGTTCCGGTCCTGCGGCGTACTTTCCAATTGCGCGTCGTGACGCCGCCGAGCCTCCGCAACGATAGCCGCCCATTCATTCGGCCGCACCCGCTCGCGGAATATCTCAACAAGGAATTCCGATAGATTCTGGCGCTTTCTTGATGCACCCGCCTGATGGTTAAGCAAGCGCAGATCGCTCTGCAAGCGGGTTACCCTTGCTTTCGCTTTGATATGTCTAGGGGTGCCAGGAGCAAAGGCTTGAACGGACCTTTCCGCCGCAACCAGCGCGCAAAGGAGTTCCGTGCGTTGCAGAGCGTAGGATTCGGCCACTGCCGCAGGCCGAACAGCCTCGGGAGTCGAGTTACGAGAAAGGGATAGATTTTGCTCAGGGCGAACGAGAGTCTGGCGCATGATGCACCTCCGAATAGGGTAAGTAAGCCCTGTATCGTTCTCAGACGCCAATCCAAGACCACGGTGTCTCCGCGGAGCCTGAAGTGTACCGCACCGCCAACCGCTGGCTGATGCATCGTCATCACCACGTACCTCGCTTCCCGGAGACGGCCACCTAAACGTCTCCCTCGAAGGGCACCAACCCCACCCTGCTAAAGTCACACCTGAAAACCCACATTTCCTTGTTGGCTTTCCAAATCGCAACATCGCAATTTCAAGGAGGTTTCTTGATGACGTTCCGCACCACCGCGCTTGCCGCGGCAGCCACTTCCTTCGCCCTTCTAGGCACCGCATCCGCGCTGACCGCTCACGCGCAAACACCCGCCGACAGCCAATGGCGCGCGAGCGCGACCACGCTCTCAACACTTCTGCAGGACGGCTACAAAATCGTCGCCGTAGTGAACAGCGCCCACGGCAGCGCCGACCCGACCGACACAATTTTCGTCCAGCGTGATCAAAGCGCCTTCAAATGCATCGACCCGCAACAGCCGGACGCGAAAACGAAAGCCGCGTGCTTCGAGCTAGCGCCATCATCAGGCCCAGCATCGGCGTCAGAAGCAAAGTAGCCCCACGCGCTCAAAAGTCCGCGGCGATAAGAACGGAGCCCCAACCAGCCAGGAAAGGCGAACACCCTCAACCGCCACCTTCGCCGCGGCACCACCAAAATCACCGATCCACCAATCGACTCAAATTCCCGCGCACTCGCTGCAACAGCGCGATCAACTGCTTCGCTTCTTCATCGGTAAATCCGTCCAGCGCTTCGAGCGCCACTTCATCACCAACCTTCCGCGCCTTCCCAAGCGTACGCTCGGCCTTCTCCGTCATATGCACCTGACGCTCGCGACGGTCCTCGGGATTGGCAGTCCGCTCGATCCACCCACCCTCTTCCATCCGATCCAGCAACCTCCCCGCCGAAATCGGCGCCACCTCCAGCAAATCCGCAAGCCGCGCCTGATTGATATCGCCGTAATGCGAAAGGTAAGCCAGCACACGGCACTGCGCGCGCGTTAGATCGACTGAAGACTTCGCGAGGTCGTCATACCGCTTGCCCGTCAGACGGCCGACGTCGGAAATCAGAAAGCCGAAGCGCTCATCGAGTTGGGTTTTCATGCGCGGATTATACGAAAGCCTCGCGTATCGCAACGTCAAAACGGACGCAATTCAGGCTCCGAATAATTCCTGGTAGCGAGCACGCACCCAACAGATATACTAAGCATGCTTACCATCTAGAAGACCCCGTTCACCCATGTCCTCCGACACCCCGGCGGCCAGCGCCGCCGCGCCGCTCAACCGGCCGATGATCACGATCTCGATCATGCTGGCTACGTTGATCCAGACGCTCGACAGCACGATCGCCAACGTCGCGTTGCCGCACATGCAGGGCACGCTGTCCGCGTCGCAGGATGAAATTACCTGGGTGCTGACCTCGTACATCGTCGCCGCCGCAATCGCCACGCCGCTCACGGGCTGGCTGTCCGACCGCCTGAGCATCAAGCGGTTGCTGATCGTCGCGATCGGCGGTTTTACGGTGTCATCGGCGCTGTGCGGATTGTCGGAAACGCTCACACAGATCGTCGCGTCGCGTTTGCTGCAGGGGATTTTCGGTGCGTCGCTGGTGCCGCTGTCGCAGTCCATCCTGCTCGACATCAACCCGCGCGAGAAGCAGGGTCAGGCGATGGCCGTGTGGGGCATGGGCGTGATGGTCGGACCGATTCTTGGGCCAACGCTCGGCGGCTGGCTCACCGACAGCTACAACTGGCGTTGGGTGTTCTTCATCAACGTGCCGATCGGCGCGTTCGCCCTCTTCGGCGTGGCAACCTTCCTGCCCTCGCGTGAGCCGAAACACGATGTGACCTTCGACGCCTTCGGCTTCGCCACGCTCGGGCTCGCCATCGGCGCATTCCAGGCCATGCTCGATCGCGGCGAGCAGCTCGACTGGTTCGGCTCGAACGAGATCGTCATCGAAGCGTTGATCGCGGCAATCAGTTTCGCGTTCTTCATCGTGCATACGGCAACGGTCGGCAAGAAATCTTTCTTCAAGTATGAGTTGCTGAAGGACCCGAACTTCGCCACGGGCACATTCTTTATCTTCGTGATCGGCGCGGTGATGTACGCGACACGCGCCCTGCTGCCGCCCATGCTGCAAAACCTGATGAACTATCCGGTCGCGACCACGGGTCTCGTCACCGCGCCGAGCGGCGCGGGCACGATGGTCGCCATGCTGTTCGCCGGACGCCTGCTCAAACGGTTCGACGCGCGGCTTCTGCTGCTCACCGGCTTCCTGATTTCGGCGTTCGCGCTATGGCAGATGATGCAATACACCATCGTGCTATCGGCGTCGGATATCGTCTGGCCCGGCGTGATTCAGGGCTTCGGACTCGGTCTCGTGTTCGTGCCGCTGAGCGCGCTGACCTTCTCGACGCTCACGCCGGAACTGCGCGCGGACGGCACCGCGACGTTCAGCCTGATGCGCAATATCGGCAGCAGTATCGGCATTTCGATCGTGCAAACGCTGATGACGCGCAACACCCAAGTCTCTCACGCGGACCTCGCAGCGAATATCACACGCTTCAATCCCGCCATCCAACCGATGCTGAACAGCGGTTCGAACTACGACATGGCGGCGCTGAACGCGTCGATCACGCAGCAGGCGTCGATGATCGCGTATCTGAACGACTTCAAGCTGATGTTCGCGGCGACGCTGCTGGTCATCCCGCTTCTGGTGCTGATCCGTCCTGCACGCAACGCGCCGGATGCGTCGGCGGCCCATGCGGCGATGGATTAATCAGCCCTCGATGCGCTTACGCGTCACGCCCAACAACCCTGCCATCGCCGCGCGCGCCGTGGCGGCATCGCGCTCGCGAATGGCGTCGAACACCGCGGTATGCTCGGCCAGCGACGCATTGAACACATCCGCGCGTTTCGCATTCAGCCGCAATTGACCTTCGAGCGTGCGCTCGATCAATGAGCCGAGCGGCACCAGCAATTCATTGCTGCATGCAGCCAGCACGCTCAGATGAAACTGCAGATCGGCGCGCACCCATTCATCGACATTACGCGCCGCCACCATCGCCGCATGCGACGCCGCGAGTGCGGGAAAAGTGTCGTTCGTATGCGAGGCCGCCGCCAGACCGGCGGCATACGGCTCGATCATCTCTCGCATTTCCTGCAGCTTGAGCGCGAACGCCATCGGCTCGGCAACGCGCGAGTACCAGTCGAGCACATCGGCATCGAGCAGATTCCACGCGTGCTTCGGCCGCACGCGCGTGCCCACGCGCGGCCGCGATTCGATCAGCCCTTTTGAAGTCAGCGTGCGCAGCGCCTCGCGCAACACCGTGCGGCTCACGCCAAATGTCTCCATCAGCTCCGCTTCACGCGGCAGGATCGAATCGGGCATGTAGTCGCCGCGCAGTATCGCGGTCGCCAGCAAATGGGCCACGCGCCCATGCAGATCGTGCTGAATAGCTTTCTCCCAGCGGCCTTGCGGCGTAATTGTTATCGGAACCTAAGCCGGAACGAGCGCGATTATCCGGCATCTCTACCTTGATACCCACTGCTCCGAACCCTCCTCGCGCCGACCCGGCGTCTCGCCACTATGTGGCAAATAATACTATTAATAGTACTTAAACGCGCTTTTGTTGTAGCATGGGAATCCTCGAAATATCTCGCAGGCGCGAACGCCGTTAGGAGACGCACACCATGAAAATCACCAAGCTCGAAACCTTCATCGTTCCGCCGCGCTGGTGCTTCCTGAAGATCGAAACCGACGAAGGCATTGTCGGCTGGGGCGAGCCGGTCGTCGAAGGCCGCGCGCATACGGTGGCAGCGGCGGTGGAAGAGCTGTCCGACTATCTGATCGGCAAAGACCCGCTCCTGATCGAAGACCACTGGCAGGTCATGTACCGCGCGGGCTTCTACCGCGGCGGCCCGATTACGATGAGTGCAATCGCCGGCGTCGACCAGGCGTTGTGGGACATCAAGGGCAAGCATCACGGCGTGCCGGTGCATGCGCTGCTCGGCGGCCAGGTGCGCGACAAGATCAAGGTGTATTCGTGGATCGGCGGCGACCGTCCGAGCGACGTCGCCAACAACGCACGCGCCGTAGTCGAACGCGGGTTCAAGGCCGTGAAAATGAACGGCTCGGAAGAGTTGCAGATCATCGACACCTTCGACAAGGTGCAAGGCGTGATCAACAACGTCGCGGCGGTGCGCGAGGCGGTCGGGCCGAACATCGGCATCGGCGTGGACTTCCACGGCCGCGTGCACAAGCCGATGGCCAAGGTGCTGGCGAAAGAACTCGATCCGTACAAGCTGCTCTTCATCGAAGAGCCCGTGCTGTCGGAAAACGCCGAAGCGCTGCGCGACATCGTTAACCAGACCAACACGCCGATCGCGTTGGGCGAGCGCCTGTATTCGCGCTGGGACTTCAAGCACATCCTGTCGGGCGGCTACGTCGACATCATTCAGCCGGACGCGTCGCACGCGGGTGGCATTACCGAGTGCCGCAAGATCGCGTCGATGGCCGAGGCCTACGACGTCGCGCTCGCGCTGCATTGCCCGCTTGGCCCTATCGCGCTGGCGACCTGCCTGCAGATCGACGCCGTGAGCTACAACGCGTTCATTCAGGAACAGAGCCTCGGCATCCATTACAACCAGGGCAACGACCTGCTCGACTACATCAAGAACCCGGAAGTCTTCAAATACGAAGACGGTTTCGTGTCGATTCCGCAGGGTCCGGGTCTCGGCATCGAGGTCAACGAGGAGAAAGTGCGCGAGATGGCGAAGGTCGGCCATCGCTGGCGCAATCCGGTTTGGCGCCATGAGGACGGCAGCGTCGCCGAGTGGTGATGGATAAGAGCTAGTCGCCAGAACGAACGCCGCCCGAGGGCGGCGTTTCCATTCGCGCGTTCGCGGTTTCAAGCCGCCCGCCGCACCCCGCCCGCCGTTACGGTGACGTCACGCGCGGCACGTTGCAGTAACGTAACACTCCGGACCGATTCGGCTCAAACAGGCGTTTTCCGGCCCCTTCCCGGCCCCGCATCACTCCCCGCAAAGCCTTAACCAGCCTGCTTTCAAACAGTTCGTTCGGTATCGGACAGACGCCTGGCGCGCTCCTTGCTCGAATGCATGCAAAACAACACATCCAACGGGGCACATCATGGGCGAATTCCTTCCAGACTATCTGCTGCGCGAGCAAGCCGCCGTCGGCGCACTGGTCCTGTTCGGCGTGCTGCGCATCTTCGGCGCGATGCTCGCCTACGAGCGCGGCTGGCGCATTTCGGTCGTCGAGAAATGTTTCATCGGTGCCGCGGTCGTGTATTGCCTGCCGCAACTCTTCGACCTGTTGACCACTTTGTATGGCTCACGTGCCGCGGGCGCGGAACTCGAAGGCAAAGCCGCGGGATGCGCCATCGCACTCTTCTGCGCGCCGATCCTCGGACACCGGCTCGGCCTCGAGTAAGCGGAGACCCATCATGCAACTGATCAAGCGGCTCACCGGTCAAGCGAAACCGATGTTTCGCACCGGCGAAGTCCTCAAACTCAAGTCCGGCGGACGCACGATGACCGCCACCTGGGCCGGGCCGGTACTGTTCGCACCGGGCAACTGGATGATCTGCCAGTGGTTCAGCGACGCGGGCGAGCTTCAGCAGGAGATGTTTCCGGAGGAGACACTGGAACGGGCGAGCCGCACGCTCGCCGCATAAGGAGCAGTAACGGCTTGCTGGCCATCGCCAGGCGACCGTGTGTATTGCGCCGCACGAGATTGCCGTGCGGCGCTTTTTTATGCGGCACGGGCCTTAGCCCCGCCGCCTCAACCGAGCGCGGCGAACCCCGGCACGCTATGCGACAGCACGGCTGCCGCGACGAACACGCCCAGCATCGCCAGCGCTTCCAGATACAGCACGTTGACGAACGTGTGGGCGTCCATCGTCGATGCCGTGCGACGCAGGCGCGGCAGCGCCGAGAAACGATTGAGGCCTCCGAGAACGAGCGCCATAGCGACCAGCGCAAGCTTAAGCGTCAGCACGTGCCCCCACGTGCTCAGCTCGATCGCCTCGAACGAGCCGCCCGAACCGCGCACGGCATTGAAGATGCCGGACAACAACACCAGCGCGACCGCGACAACCGAGACATTCGACACCTGGGTCGCCGTGCGAATCAGCATGCCGCGTGCGGTCGAGGTGCTCAGCGCGGGCAGAACCGTGAGCCCGGCCGTCATCGCCAGCCCGCCCCACACGCTGGTGACGAGCACATGCAGCGTTTGCATGGCGATCGCCGCCGAGGCGGGACCGGCGTCGGCGGCGTGCCCGAGCGATGCCTTGCCCGCGGCCACCGCGA
Source organism: Paraburkholderia sp. (assembly GCA_036383775.1). Lineage (GTDB taxonomy): Bacteria > Pseudomonadota > Gammaproteobacteria > Burkholderiales > Burkholderiaceae > Paraburkholderia. The sequence goes on along the minus strand of DASVNP010000116.1, from coordinate 23,925 downwards.
TCACGGAGAGCCACAGCAGCGCATTGCGCAGCATGCCGGTATGGCTGCTGGACATGGCCGTGCCGAGCAGCACCAGCGCGCCGGCAAATGCGAGGCTCCAACCATAACCGACATGCGTTTGCGTCAGCACGGTCGGCACGACGCCGATCGCGGCCGGCAGCGTGACGCCGCTCATCGACGCCGCCTGATACAGCAGCCAGCCGAGATCCGCGAGCACCAGCACGACGGTGGCCGTCAGCATCGACCGTTGCGCGCGCAACCAGGCGGGACGCGCGGGCGAGATTTTCGCCTGCGCGTCCTTCGCGAGCCACGCGCCGAGCAATGCCGAACCCACGGCGAACGCAAACGCGACATTCATGAGCGCGGCCATGGCGACCTGCCCGATCCAGAGTCCGTCGACGCTCATTTGACGACAGACGCGAAGTTGCCTTGGGTACGGTGGCCGTCCGTGGCTACCGCGGTGGACTTCACGGCCAGCGCGCGCAAGACCGGTCGGGGAAAGTTGATTAGCTTCATGTAAGGCCGATAGCGGATGATCAGGAAAACGGTGAGCGCCGGACCCGTGCAGGTCCATGCCGGACAGAAGCCGGCGCGCCCGGAAGTGTACGCTTCGATGGTTCACGCGGGCGTCGGTTCAATGAGCTTTTGCGATAGATCGCCCGGGTCCGAGGCCCGCGGCCTTGATTGCGCAGACAAAATTGAGATTGCAAAAAAGGGACACCGAAACTGCAGCGCGCGGCAAAGTGTCGCATAGTGGTGACAGCCCGAGCCTTCTCTAATGTGGCAAATAGTCACCATTACCCTTCGATGATAGAATGCTGCGTCGCCGCAGCGCCGGCTACCCTTCACACCGAGCCGCTCGAAGTTCGGTCAGGTCCCCGATATTGATGGAGTTACGCGTGTCTTCAAGACGCATTTTCCGCCCGTTGCTTGCCCTTCTGCTGATCGGCTCCGCGGGCGTCTATAGCGCTGCGAAAGCGCAGACTCAACCGAAGGCCCCCGACACGATGGAAGCGCGCGTGCAAGGCTGCACGGCCTGCCACGGCACGCATGGTCAGGGTACTGACAACGACTACTTCCCGCGTCTCGCGGGCAAGCCGGCCGACTACCTGTACAACCAGCTGCAGAATTTCCGCGAAGGGCGCCGCAAGTACCCGCCCATGAACTACCTCGTCACGTACCTCTCGGACGACTACCTTCATCAGATCGCGACGTACTTCTCGCAGCAGCGTCCGCCGTATCCGCAGCCGGCCAAGGCCACCGTATCGGCGGCCACGCTCGCGCGCGGCCAGCAGATCGTGCTGAACGGCGACGCCACGAAGCAGATCCCGGCTTGCGCGGCATGCCACGGCAAGAGTTTGACCGGTATGCAGCCCGCTATCCCGGGTCTGGTCGGCCTGCACGCCGACTACATGAGCGCGCAGCTCGGCGCATGGCGTTCGGGCTCGCGTCATGCCATCGCGCCTGATTGCATGCACACCATCGCCACGCGTCTGAGCGACGAAGACGTGAACGCCGTTGCCGCATGGCTTGCCACGCAACAGGCTCCACAAAACCCCGTGCCGGCTCCGGCCCGCTCGTTGAAGACTCCGCTTGCCTGCGGCAGCGAACCGCAATAAGGCACCGGGAGAGACACTCAAATGAAACGCAAGTCTTTGTTCGCCCTCTCGGCAGTCGTCATCGTTGCAGCTGCCGCTCTCGTTCCCGTCCTGTGGACGGGTGGCGACAACCTGCATAACGGCACGGCCATGGCGGCAACGCCCGCCGACCAGGCCGAGCTGATCAAGAAGGGCGAGTACCTCGCCCGCGCCGGCGACTGTATCGCCTGCCACACAGTGCGCGGCGGCAAGCAATTCGCCGGCGGCCTGCCCATGCTCACGCCGTTCGGCACGATGTTCACGCCGAACATCACGCCAGACGACCAGTACGGCATCGGCAAGTGGACGCAGGACGACTTCTATCGCGCCATGCACACCGGCCGTTCGAAAGACGGCAGCCTGCTGTATCCGGGTTTCCCGTTCACCAGCTACACGAAGGTCACGCGCGCCGACTCGGACGCGATCTACGCGTATCTGCGCTCGGTCACGCCGGTCAACGCGCCGAGCCGTCCGCACGAACTGAAATTCCCGTTCAATCAGCGCAACATGCTGATCGGCTGGCGTACGCTGTTCTTCCGTGAAGGCGAGTACAAGCCGGATCCGACCAAGTCGGTCGAATGGAACCGCGGCGCTTACCTGATCGAAGGCCTCGGCCACTGCGGCATGTGCCACACGTCGATCAACGCGATGGGCGGTCCGGTCAACTCGGCGGCGTTCGCCGGCGGCCTGATCCCGCTGCAGAACTGGTATGCGCCGTCGCTGACGTCGAACAAGGAAGCCGGCCTCGGCGACTGGGAAACCAAAGACATCGCCGATCTGCTGAAGACCGGCGTGTCGAACCGCGGCGCGGTGTTCGGTCCGATGGCTGAAGTGGTGCACAACAGCCTGCAGTACATGTCGGACGCGGACATCAACGCGATGGCCACGTACCTGAAGACGATTCCGCAAAAGAGCGAGGCGCCTGAGTCGCTGCAGCTCGAGACGTCGGAAAAGTTCGGTGGCGAACTGTTGAAGCAAGGTCAGAAGATCTACGCTGACAACTGCGCGAAGTGCCACGCGGAAAATGGCCTCGGCATGCCGCCGTCGTTCCCGCCGCTCGCGAATAACCAGTCGATCCAGATGCCGTCGGCAGTCAATCCGATCCGTATGGTGCTGAACGGCGGTTACCCGCCGAGCACGGATGCCAATCCGCATCCGTACGGCATGCCGCCGTTCGCGCAAGCACTGTCGAACACGGAAGTGGCGGCCGTTGTGACGTACATCCGTATGTCGTGGGGCAACCACGGCACGGCGGTGTCGCCGCAGCAAGTGTCCGATCTGCGTTCGGCGCCGCTCGACTAAGCAGCGTTCGTTGCACCTGGGGCGCGGCCTGCGACATCGCGGCCGCGCCCTTCGTTTTTGCAGGACCGGTATCATGTCGGCTCGTTTGCTTACATGTTGCCGCGCGGGAGGAAAAAGTCGTGCAAGTCGGGGAGCGTTTCAACAGCATTACCCACCTCGTCGGCGCCGTGCTGTCGGTGGCGGGTCTTGCAACGCTCGTGACGATGGGCGCGATAGAACGCGACGCGTACAAGGTGGTCAGCTTCAGCGTGTACGGTGCGATGCTGATCGTGCTGTATGCTATCTCGACGCTTTACCACAGCGTGCGCAATCCGCGCGTGAAAGCGGTTTTACAAAAGTGCGACCATTCCGCGATCTACCTGCTGATCGCCGGCAGCTATACTCCGTTTACGCTTGTCACGTTGCGCGGACCGTGGGGCTGGTCGCTATTTGGCGTAAGCTGGGGGCTTGCCGCCCTTGGCATCGTGCAGGAGCTGACGCTCGGGCGACGCACCCGCAGCGTTTCGATGGTGCTGTATGTTTTGATGGGATGGCTCGCGCTCGTTGCCGTCCGCCCGCTGGTTGAAGCCTTACCGGCAGCGGGTACCGCCTGGCTCGTGGCCGGTGGCGTCATCTACAGCGCCGGCATCTACTTCTTCATCAACGACGAGCGCATCCGGCACGGACATGGTATCTGGCACCTGTTCGTACTGGCGGGCAGTCTGTGTCAATTCGTCAGTGTCGCGCGCTACGTCGCGTGACATTCCACGGCGGCGAAATGCAACTTAAGGCCAGTCAACGTGTCTGCATAGCGCGTTGAAGCATTCGGCACGCGTCTGAGCGTGCCGCCGATTTCTCAGCGAACGGAACCGGGCTTCGGGCCTCGACCACGCCAGAACGGGCGTGTTCATGCCACGTTTGTGTCCATTGGTGCCGTTCGCGAAACTGCATTGCAAAGAGCTTTTATGTCTTTTGATTCCCTCGGCTTGTCCGAACCGCTGGTCCGCGCTGTCAACGAACTCGGCTACACCACCCCGACTCCGATCCAGACCCAGGCAATTCCCGCCGTGCTCAACGGCGGCGACCTGCTGGCCGGCGCGCAAACCGGTACCGGCAAGACCGCCGGCTTCACGTTGCCGATCCTGCAACGTCTGCACGCCATGCCCGCCGTTGCGACGGGCTCGGGCAAGCGCGCCGTGCGCGCACTGATCCTCACGCCCACGCGCGAACTGGCCGCACAGGTTGAAGAAAGCGTGCGCGCGTATGGCAAATATCTGAAGCTGAAGTCGACCGTGATGTTCGGCGGCGTCGGCATCAATCCGCAGATCGGCGCGCTCAAGAGCGGCGTGGACATCGTCGTCGCAACGCCGGGCCGTTTGCTCGACCACATGCAGCAGAAGACCATCGACCTGTCGCATCTCGAGATTCTCGTGCTCGACGAAGCCGACCGCATGCTCGACATGGGCTTCATCCACGACATCAAGCGCGTGCTCGCCAAGCTGCCGCCGAAACGGCAGAACCTGCTGTTCTCGGCCACGTTCTCCGACGAGATCAAGACCCTCGCCGACAATCTGCTCGACTCGCCGGCATTGATCGAAGTCGCGCGCCGCAATACGACGGCGGAGACGGTCGCGCAGAAGATTCACCCGGTGGATCGCGACAAGAAGCGCGAGCTGCTCACGCATCTGATCAAGCAGCACAACTGGTTCCAGGTGCTGGTGTTCACGCGCACCAAGCACGGCGCGAACCGCCTTGCCGAGCAGTTGACCAAAGACGGCATCAGCGCGCTCGCCATTCACGGCAACAAGAGCCAGTCGGCCCGTACGCGCGCGCTCGCCGAGTTCAAGGACGGCACGCTGCAGGTGCTGGTCGCGACCGACATCGCCGCGCGCGGCATCGACATCGATCAACTGCCGCATGTGGTCAACTTCGATCTGCCGAATGTGCCGGAAGACTACGTGCACCGCATCGGCCGCACGGGCCGTGCAGGCGCGACGGGCGAAGCGGTCTCGCTGGTGTGCGTCGACGAACTGCAATTGCTGAAGGACATCGAGAAGCTGATCAAGCGTCCGGTGCCGCAGGAAGTGATCGCCGGTTTCGAGCCGGATCCGACCGCGAAGCCGGAGCCGATTCTGCGTCGCGGCCAGGGCGGCGGTGGCGGCGGACGTTCGCCGCGTCAGGGTCAAGGCGCGCCGAAACGTGGCGACGGGGCTTCTGCGAAGCCGGCGCAACGTTCGGGGCAACGCCCGTCGAATGGGCAGCAGCAGCCGAAGCCGCAGGGCGCAAAGTCAGGTGGCAACGGCGCGGGCGGCAACGGCAGCCAGTCGCGTCGTGACGGTCAGCGTCACGATGACCGGCCGCGTGCCGCCGCACATGAAGGCAGCGCCGCGCAGCATGCGCCGCGCAAGCCGCAAGGCGGCAATCCGGGCGCCTTGCTGGGTGGCAGCGTGAAGCCGCGCAACGACGCGCCGCGCGGTGGCCAACCCACACGCAGCGGCCAACGCGGCCGTTAAGTCTCGAGAGTTAGTGGCCGGCTCGCCGGCCGCTCTCGTTGATTGCCCATTGGTTGAGAAACTACCGGCCGGCGGCAACGGCCGCTTGCTTCAGATGCTCGATCTGCCGCTCCCACCGGTCGAGTACCGCCTTCCCCTCCCCCGCCAGCTCGAAAGTGATGCCGCCAGTCAAACGCGCATAGCGGACGCTTTGCGCTTCAGCTGTGTCGATCGAACCGATCAGATAGACGAGCCCGCTGTCATCGCCGGCAACACTCGCTAGCGGCGTCATCTGCAGCTGCACCTGATAGAACGCCTCGGCGCAGACAAAGCTGAGCGCCGCGCGTCCGCTCTGCGCAATGACGCGCGCCGCCCTCGCCTGCGGCCACAACGCGATGCACAGTGTGCGCGAGTCGGGTGCGTACAACTCACCCACGCTGAGCAGCGACGTACGCACATGGCCGTTCGAATCGGCCGTCAGCAACGACGCGGTGAATCCCGTCTTGCTCGCAAGCGACAAGCCGTCGAACAACGCGCGCACGGCATCGGGCCATTCATCGAACACGTCCTGTTCGAGCGGACGTTCGGGTGCGGGAGAATCGCTCATGATATCCATCCGGTCGGGTTTGAGCTGCACAACAAACTTGCATCATGCGCCGAAAAACAAATGGCCCGCACATGCGGGCCATATATCGCCGGGCCTTCGCGCGGACGATCAGCGGAAGAACACATGCTGCGTGATTTTCGCGAGCGGGTAATGCACGCTCGGTTGAATGCGGGCGGGCAGATCGAGCGGCTTGAGCAGCATCTTCACGCACATGTCGGCCGACAGATTACGCCGCACCAGCTTATTGATCCGCGCCGCGCGCTCGCGGTTATAGGCCGAATCGCGCACGCGCTCCGGATAACGAATCGCGAAGACATGGCGCAAGGCAATTTCCGAATCTTCGTTCTTGATCTCCAGCACGCGGCGCATCAACGCGCCGAGCACGGCCAGCCGGCCATTGCCTTCGATCTTGTTGTACTTCTTGAAATACTTGAAAAAGTGCTTGTAGTGACGAACTTCGTCGGTGCGAATGTTGTCGGTGATTTCCTTTAGCACCGGGTCATCCGAACATTCGCCGATCGCACGATACAACGTCGCTGTTCCGGTTTCGACCACACAACGCGCGACCATCTCGAGCGCGCGCGTCTTTTCGAAATCTTCCACCGAGCAGGTCAGCGAATACTCTTCCATAAAATTGCGAAACGCCGTGTCCCAATCAAACTCAGGCCACACGTAGGCGATATACGTCTTGAGCGCGCGGCCGTGCTGCATTTCTTCCGGCTCCCACTCCTGGTTGAGCCAGGCCGAGACTTCGGGATCGCCGTGAAAAAACTTGCTCAGATTGCTGGTGTAAAGATCGGTGCCGCTTTCAATAAACGACGAGGCACACAGCAGCAGCAGCAGGTCTTCGTTCGCGACCGCCTTCTGCCGATTAATGCGGGTGAGGTCGATATCCTCGATCCGCCAGGGCATGACATGGTTCAGCTCAATGTGCATCGTGCCTTGCTCCAAAAGCTGTATCGACTCGTGGAGCATGCCCGAAACCGCACCATCTCACCGTGCGGTCCGTCGTGTCAGATACAGCGCCTTGATTAGAGTTAACCCCTTGTATCTTGCATCTTAGCCGGTGTTTCACAATTCTGCAGATTACCCAGCACAGACCATGCCGGTCCGCCGCAGTTCCAATTCCGGGATAGTCGAAACATTCGATCGGACAAAAAAGCACGACGCATGGTAAAAAAAAGCCAGCTCGAAAGGCTGGCTTGGGGCTGCGCGGACGCTCAGCAGATGGGGCTCGGCAAGGCTGGCGGCGCTTCATACTCAACGCCGCGAACCTCGCAATTAAGCGGGTTGCACGCCGCGCATCAGACGCACGCGACGCATGCGCCAGGCCACCACGACAAGCGACAAGCCTGACAGCACCGCGGCAATAAGCACGTAGTAACTTGGCGCAAGTTTGTCGCCGGTCAAGTGAATGAAGGTTTCGACAATCGTCGGCGCAAACCCGCCGAAGATCGTCACGCCGATGCTGTAACCGATTGAAAGACCCGTCGAGCGCACCTGCGTCGGAAAGATCTCCGACATCAACGCGGGCATCGGGCCGGAATACGCTGCCTTGAAAAGGCCGGCGGTGCCTTGCAGCAGAAGCAGCCAGCCGATGGTCGGATGAGACTGCAGCAACGCGAACATCGGATAGATCAGCACGCCCATCAGGATCGACGTGGTCAGCATGATGCGGATCCGGCCAATGCGATCGGACAACGCACCCATCACCGGCGAGAGCAGAAACTGCAGACCCCCGTTGAGCACCACCACGCCGAACGATGCCGCAGCCGGCATGTGCAGCTGCTTGACCGCGTACATCGGCATGTAAAGCTGCAGCACGTACACGCCGACCGTGGATTGCGCGACGATGCCAACGGCGAGCAGCAGATTGACCCACTGGTTCGCGAACGACGCGTCCTTCTGCGCAGCAGCGGCCGGGCGAGTGCCGGCCGCCTCGCGAGCCTCGCGCATCGCGAGGAACTCCGGCGTCTCGTCGAGATGCGAACGGATGTAATAGCCCACCGGGCCAACCAGCAAGCCGAACACGAACGGAATGCGCCAACCCCAGCTATTCAATTGCTCGGGAGGCATCCATGCGGTCAGCAGCGAGCCGAAGGCGGCCGCGGTGATCGCGGCGAGCCCCTGGCTCGCGAACTGCCAGCTGGCGTAATAGCCACGGCTCGACGCGCTGTGTTCGACCATGAACGCCGTTGCGCTGCCGAATTCCCCGCCCACCGCAAAGCCTTGCACGAGCCGCGCAAGCAGGATCAACACCGGCGCGGCAATGCCGATCGACGCATACGGCGGCATCACCGCCATCGTGAAAGTGCCGACCATCATCAGCACGATGGCGAGCGTGAGCGCAGCCTTGCGTCCCTGACGATCGCCATAGATGCCCAGCACGATTGCGCCGAGCGGCCGCATCAAAAAGGAAATGCCGAAAGTGGCGATGGCGAGCAGCGTCGAAAGCCACTCGTCGTGCATTGGGAAAAACTGTTTTGCGATGATCGTCGCGAAGTAGCCGTAGACCAGAAAGTCGAACCACTCGAGCGCGTTGCCGATCGACGACGAAAACACGATTCGCCGCACCATCGCTTTGGAAAGCGGTGCGGAGCTCGCATGAGGGGAAGCTGTCGGCGACGGCGACGCTGGGGTCTGCATGATGTCTCCTGCCTTGTCTGCTTTTTGCTTGTTATGTCGCGTCGCGCGGCGTAGTCGATCCGCGCGGCGCTTGCGGGCCGTTCCCTAGAATCCGGCGGCCAGGCCATCGCGACGGCTGTCGCTGGCCGCGACATAGCCCCGCTCCGGATCGTCGCCGTCGAGCTTCCAGATGTACTGGCCGGAGCCGAAGTCCATGTACGGATCGTCGACCGACTTGATCGTGTGGCCTCGCTCCTGCAGCGCTTTAGCGGTGTTCGCATCGAGCGTGGCTTCGATGTCGATCGTGAAGTCGCGATTGACCTTCCAGCGCGGCGCGTCGCACGCGGTCTGCGGCTGCTGACCGTAGTCGAGCATCCGCACGATGGATTGCAGATGGCCTTGCGGCTGCATGTCGCCGCCCATCACACCGAAACTCATCACCGCTTCCTGCTGGCCGTTGACCTGGCGAGTAAGGAACGACGGAATGATCGTGTGGAACGGCCGCTTGCCGCCCTCCACCACGTTCGGCGACTTCGGGTCCATCGAGAAGCCGCAGCCGCGGTTCTGCATGGCGATGCCGCTGTCCGGCACCACGATGCCCGAGCCGAAGCCCATGTAGTTCGACTGGATGAAGCTGACCATCATGCCGCGCTCGTCCGCCACCGACATGTAGATCGTGCCGCCGGCCTTCGGCATGCCGAAGTCGAACTGCGTGGCGCGCCTGGGATCGATCAGCTTTGCGCGCGAGCTCAGGTAGGCGTCGTCGAGCATCTGCTCGGGCGTGACCTCCATGGAGCGCGGATCGGCGACGTAACGATAGACGTCGGCGAAAGCCAGCTTCATCGCTTCGATCTGCAAGTGCTGCGACTCGACGCTGTCGACCGCCAACGACTTCACGTCGAATTTTTCGAGGATGCCCAGCGCAATCAGCGCCGCAATGCCCTGCCCGTTCGGCGGAATCTCATGCACCGTGTAGCCGCGATAATCCTTGCCGATCGGTTCGACCCAGTCGGCGCGGTAGTTGCGTAGGTCGTCGGCGGTCAGCGCGCCGCCGCCTTCACGCGCAAAGGCGGCGATCCGCTCGGCGATCTCGCCTTCGTAGTACGCGCGTGGACCTTGCTCCGCGAGCTTGCGCAGCGTCTTGGCGTGGCCGGGAAAGCGCACCAGTTCACTGACTTCCGGCGCGCGGCCGCGCGGCATGAAGGTCTGCGCGAAGCCCGGCAGATCCTTCAATTCCGGCACGGCCGCCGCCCACTTGTAGGCGACGATGCTCGCCACCGCGTGACCGCGCTCAGCGATCTCGATGGCCGGCTCCATCAGATCGGCGAACGGCAGTGAACCGAATTTCTGATGCAACGCCTCCCATCCGGCGATCACGCCGGGCACCGTCACCGCATCCCAGCCGCGCTTGGGCTGCTTCGCCAGACCGTTTTCCTCACCGTACTTGCGCTTGAAGTAGTCGACGTTCCACGCCGCCGGCGACACACCTGACGCGTTCAGGCCATGCAGCTTCTTGCCGTCCCACACCAGCGCGAAGGCGTCGCCGCCAAGTCCGCACGAGACCGGCTCGACTACCGTGATGGCGGCGGCGGCGGCGATCGCCGCATCGACGGCATTGCCGCCTTTCCACAGCATGCGCAGCCCGGCTTGGGCGGCCAGCGGATGCGAGGTCGAAACGATGTTGCGCGCGAATACAGGCAGACGCGGCGTCGGATAAGGGTTTTGCCAGTTGAAGCCAGTCATGTCGAACACTCTCGAAAGCGCGGCCCGGCTTGTGGAAAACGCCGGACACCATGGGAAAACGGGGCGGACGCGGATAACTCGCACGATCAGTCGCAAATGCAGCGCGCACGCGGCGCGAAATCCAAGATTGCATCGCGACCCGGCCCAAAAAACAAATTCATTTATCAACTAAATAAATGCGTAATTAGGCTGAATGGGACGGCACCGGGCCGCCCTGCATCTGAGGCAGGTGGCACGAGTTGGCAGACAAGACGCGCGATGGTCTTACAATACGCTCACCTCCTTCAGGTATCACCCGTTTGCCGGCTCGCCCTCGCGCGCCGGTTACGGCAGCGCCGATAAGAAACCCACGATCCGAGACACATGACCCGAGACCCCCGCCTGACTCTCAATGCCCGGCAACAGGAACTGCTGGAGTGGGTGCAACGCGACGGCTTCGTGACCGTGGACGATCTCGCGGCCCACTTCGACGTGACGCCGCAGACGATCCGCCGCGACGTCAACTGGCTCGCCGACATGAACCTGCTGCGCCGCTATCACGGCGGCGCCAGTCTGCCGACCAGTTCTGAGAACGTCTCCTACACGGCGCGCCAGCGCATGTTCCACGAAGAGAAGCGGCGCATTGCGGCGCTAGTGGCCACTCACATCCCCGATCAGGCGTCGCTCTTCATCAACCTCGGCACGACCACTGAAGAAGTGGCGCGCGCGCTCAATCGCCACCGCGGCCTGCGCGTGATCACCAACAATCTGAACGTCGCCAGCATGATGAGCGGCTATCCGGATTGCGAGGTGCTGGTGACGGGCGGCATCGTGCGGCCGTGGGACAAGGGGATCGTCGGCGAACTGGCGATCGATTTCATCCGGCAGTTCAAGGTGGACTTCGCGATCATCGGCACGTCGAGCATCGAAACGGACGGCACGCTGCGCGATTTCGACACCCGGGAAGTGCGTGTGGCAGAGGCCATCATCCAGCACGCGCGCACCGTTTTTCTTGCCGCCGACAACTCCAAATTTGGCCGTCCGGCGCTAGTTCGCCAAGGCCATCTCGATCAGATCGACGCGCTATTCACCGACGCCCCGCCGCCCCCTGAGATGACCGAGACGCTCATGGCCGCCAACTGCCAGGTGTATGTCGCCGAGTGACGCCAGGCGTTCTCCGCCATGCTGCAGCGCACGCAAAACCTCGAGTGAAATCAAGGATTTGACCGCAGGTGCAAACCGCCGCTGAAGCGCCCAATTGTCAAAGGAAAAATTTACTGGGGCCGATTTGGTGTTTAACGCGCGGTTGACTACACTCCAGTTCCCCGGCGTGCGTTCGGCAATCCGCGTACCGCTGGTTGCGTGAACCTGTCGTGTGAGCCGTACCTCCCGCCTGATCCTCTGCGGACTTCTCTGGCCTCGGGCCAGTTGCCCACAAGGCCGTCCGCATCTGCTTGACATGGAGAGAACGATGCTGAGTCCGCATGAATTCGCCACTTTGCTACTCGTCAAGGACGCCCCCAATCAAGTCGACATGGAACGAGAAGAGCTCGACGCTCTGCTGGAACGCCAGCTGGTGCAGCTCGAACGACTTGCGTCAGGCAATGATCAATGGCGCGTAACTGAAACCGGCGACAACGCATTGCGGGCCATTAAACGTTTTTCCTGATCTCTTTTCCGCGAGCCGCCGGACGAGCTAGTGAATGTCCGGCGCAGTGGTGGCGAAACGAGCCGCGCGTCTTTTATGTTGCGCCGTCGCCGCCGCGCACCAGCACGTTTTCTACACATGATCATCAGGACGCCGCTTCGCGTCCTGCTTGATTGTGCCCAAATCATTTACACAGTAAATTGACGCGACGGACTTTCATCCTTCGCGCATGCCCAAAACGCTTTCCCCCGACGACATCCTTCAGTTCCGCGAAACCATGCGGCGCGTGGCCGAGCACGCGTTCGCCACGCGCGGCGCGCAGGGCGTGACCATGCGCGAGCTGGCAAAAGAACTGGGCTGCAGCGCGATGACGCCCTACCGCTACTTCCGCGACAAGGACGACATCCTCGCGATGGTCCGCGCCGCGGCATTCAACCGTTTCGCGGCGCGCCTCGAGTCCGCCGCGAAGCATGCGCCCGAAACGGATCATTCAGCGGTAGCCGAGGCCTACGTGGCGTTCGCACTCGACGAGCCGCACGCCTACCGTTTGATGTTCGATCTGACCCAGCAGGAAGGCGTCTATCCGGACCTCGCCGCCGCGTCGCGGCGCGCATGGCGCATGCTCGGCGAGCACTTCGAGCGGCTCGTCGCCGCGGGCATTCTGGAGGGGGATCCGCAGTTGATCGGCTACGCGTACTGGGCGAGTCTGCATGGCTTTACGATGCTCGCGCTCGCCAATCAGCTGCCGTTGCCACAAGCGCAACAATCCACCGACACACGTGGGCCGACGCGCGAAGCCGTGTTCGCGCAGATTCGCCGCATGTTATGGCGCGGCGCGCAGCCACAAAGCGGCTAGCGCTCGTCAAGCGCCAATCGGTTCAGCGGACGCCGACAAAAAGGCGCGACGCTTCAAGCGCCGCGCTCAGCCGTTGCGCAGCGTCGGATCAACAGCCGCACGCCAGCTCAGCGCCCGGGCCCGCTGGTCGGTAAAGAACGTCACCCACTGATTCCGTACTTGCGGATCGGTGCTCGCCCCTTGGCTCGCGTAACGCTGCGCAATTGACGCCTGGAACGCGCAGAAATCGTCCTTCGACAACTTGCCGCGCCGGTTCGCCACGTAGGCGTCGAACATGGCCGCGTAGACGCCCTGCGCGTCGTTGCCGTAGTCGACCGTCTGGGCACCGCACATTTGCTGCAGCGACACGAACGACGGCGCGCCCCTCGTGCCGGTCAGGCTCGGCGAACTGACGCACCCCGCGAGAAGAGCAACGGCGCCGATCGTCAAAAATCCACGCATGAGAAATCACCTCGAAATGGCTGCTTCCAAGAGTATCGTCCGTGGCCGCGCGTTGCGCCACTAGTCGGACAGCCGTTAGAGGTTCGTCTAAGCAAACCGAACTTTACTTTTTCGAATATGTTCATTAAAGTTCGCAAACGAACACTATCAGTTCGATAGATTTTCCAAACGGCTTTCCGATTACGACGCAAAGGACACAGCAGGTGACGCAAGGCTCGAGATACGATTTGCTCGTCGTCGGCGGCGGGATCAACGGCGCAGGCATCGCTCGCGATGCGGCAGGCCGCGGCCTGTCGGTACTGCTGTGCGAACAGGACGATCTGGCGTCGCATACGTCCTCGGCCAGCACGAAGCTGATTCACGGCGGCCTGCGTTACCTCGAATACCGCGAGTTCGGTCTGGTGCGCAAAGCCCTGCAGGAACGCGAAACACTGCTGCGCGCAGCGCCGCACATCATGTGGCCGCTGCGCTTCGTGATGCCGCACATGCCCGATCTGCGTCCGGCCTGGCTGATTCGCGCGGGTCTCTTCCTGTATGACCACCTGGCCAAACGCGAACTGCTGCCAGGTTCGCGCGGCATCGTGATGCGCAATCATCCGGCCGGCGCACCGCTCGTCGATTCGATCAAACGCGGTTTCGTCTATTCGGACGGCTGGGTCAACGACGCGCGCCTCGTCGTGCTGAATGCGCTGGACGCGCAGGAGCACGGCGCGACGATTCTCACGCGCACCAGGCTGCAGAGCGCCGTGCGCGCCGGTGGCGAATGGCGCGCGCAACTCAAGCGCGCCGACGGAACGATGCTGGACGTGCGCGCCGGCTCGATCGCGAACGCGGCGGGCCCGTGGGTCGGTGAACTGCTGCAGGGCGCGCTCGGCCGCGCCGCATCGCATAGCGTGCGGCTCGTGAAAGGCAGCCATATCGTCACGCGCCGCCTGTTCGAGCACGACCACGCGTACATTTTCCAGAATCCGGACAAGCGGATCATCTTCGCGATTCCGTACGAACACGACTACACGCTGATCGGCACGACCGATCTCGAATATCGCGGCGACCCATCGCAAGTGGCGATCAACGCCGACGAAACGCAGTCCCTGTGCGACTCGATCAATCGCTATTTCAAGCAAAAGATCTCGCCAGCCGACGTGCGCTGGACCTACTCGGGCGTGCGTCCGCTGCTCGAGGAAGAAGGGGCGGACAATCCGTCGGCGGTTACCCGTGACTATTCGCTCGAACTCGATGCCCCTGCCGGCGAAGCGCCGCTGCTGTCGGTGTTCGGCGGCAAGATCACCACGTTCCGCAAACTGGCGGAAGAAGCGGTCGACCAGCTCACGCAGGCGCTGCATAAGAGCGGGGCCTCGTGGACGGCCGGCGCGCCGCTGCCCGGCGGCGACATTCCGAACGCCAATTTCGAGCGCTTCCTGAACGATTTCAGGGAGCACCATGCTTGGCTGCCGGCCGATCTGGCGCACCGTCTTGCGCGTGCCTACGGCACGCGCGTCAGACACGTAATCGGCGACGCGCGCTCGGTGGCCGATCTCGGCCGCGCCTTCGCGCCCGGTCTTTACGAAGCTGAACTGAGGTATCTGCGCGATACCGAATGGGCGCGCAGCGCGCAGGACGTGCTGTGGCGGCGTTCGAAACTCGGCTTGCACGTCGAACCCGGCACGCTCGATACGATCACACGTGATATCGACACGTGGTTCGCCCACGAACCCGAGCGACAGAGCGCCTAAACCAGAAGCCGCTCCGCAGCGCATCCGCTGCACCTGAACAACCCGGATCGATTCACCCCTCGGCTGGACCAAGCAGGCAGGCACGCACGCAGCATCGCAACGTGTTGCCGCCTGCTTAAAACAACAAGCCGTTCCCGTCGCCGGCCAGCTGTCCGGCGATTCATAAAACGCATGGAGAAGAGACAATGCAGGATCAATACATCCTCGCGCTTGACCAAGGCACCACCAGCTCGCGCGCGATGCTATTCGACCGGCTCGGCAACGTCGTGTCGACCGCTCAGAAAGAATTCCAGCAGATCTATCCGCGTCCGGGCTGGGTCGAACACGATCCGCAGGAAATCTGGTCGACCCAGGCCGGCGTCGCCGCCGAAGCGGTCACGCGCGCCGGCATGAACGGCACCTCGATCGCCGCGATCGGCATCACCAATCAACGCGAAACCACCATCGTGTGGGATCGCGAAACCGGTCACCCCATCTATAACGCGATCGTCTGGCAGGACCGCCGCACCGCCGACTTCTGCGACCAGCTCAAGGAACAGGGCCTCGAAGAAAAAGTCCGCGCGAAAACCGGCCTGCCGATCGACGCCTACTTCTCGGCGACCAAGATCCGCTGGATTCTCGACAACGTGGAAGGCGCGCGCGAAAAGGCCAGGCAAGGCCGCCTCGCCTTCGGCACGGTGGATAGCTGGCTGGTGTGGAATTTCACCAAGGGCGGCCTGCACGTCACCGACGTCACCAACGCGTCGCGCACGATGCTCTTCAACATCCACACGCTGAAGTGGGACGACGAGCTGCTCGAAGCACTCGATATTCCGCGCAACATGCTGCCGGAAGTCCGCGCGTCGTCGGAAGTGTACGGGCCGACCAAGACCACCGTGTTCGCTTCGAAGATTCCGCTCGCGGGCATCGCCGGCGACCAGCACGCCGCGCTCTTCGGCCAGATGTGCACGCAGTCGGGCATGGTGAAGAACACCTACGGCACGGGCTGCTTCCTCGTGATGAACACCGGCGACAAGCCTATCGAATCGAAGAACAACCTCGTCACCACGATCGCCTGGCAGATCGGCGACAAGATCAACTACGCGCTGGAAGGCAGCATCTTCATTGGCGGCGCCGTGGTGCAATGGCTGCGCGACGGCCTTGGCATCATCAAGAACGCCGCGGAAATCGAAACGCTGGCGCGCAGCGTGCCGCACACCGACGGCGTGTATCTGGTGCCCGCCTTCGCCGGTCTCGGCGCGCCGCACTGGAATGCGCGCGCTCGCGGCACGCTGTTCGGCGTGACACGCGGCACGTCCTCGGCGCATATCGCGCGCGCCGCGCTCGATTCGATCGCCTATCAATCGCTCGACGTGCTGAAGGCAATGGAAGCCGACTCCGGCATTCGCATCGGCGAACTGCGCGTGGACGGCGGTGCTTGCGCGAACAATCTGCTGATGCAATTCCAGGCGGACATTCTCGGCGTCGACGCCGTGCGCCCGCAGGTATCGGAAACGACCGCGCTGGGCGCGGCTTATCTGGCGGGTCTCGCGGTCGGATATTGGAAAGACGTGGACGAACTGCAAAGCCAGTGGAAACTCGACCGCCGCTTCACGCCCGCCCTGCCGCACGCCGACGTCAAGGAATGCCTCGATGGATGGCAGCGCGCGATCCGCGCTGCGAAGGCCTGGGCGGATACGCCCTGATTCTGGTTTTCACTCAACATCTTTCGACATAACGAAGCTGCTTATCCAGCGGCTTCCCTAATAACGATATTTCGGATAACCAACAATGTCTCCTTACATTGCGGAATTTATCGGCACCGCGCTGCTGGTGCTGCTCGGCAACGGCGCGGTCGCCAACGTGCTGCTAGCCCGCACCAAAGGCAAAGGCGCGGACCTGATCGTGATCGTGATGGGCTGGGCAATGGCCGTGTTCATCGCCGTGTACGTCACGGCCTCGTACAGCGGCGCCCACCTGAATCCTGTCGTAACGGTCAGCCTCGCACTGGCGGGCAAGTTCGCGTGGGCCAAGGTGCCAGGCTACGTCGCGGCGCAGATGCTCGGCGGGATGGCGGGCGCGCTGCTCGTGTGGATCGCGTACCGTCAGCACTTCGCGAAAGAGGGTGATGCCGACGTGAAGCTCGGCGTGTTCTGCACGTCGCCCGCGATTCGCAGCGTGCCGCATAACCTGCTCACCGAAATGATCGCGACGTTCGTGCTGATCCTCGGCGTGTTGTATCTGGCCTCGCCGCAAGTGGGCCTGGGCGCGCTCGATGCACTGCCGGTCGGCCTGCTCGTGCTCGGCATCGGTATTTCGCTCGGTGGCCCGACCGGCTATGCGATGAGCCCCGCGCGCGATCTGTCGCCGCGTCTGATGCATGCGCTGCTGCCGATTCCGGGCAAGCGCGACAGCGACTGGCGTTATTCGTGGATTCCGGTGTGCGGTCCGCTGCTGGGCGGCGCGCTGGCAACCGCGCTGTATCTGTACCTGCACGCGCATTGATCTTGTGGCTTGCTCGGGACGCGTCGCACGGTTGCGGCGCGCGCCGAGGGGCACGCTGAGCGCGTGCTCAATACGAGATCACGCGCCGACGGAAAGCGCAGGCGCCGCTCAGGCGGCGCCAAAGCACGTATCATATTGCTTTCAATCACCGCGCATGAGCACGCACCCCTCTCGCCCATGCGCTCCGCTTTCCGTTTTCAGGCATGATCGACCACCTCATCTGTGACTGCGACGGCGTACTCGTCGACAGCGAAATCATCGCTGACCGAGTAATGTTCGAAACGCTGAGTACCACCTTCCCCGGCCTCGACTTCGCACCCATCGTCAAAACGGCCTTTGGCCAGCAGACATCGCGCTTTCTGGAAAGCATCGAGAAGTCGTTCGACATCACGCTGCCCGAGAATTTTTTCGACACTATCGAACACAACGTGGAGATCGCGCTCGCGTCGTCGCTCAGTCCGATCAACGGCGTGCGCGAAGCGCTGCAACGCGTCACGTTGCCCGCGGCAGTCGTGTCCAACAGCCGGATGACGCGCGTGAACGCATCGGTGCGGCGCGCGGGTTTGCAGCAGATTTTCGGCGAGCGGATTTTCAGCGCCGAACAGGTCGCCCGGCCGAAGCCCTACCCCGATGTTTATCTGTTCGCCGCGAAGACGCTTGGCGTGGAGCCGTCGCGCTGCATCGTGGTGGAAGACAGCGTGGCCGGTTTGAACGCGGCGCGTGCGGCGGGTATGAAGACGATCGCTTTCGTCGGCGCGAGCCACATTCCCGACGGCTATGCGGACGCGCTGCGCAAGATGGGCATGACACGCATCATGCAGCATATGGATGAACTGCCCGCGCTGGTCGAAGCCGGCGTGCGCGGCGAGTTCGGCGACGTTCAATCGTAGCCGTTAATTAGCTGCCACACGGCGGCAATCGAATAAACCGGCTGCATTCGCAGCCGGCCTTTCTTCCGCCTGGCGCGGCACACGGATAAAACTTCCACCGTGCGCCACGCGCAGCAACGACATCAAACCTCGTCGGCCACGCATTCGCGCGCCTGTGCCAGCGCCTGACGAAACTCCACCAACTCGGCAATCGTCAGCATCGGCAGATTGTGTTGCGCGGCGAAGCGCTCCACATCCGCGCCGCGCGTCATCGTGCCGTCCGCGTTCATCAGTTCGCACAGCACGCCGGCCGGCTTCAGACCCGCGAGAATCGCCAGATCCACGGTGCCTTCGGTATGCCCGCGACGTGCCAGCACGCCACCGGGCTGCGCACGCAACGGAAACACGTGACCAGGGCGCACGATGTCGGCAGGCTTGGCCGTATCGGCAATCGCGGCGCGAATCGTCGTCACGCGATCGAGCGCAGACACGCCGGTGGTTACACCATCGCGTGCTTCGATCGAGACCGTGAACGCGGTGCCGTGACGGCTTTCATTGTTGACGGCCATGGGCGGCAGTTCAAGCGCGCGGATCTTGTCGTCGGGCAAGCACAGGCACACGATGCCGCTGCATTCACGGATCAGCAGCGCCATGGTTTCGACGGAGAGACGCTCGGCGGAGACGATCAGATCGGCCTCGTTCTCGCGGTCGTGATCGTCCTGCAGGACGACGGCACGGCCATCGCGCATGGCTTGCAACGCGGCGGCGATACGCGGCGGAACGGGTTCGGAGTCGAGCAGCGGGAGATCGAGGAATGCGGAGTCCACATTCGCCGACGGAGCAGGAAAGGTAGCAAAGGACATAGTTGAAACGCTCATCGCAAAAGTTGGGCGAGAAACGTTTCAGGGCATTGCAAACAGACAAAGACGCGCCCTCGAACGCCGCGCAAAACGGCGCTCGCGCACCGCCTGGATTAACAAGCGGCGCTATGGGGACGAACATGACTATCTGCACATCTTCTTCCATCCGGACTCTGACCGTCGGCTCTGGCTTCTCACCAGATCTGCTGACCCCACCGCGATCCTGAATACTCCACGGACCGCACTACGTGGGCGCTCGCGGGCTCACCGGCTCACGCTTTCGCGTTGCCGGCATACCGCCGGTGGGGAATTTCACCCCGCCCTGAAGACGCACTGATTGCCGGATCAACCGGCTGGCAAAGCATACAGGAGTCGCGCAAAACCTGCAGCGCAGCCCCTACTGGGCAAATGGAGCCTGTAATTGCGGGCCCATCCGATCAAACCGGCGCGGCCTCGCGCGCCGCCTCGTGATGCGTGGGCACATCCCAGCGCGGCGGCGTCTCCGCCCTCAGCGTGACGCGAAACGCGCGCGCTTCGGTGTCGCCGGGATTGCGCAGGCTATGCGGCTGATCTGCGTCGAACACGATCGCGTCGCCGGTGGCCAGCAATTGACGCTGATCGTGCACGCTGACTTCCAGCGTGCCTTCGCTGACCACCAGATTCACCGTGGTGCCGGGCGCGCGGCGCGTGCCGGCTTCAGTGTGCAACGGCGCGATGCGCAGTTCGTGAAACTCGGCGGCGGTCGGCTCGCTGTCGGGATAAAGCGGCCGGGCCGAATAACGCCCGTTCGAACTGACCACACGCGACGAGCGTTCGGCCGGCAAGTGCTCGAAGCCGTTGGTCGCGTGCCGCCGCAAAAACGCCGCCACCGACACCTTCAACGCCGCCGCCACTTTGCACAGCACCTTGATGGACGGCACGCTGCGCGCCGATTCGATCTGCGCGAGCATCGCGCGCGACACGCCGGACGCGCGGGCCAACGCATCGAGCGACAGTTGCCGTTCGGCGCGCAGGCGCGCGAGATTCACGCCGACCAGATGCTCCAGTGCATCGAAGGGTTCGGCGGCACGCGGCGACGCATCGGTGTCGGCCGCGGGATCGCGAACCAGCGCAAGCGGGGAATGCATGTTTGCCTCCAGAAGCACCGCCGGTCGGCGGGCAAGCAGTTAGTGGAAGCAAGATAGCATCGCGCTCCGCCGCGCCCAACGAAGTTATCTTCACACTGTTATCAGTATTGCGGAGGAGGTCTTTCGCAATGCTTGTGCGCATTTTTCATAAGGCGCGAGTTCAGGCACGCTGCGCCACCGTCGTCGCGGGCGCATCCGCACGCGCGGCGAACCACGTGAGCAGCAACGCCACCACGCTGACCGCGGCGGCGACCCACGGCAAGGTATCGAGCGCATGACCGTGACCGATCACGAGACCGCCGAGCCACGCGCCGCCCGCATTGCCGACATTGAACGCGCCGATATTCAGCGTGCTGGCCAGATTCGGCGCCGCTGCCGCCTTTTCGACCACGCGCATCTGCAGCGGCGGCACGGTCGCGAACGCCGCGATGCCCCACACGAAGATCGTCACCGCCGCCGCCACCTGCGAGTGGCTGGTGCGCGCGAAGATCGCCATCACCACCGCGAGCGCGGCCAGAATGCCCATCAGCGAAGGCATCAGCGCGCGGTCCGCGAGCTTGCCGCCCACCGTATTGCCGATCGTCAAGCCCACGCCGAACAGCACCAGAATCAGCGTGACGCCGCGCGGCGAGAAACCGCTCACCTGTTCGAGAATCGGCGCGATATACGTGAATACGACGAACACGCCGCCGAAGCCGAGCACGGTCATCGCGAGTGCCGTCCAGACTTGCGGATCCTTCAGCACGCGCACTTCATGGCCAAGGCCGACCGGCCCGGCATCGTGACGATTCGGCACCAGCGCCGTAATACCCGCCAGCGACAACACGCCGAACGCACTGACGATCCAGAATGCCGCGCGCCAGCCGAACTCCTGGCCGATGAACGTGCCGAACGGCACGCCGAGCACGTTCGCGAGCGTGAGGCCGGTGAACATCAGCGCAATCGCGCTCGCGCGCTTCTCGGCCGGCACGAGCGATGCCGCCACCACCGCGCCGATGCCGAAGAACGAGCCATGCGCGAACGACGTCACCACGCGCGCGATCATCAACACGGAATAGTCCGAGGCGAGCGCGCACAAAGTATTGCCGACGATGAACACGCCCATGAGCAACTGCAACGCCAGCTTGCGCGGCATCTTGCTGGTCAGCACCGCGAGCAGCGGCGCGCCGACCGCGACGCCGAGCGCGTAGCCGCTCACGAGCAGACCCGCCGACGGAATCGACACGGCCAGATCGCGCGCGACCTCGGGCAGCAAGCCCATGATGACGAATTCGGTCGTGCCGATCGCGAAAGCGCTAATCGCCAGCGCGAGTAATGGAATAGGCATTTCTTACTCCGGTTTCAATGATTGCGCCTGATGCGCCCCGTTCACGGCCGGACAGCGGCAGCCGGCGCAACATCAGGATTTTCGATGGCGTATTGTCGAGGCTGGTCATCAATTTGATAATTGGCGTAGCATTTGAATAATTTTCAAAAATTATTTGAAAGATCACGATGGACAACCTCGGTGATATCCGTCTGTTTGTCGAGGCGGCGCAGCAGGGCAGCCTGTCGGCGGCGGGCCGCAAGATGGGTTTGACGCCAGCGGCCGCGAGCGCGCGCCTCGCCAAACTCGAAGCAGCGCTGAAAACGCGCCTGTTCGAGCGCACCACCCGCCAGTTGCGGCTCACCGACGAGGGTCGCCTTTACCTGAACTGTTGCCGTCAGGCGCTGCAATCGCTCGACGACGCCGAAGCCGCGCTGCAAGCCGGCCAGGGCGTGGTGCGCGGCAAGGTGCGGGTGTCGGCGACCTCGGATTTCGGCCGCAATCTGCTGGTGCACTGGCTCGACGAATTCAACGACCTGTATCCGGAAGTCACGTTCGCGCTGACCCTGTCGGACTCGCTGTCGAATCTGGTGCAGGAAGACATCGATCTGGCGATCCGCTTCGGCGTGCCGCAGGACAGTTCGCTCGTCGCCCGCCGGCTGGCGCCGAACCGGCGCGTGCTCTGCGCGTCGCCGGATTACATCGCGCGCAAGGGCACGCCGAAGGACCCACACGATCTGGCGAATTTCGATTGCATCGTGCTGGGCACGGCGTCCGGGCCGGTCCACGAGTGGCGCTTCACGCGCGGCGACGAAGTGCAGCACTACACCGTGCCGCTCGACACCGCCCGCGAGACCAACGACGGCGCGCTCGCCCGGGAATGGGCGCTGCGTGGCTACGGCATCGTGATCAAGTCGATGTGGGACGTGGAAGCGGATCTGCGCGCCGACGGCCTGAAAGTCCTGCTGCCGCAATGGCGCTACCCGGACGCGCCGCTGCACGCGCTCTATCACCGCAACCGCTTCATGGCGCCGCGCGTGCGCGCGCTGCTGGACTTCCTGAGCGAACGCTTCGCGCAGGTGTCGGACGAACTGGAACGCCTGTTGGGCTTGCCGCCAGAGTACCCGGAAGGCACGGCCGGCGCGGAAACCGCGTCGCGCGAAGCGCTATAATATTGAGCTACGCTGCAACCGTGCCGCGGAAGCGGCCCAGGGATCAGCCCGGGAACCGGCCGCGCCAAGCGGCCCCACCGGCGGCCCAACCCGTGGCTTGAAGCACCGCCCAGCGGCCGCAAGGCGGCATGCGAACCGGCGACGCTTTGAGCCGCCGGCTCGCATGCACACCCGCCCGCACACCGCCGGCACGTTGCACCTCTTCACCTTTTAAACGACGCCCCCAGGTTAACCACTGCGACCGGCGAAATTCGATGACCAAGAAAGTTTATGTAAAGACCTTTGGCTGCCAGATGAACGAGTACGACTCCGACAAGATGGTCGACGTACTCGGTGCGGCTGAAGGACTAGTCAAGACCGACACGCCTGAAGACGCGGACGTCATTCTGTTCAACACCTGTTCGGTGCGCGAGAAAGCCCAGGAGAAAGTGTTCTCCGACCTCGGCCGCGTGCGCGAGCTGAAGGAAGCCAATCCGGATCTGATCATCGGCGTGGGCGGTTGCGTGGCGAGCCAGGAAGGCGCCTCGATCGTCTCGCGCGCGCCGTACGTCGACCTGGTGTTCGGTCCGCAAACGCTGCACCGTCTGCCGGAAATGATCGACAAGCGCCGCGCCAGCGGCCGCGCGCAGGTGGACATCTCGTTCCCGGAAATCGAAAAGTTCGATCACTTGCCGCCGGCGCGCGTCGACGGTCCGAGCGCCTTCGTCTCGATCATGGAAGGCTGCAGCAAGTACTGCAGCTACTGCGTCGTGCCGTACACGCGCGGCGAAGAAGTGTCGCGCCCGCTCGACGACGTGCTGACCGAAGTCGCCGGCCTTGCCGACCAGGGTGTGCGCGAAGTCACGCTGCTCGGCCAGAACGTGAACGCCTTCCGCGGCGCGCTGACGCTCGGTTCGACGGAGATTGCCGACTTCGCGACGCTGATCGAATACGTCGCGGATATTCCGGGCATCGAACGGATTCGCTACACCACGTCGCATCCGAAAGAATTCACGCAACGCCTGATCGACACCTACGCGAAGGTGCCGAAGCTCGTCAGCCACCTGCATCTGCCGGTGCAGCACG
>DASVNP010000115.1:0-2841 GCA_036383775.1 Paraburkholderia sp. | reverse complement strand
TTGACGGGCCAGGTGATGCACGAGCGTCTGCGCCGATCGCGGGGGCCGTCCCGCGATCCTCTGTACAATTGGCCGATCGTCAACATCTGTTTCAGCCCCACCGAATTCATGGCCATTACCTACAAGACTCCTGACGACATTGCCAAGCTGCGCATTTCCGGCCGCCTCGCGGCCGACGTGCTGGCGATGATCGGCGAGCACGTCAAGGCCGGTGTCTCCACCGACGAGCTCGACGCACTGTGCAATGACTACATTGTCAATACACAAAAGTCGATTCCGGCAAATGTCGGCTATTTGGGTTTTCCGAAGACGGTTTGCACGTCCGTCAACCAGGTGGTGTGCCACGGCATTCCCAACCGCAGCGAAATCCTGAAAGACGGCGACATCATCAATATCGACGTCGCGATCATCAAAGATGGCTTTTTCGGCGACACCAGCCGCATGTATTGCGTCGGGCAGCCGAGCACGGTGGCGCGCCAACTGATCGACACAACCTACGAGGCGATGCTGGCCGGCATCCGCGAGGTCAAGCCTGGCGCCACGCTCGGCGACGTCGGCTATGCGATCCAGAAGATCGCGCAGCGCGACGGTTTCTCGATCGTGCGCGACTATTGTGGGCACGGCATCGGCAAGGTTTATCACGAAGACCCGCAAGTGCTGCACTACGGTCAGCCGGGGCAGGGCGTGCGTCTGAAGCCGGGCATGGTCTTCACGATCGAACCGATGATCAACGCGGGCCGCGCCGGCACCGCGGTTCAGCGTGACGGCTGGACCGTGGTCACCAAAGACCGTTCGCTGTCCGCGCAATGGGAACACATGATCGCCGTGACCGAAGAGGGCTACGAGCTGCTGACGCCGTGGCCGGACGGCACCGGCAATTACGAAGCGCCTTGAATACAGTGGCCAGCGCGCCTCACGACCCGGCTATCAGGACGGTGGGCGCGTGAATTGCTGCGCAGCGGGTGCGCGGCGCCTGCACCATGAGCCGCGCGTGCAGTTCAATCCGGTAAATAAGGATTTGACTCGCGCGCCGGTTCGGTTAAAGCTATGCCTTAGGGTTTCAAGGGGTTTTCGTCTGCATGAGTCCGTCATTGACCGTTCGCCGTATCGCCGCTGATCAGGGCGCTGTTTTCCGCGAACTCCGTACTGCGTCGCTGCGGGAGGCACCCTATGCCTTCGGCGAGACGCTAGAAGACGCGTTGTCTGCGGATGCCGCCACGTTCGACGCCACCGCTGCCGAACACGCTGTTTCGTTTATTGCCACCACGTTCATTCTCTATACCGAGGGCCATCCGGCAGGGCTGGTCGAAGCTTATTTCGACGACACCGCGGCGCGCCGCGCGTTTGTCTGCGAGCTGTGGGTGGCGCCGGCCGTGCGTCATCTGCGAGGCGGCGAGTTGCTGGTCGACACGGCCAGCGCCTGGCTCGCCGGCGAAGGCGCCATGGAAATCTACGCATGGGTTGCCGACGCCAACCGCAATGCAATGCGCTTTTACGAGGCGCTCGGCTTCGGTCCCACTGGCGAGCATCGGCGCGTCGTACGTGCGCCCGAGCAGGCCGAGAGCCTGCTGGTCCGGCACGTGCCGACCACGTCGCAGGTATTTCAGCAGTGATCCCGCGAGCGGCGCGTCAGCCTGCCGCTCACATCCCATCCGCGTCGCTACAGCGTTCATGGCCAAACAAGCGGCCAGAACGCGGCCTGAGTGGCCGAGGCGTGGCCATGTCATGGGTATTCAGGCCGCCGTGGCGCGTTCTGTCGGCAAAAAAACTCGCTCCCCGCCTGGACGCCTGTAAAATACGCAAAATTTTTGCCGAACGCTATGTCGCCCAAGAAATCGCCCTTTTTCGAACTCCGCAGCGGCTCTGTCGACACGCTCCTGTTTGTGGTCAAGACAACCGACCTCGATGCGATGCGTGCCGAACTGACCCGGCGCTTCGAGGCGACCCCCGAATTTTTCGCTAACGACGTCGTCGCAATCGACGTGCGCCGGCTCGCCGAGAACGAACGCGTGCCGCTCGCCGACATCGCGCAACTGCTCGACAGCGTGCGCATGCGTCCGGTCGGCGTGGTGGCCAACGCGCAGCAGACGTGGGCGGCGGAATCCGCGCTGCCCTTGCTCGAAGCGCGCGACCGTCGCGGCGCGTCCGCTAAATCCGCTGACGAAGAAGCCGCCAATACGGCCGCTACAGCGCCGGCTGCCACCGCAGCAACGGCCACGCCGCCGGCCGATCTGTTTTCGGCAGGCGACGGCACACCGGCCACGGCCGCCGCGGTCGAACCTGCGCCGGCCGCCGAGCCCGTGCGCCTCGCCACCTCGTCGCAAACCATGGTGGTCGACAAGCCGTTGCGCTCGGGCCAGCGCATCTACGCAAAGGGCGATCTGGTCGTGCTCGGTCTGGTGAGCTACGGCGCGGAAGTGATCGCGGAAGGCAACATCCATATTTACGCGCCGCTGCGCGGCCGGGCGTTGGCCGGCGTGCAGGGCAATCACGACGCGCGCATTTTCTGCACGTGTCTCGAGCCGGAACTCATCTCGATCGCGGGCATCTATCGTACGACCGAGAACCCGCTGCCGGCCGACGTGCTGGGCAAGCCGGTACAGATCTGGCTCGAAGAAGAAAAACTGATGATCGAACCGTTGCGGCTCACCTGATCGACGTGAAACGCGCGCTGCCCTGAACGTACACGGCACGCGGCGCTTCACGGCAAATATGGCCGCACATAATTGACGAATTTGACGAACACAAGGTAAGGGTAATGGCAAAAATCATTGTGGTGACTTCGGGCAAGGGTGGCGTGGGCAAGACGACCACGAGCGCGAGTTTTGCATCGGCCCTCGC
>DASVNP010000114.1:0-2955 GCA_036383775.1 Paraburkholderia sp. | reverse complement strand
GCTTGCGCAACATGACGCACAAAGATGTCGCGCTGGCCGAGATGCGCCGGGTGTTGAAGCCGGCAGGCCGTCTGCTGGTGCTGGAGTTCTCGAAGGTGTGGGATCCGCTTAAAAAGGTCTACGACGTCTATTCGTTCAAGGTGTTGCCGTGGCTCGGCGACCGTTTTGCGAAGGACGCCGAGAGCTACCGCTACCTGGCGGAATCGATCCGGATGCATCCGGACCAGGAAACTTTAAAAACAATGATGGAACAAGCTGGCCTGGACGGCGTCAAATATTACAATTTGTCAGCTGGCGTGGTAGCTTTACATGTGGGGACCAAATACTAGGGTTCCTAACCCATCGATTTTTAAAGGAAAGTACGAAAATGTCCGATTCAGGTGTGTTATCTCCCCGTAAGGTTAAGCGGTCGTTGGTGAGAAGAATCGGACTGATCGCGGTGGTCGGTCTGATCATGGCCGGCTCTCTCGCCTCGCTTGATGCGGAAGCCCGCCGCATGGGCGGTGGCCGTAGCATTGGCCGTCAGTCGAACACCGTTCAGCAACAGTCCGCTCCGTCGCAACCTTCCCAAAGCAATCAGGCCATGCAGCAGCGTGCGCAGCCGGCTCCGGCGCCCGCGCCGACTCCCGCCGCAGCGCCTAACCGCTCGCGCTGGCTTGGGCCGATCGCCGGTCTTGCTGCCGGTCTTGGTATCGCCGCGCTGTTGTCGCACTTCGGTCTGGGCGGCGCGTTCGCCGGCGCGATGGCCAATATCATCGTGATCGCGGTCATCGCAATGATCGGCATCTGGTTGATCCGCCGCTTCATGGGCCGCAAGCGCGATACGTCGCAACCGGCGTACGCGGGCGGCGCACCGTCGTTGAATGCGGGCGGCACCGGCTATACGCAGGAGCCGCGTTACTCGGCTCCGCCCACGGGTTCGTATCTCGAACCGCAAGGCAACCCGCTAAGCACGCCGTCCATCAACGCTGCCCCGGCCGTGCCGGCCGGCTTCGATTCGGAAGCGTTCCTGCGCAACGCGAAGGTGTACTTTGTGCGCCTGCAAGCCGCGTGGGACGTCGGCAACACGGAAGACATCCGCGAATTCACCACGCCGGAAATGTTCGCGGAAGTGAAGGTCGATCTGAACTCGCGCGGTGCCGAGTCCAATCAGACCGACGTGGTGCAACTGAACGCGGAGTTGCTGGGCGTTGAAGAACGTGCAACCGAATACTTCGCGAGCGTGCGCTTCTCCGGCTTGATCCGCGAATCGGCGGGTGCGGCGGCCGAGCCGTTCGTCGAGGTCTGGAACCTGACGAAGGCGAATCGCCCCGGCGAAGGCTGGTTGCTGGCCGGCATTCAGCAGGTGGCACAGCACTGAGCCAGCGCTGCTTGCCCTGACCCTGCACAAAGCATTGGCCGTTCGTCATAGCAAGCCGCGAAGCGAACGGACGTTACAATAGGAACCCGCGCGGGCACCTCGCCTGCGCGGGTTTTTTCTTGCCACTTTCAATGACCCTCGCCGCCAAGCCCTTCGCTGCTGCTGTCAATCATCTGCTCGCCCGCGAATCGTGGGCTCGAGAGCGCCTCGCTCCTTACGCGGGCAAGACCGCCAGACTGTCCTGTCCGCCAGTCGTGCTGATGCTGCTGGTGCAACCCGACGGCTACCTCGGCGCGGTCGACGAAACCGATGCGCAACAATTCGATGTGACCATCTCAGTGCCGTCCAATGCATTGCCGGCCTTCATGCAAGGCGGTCAGGCCGCCGTGATGAAACACGTGAAGATCGAAGGCGACGCCGAGTTTGCGACGGTGATCGCCAAGCTCGCCGAGCATCTGCGCTGGGAGCCCGAAGAAGATCTGGCGAAGCTGATCGGCGACGGTCCAGCATGGCGAGTCGCGTCGGTCGTGCGCACGGTCGGCGAACATGCGCGGCGTACCGGGCGCAATCTGCTCGACACCGCCGCCGAGTATCTGCTCGACGAAAACCCGCAACTGGTGCGCCGTGCCGCGCTGGAAGACTTCAACGTCGAACTGGCCCGCGCCCGCGACGCTTTGGCGCGCGTGGAAAAGCGCATCGAGCGTGTTGAACAGAAGGTCGAAGCCCGCGGCGCAGATGCGCCGGGCGGCGCCGCCACGTCGCGCGGCACGCGCTAGTCATCGGGCACAACTATGCGTTTTCTGCGCTTTCTCAAGATTTTCTTTACGGTCATCCGCTTCGGTCTCGATGAGATGATGCTCAGCCGCGTCAATGACCGGCGTGTGCGTCTGCTGCTACGTATCACTACCATCGGCCGCAAGTTCGACGCGCCTCCGGGTGTGCGTTTGCGGCTCGCGCTCGAAAGCCTCGGGCCGATCTTCGTCAAGTTCGGCCAGGTGCTGTCCACGCGGCGCGATCTGCTGCCGGTCGATATCGCCAATGAACTGGCCAAGCTGCAGGATCAGGTGCCGCCGTTCGATTCGGCGGTAGCGATCGGGCTGGTCGAGAAGTCGCTCGGCGCACCGGTCGACGTGCTATTCGACGATTTCGAGCGGGTGCCGGTGGCGAGCGCTTCGATTGCGCAGGTTCACTTTGCGAAGGTGAAAGCCGGGCAGCACGCGGGCAAGGCGGTCGCCGTGAAGGTGCTGCGGCCGAACATGTTGCCGGTGATCGACTCCGACCTGGCCTTGCTGCGCGACATCGCCGTCTGGGCTGAGCGGCTGTGGGCCGACGGCAAGCGCCTCAAGCCGCGCGAGGTGGACGCCGAATTCGACAAGTATCTGCACGACGAACTCGATCTGATGCGCGAAGCGGCCAACGGCAGCCAGTTGCGGCGTAACTTCGCCGGGCTCGATCTGCTGCTGGTGCCGGAGATGTACTGGGAGTTCTGCACGCCCACCGTGCTGGTGATGGAGCGCATGGTCGGCGTGCCGATCAGCCAGGTGGAGACGCTGCGCGCGGCCGGTGTCGATATTCCGAAGCTGGCGCGCGAAGGT
>DASVNP010000113.1:0-5552 GCA_036383775.1 Paraburkholderia sp. | reverse complement strand
GATCCGGACGAAACGCAAATCCGCGCCGCGCACGAAGCGGGCGCACCGGTCATCGAGCTGCACACGGGCCGTTATGCCGAAGCGCACGATCCCGCCGAACAGCAGCGCGAATATGAACGCGTGGTGCGTGCCGTCGAATTCGGCGCAACGCTCGGCATCAAGGTCAATGCGGGTCATGGCCTGCACTACACCAACGTGCAGCAGATCGCCGCGATCGAAGGCATCGTCGAGTTGAATATCGGTCACGCGATCGTCGCGCATGCGATCTTCGCCGGCTGGGAAAACGCGGTGCGCGAGATGAAGGCGATCATGGTTGCCGCTCGTCTTGGCGCAAGCGCGTAACGCCTCGGCGCTGAATATGACGATCTACGGCATCGGTACGGATATCGTTCAGGTCAGCCGCGTGGCCGCGGTCATGACGCGCACCAAAGGCCGCTTCGCCGAGAAGGTGCTCGGCCCGGACGAACTGCGCATTTATCACGCGCGCAATGCGCGGTCGGCTGTGCGTGGACTCGCGTTTCTCGCCACGCGGTTCTCGGCCAAAGAAGCCTTCTCGAAAGCGATCGGCCTCGGCATGCGTTGGCCGATGACCTGGCGTGCGCTGCAAACGCTCAACAAGCCGAGTGGCGAGCCGATGGTGGTTGCGTCGGGCGAACTGGCTGAATGGCTCACGGCGCGCGGCATCACGGCGCGTGTGACGATCAGCGACGAACACGATTACGCGGTGTCGTTTGTGATTGCTGAAACCGGGGAAGTGGCGCGAGTGCCGGACGCTCCTCACGCACCCGCCAGCGACGAATAAAAATATTCTGAACGCGGCGCACGTCGGCCGTGTCTCTCTTTGTCTCAAGCTTTTTTCTAGCGGAATTCGATGAAACTCACTCCCGGACCGGTAATGCTCGACGTGGTCGGCACAACGCTGAACGACGACGACAAACGCCGCCTTACCCATCCGATGACTGGCGGCGTGATCCTGTTCACACGGCATTACGAGAGCCGCGCACAATTGATTGCGCTGACCGATTCGATCCGCGCGATTCGAGACGATCTGCTGATTGCCGTCGACCACGAGGGCGGTCGCGTGCAGCGCTTTCGCACCGACGGCTTCACGGTGCTGCCGGCCATGGGCAAGCTCGGCACGCTGTGGGACAGCGACGTGCTGCACGCCACCAAGGTGACCACGGCGGTCGGCTACATTCTCGCGTCTGAGTTGCGCGCGTGCGGCATCGATATGAGTTTTACGCCGGTACTCGATCTGAATTACGGACAGTCGCAAGTGATCGGCGATCGCGCGTTCCATCGCGATCCGCGCGTTGTGACCTTGCTGGCGAAGAGCCTCAATCACGGCCTTGCGTTGGCCGGCATGAGCAATTGCGGCAAACATTTTCCAGGACACGGCTTCGCTCACGCGGACTCCCACGTGGCGATGCCGATCGACGACCGTTCGCTCGACGAGATCCTGCGCGAGGACGCGGCGCCGTACGACTGGCTCGACGTGTCAC
Organism: Paraburkholderia sp.; assembly: GCA_036383775.1. Classification (GTDB taxonomy): domain Bacteria; phylum Pseudomonadota; class Gammaproteobacteria; order Burkholderiales; family Burkholderiaceae; genus Paraburkholderia. The sequence continues at coordinate 4,050 of DASVNP010000113.1, read as the reverse complement.
TCGGGGCCGTGCTGCCCGCCCATGTGGTTTATCCGCAGGTCGACTCGAAGCCGGCAGGCTTTTCGCGTGTCTGGCTGCAGGACATCCTGCGCAAGAAATTGCGTTTCGAAGGCGCGGTCTTCAGCGACGATCTTTCGATGGAAGCCGCGCGCCAGGGCGGGACGCTGACCGAAGGCGCAACCGCCGCGCTGCAGGCTGGCTGCGACATGGTGCTGATCTGCAATCAGCCGGACGAAGCGGAGAAGGTGCTGGACGCGCTGCGTTTCACGCCGTCGAAGGAATCGCAGCAGCGGCTCAAGCGCATGCGGCCGCGCGGCAAGGCGCTCAAGTGGAGCAAACTGGTCGCCGAGCCGCAGTATCTGCAAGCGCAAACTTTGTTGCGCAGTGCGTTTGCTTGAGCAATCCCTGGCAACCGGTAGCAACCAGTAGCAACCGATAGGCAGCGAATCGACAACTCAAGCGTTTGCATCGAACAAAAAAACGGCGCCTCTTTCAGGCGCCGTTTTCCATTCAAGCCAAGCCCGCCGTAAAGCCGGCCTCATCCCGTCAATTCAAGCGCATCCGTTGCAGCTTGTTGTACAGCGTCTTCGGACTGATCCCCAGCAGCGACGCCGCGCGATGGCGCGTGCCGCCGACCGCATCGAGTGTTGCGCGAATCAGCATTTCCTCGACATCCGCGAGAGGCGTGCCGACGGTGACCTGCACGCGGCTGCCGTTCAGATCGCGCCCGTTTGCCGAGCCCGCTTCATCGGCACGCAACGATTCCAGTACGTCGCCCGACGCGTGATACGCGCGGCGCACGCGATCCTGCAACTCGCGCACATTGCCCGGCCACTCGTACGAGAGACACTCGCGCAGGAAGTTCGGTCCGACCTGCTTGGCTGTTTCCGAGGTGCCGCGCGCGATCGCTTCGTGATTCAATTCGTCGACGACGGCTTGCGCGATCAGCGTCGGATCGTCGCCGCACTCACGCAACGGCGGCAGTGATATCGCGGCCGCTTCAAGACGCAGCGCGAGATCTTCGAGCAAGCTGCCGTCGGCGACTGCCGCGCGCGGGTTTTTGCGCGTGGAGGCGATCAGCCGGAAGTCGGTCGCCACCTGATTCGTGCCGCCGACTCGCATGAAGGTCTGCGAATCGAGTGCGCGCAGCAGCGCTTCCTGCTGGGCGCGTGGCAGTTCCGCGATTTCGTCGATGAACAGCGTGCCGCCACTGGCCTGCTCGAACAGCCCTGGCTCGCGCTGTTCGGCACCGCTGAACGCGCCGCGTTCGTGGCCGAACAGCACGCTGTCGAGCGAGCGGTGCGCCGCGACGCTGGCCGCGGTCCGGCAGTCGAATGTGATGAACGGGCCTTTGCGGCGCCGGCTCATGTCGTGCAGCGTGCGCGCGGCAAGCTGCTTGCCCGTGCCGGCTTCGCCGGAAATCAGCACGGCAGCTTCGGTCGGCGCGATATGTTCGATCGTGTCGTAGACATGCTGGATCGCACCGCTGCGGCCGAGCAGCGAGCCGAAGCGACCAAGCCGGCGCAGCGACGCGCGTAGCGTCTGGACTTCTTCGGTCAGCTCGTACGGACGCGGAATCCGGGCGAGCAGGCTGCGCAGACGCGGGATATTGACCGGTTTGAGCAGATAGTCCCAGATCCCGTGCCGCAGACCCTCGATCGCGCTCTCGACCGTGGCGTTGCCGGTCATCACGATCACGGGCAGGGCGCCGCCCGGCGGATGCGCGGGCAGGTGCTGCAGCACGTCGAGCCCGCTGCCGTCCGGCAGATTCAGGTCGACCAGCACGACATCGGGGATGAAGCGCGTCAATGCTGCCCGGGCCTCGGCGATGGTGGTCGCGGTGTCGACGGAGAAGCCGTCGGCGGCGAGGATGGCGGACAGGCCTGACAAGCTATTGGGATCGTCTTCAACAATCAGGGCGTGTGGCATGGCGAGCGCTTTTTTTGGATGGACGGAATACCCGATACGCCGCGCCGGTACTCTGGCGCGCGACACGGGCGCAATGGCTGGCCGGTACTGCCGGTCGAATGCCGGGCCGCATGGGCAGCCTCTGCCGCGGCGGCGGGATAGCCGCAGCCCAATTGGCATGGGCGCGGCGCAGGTCGGTGAACACGGCCTGCAAGCGGATCTGGGGCGATTCGACTCACGTAGTTCTGGTCCTTTGCTTTTCGGTGGATGCCCGCCCTGACGCGATGCGACGCGTGCACGGGCACCTGTATTTTCTTCATTCGACCGGTCAGAAATCCCGATTGCTGTCGAAGAAACGCCGTACTTCAAGTTCCGCCTGCTGGCGGGTCTTACCGTAGCGTTCCTGGATCAGCCCGGCCAGTTTGTCGACCCGGCCTTCTGCCTTGGTAAGTTCGTCGTCCGTCAATTCACCCCATGCTGTCTTGGCCCTGCCGAGCATTTGCTTCCACTTGCCTTCAGCGATGTCGTGATTCATGTCGCATCTCCGGAATTGAGGGAATCAAGCCTTACTGACCTGAATTGGAGAGAAGCATGGACTGTGCCACAGCCAATTACTTAAGCTTATCAATGGTTTGTTCAACGCAAGGCAGGACGGAAAGCGCAACGGACAGGCATTTTTGAGAAAAGGCCGGTAAAGATTTCCACAACCATACACGGCGGCGCAAAAAAGAAAAAGCGCCCAAAGCGGGCGCTTTTTATTGCCATTTATTTTTCGCCGCGCGGGACTTGGCTCCGCCGCGGGAATCAGGCTGCAGGCGCTTAGGCGCGGCTGCGGTACTCGTGGGTACGCGTGTCGATTTCGATCTTGTCGCCGATGTTGCAGAAGAGCGGCACTTGCAGTTCGAAACCGGTGGTCAGCTTGGCGTTCTTCAACACCTTGCCCGACGACGTATCGCCCTTGACTGCCGGTTCCGTGTAGATGATTTCACGGACCAGCGTGGTCGGCAGTTCGACCGAGATGGCTTTCTCGTTGTAGAACACGACTTCGCAAGCCATGCCGTCTTCGAGGTAGTGAAGGGCGTCGCCCATCATTTCGCCTTCGACTTCGAACTGGTTGTAGTCGGCGTCCATGAACACGTACATCGGGTCAGCGAAGTACGAGTACGTGACTTCCTTGCGCTCCAGCACGACGACGTCGAACTTGTCGTCTGCCTTGTACACGTTTTCCATGCCTGCGCCGGTCAGCAGGTTCTTGAACTTCATCTTCACGACGGCGGAGTTACGGCCCGACTTGTTGTATTCGGCCTTTTGCACGACCATCGCGTCTGCGCCGATCATTACTACGTTGCCGGTGCGGAGTTCCTGTGCGGTCTTCATAAAACTGTCCTGTACGAAATTAGTAGCTTCAACTTTTGCTCAACGGCTACGGCGCAAGCGGATTGGCCTGCCGGGTTTGCCTTGCGAATTGGTCTGGCCCGTGGGGCTAGCCCCTGAATCTGGTCCCGTTATCCGGGCGAATTTGCCAGACGAATTTGCAAGACGAGTCTGCCAGGTGAATTGGTCAAACGAGTTCGCCAAACCTTGCTAAACCTAGACCATTCGCCACGATCAGGCCGCGCTTGCGTCGTCGGCCGTTGGATAACCGCTTATTTTAACTGACTTTTTGCGAACAAGGCCAGATTTCCGGCGAGGTCGCCTACCTGAGCCAGTTCGACGGCCCATTCCGCCGCGCGCTGCTTCAGCGCCGCGCGGTGGCGCTGGAATTCCGCCCAGTCAGGCCGGCCCGCGCCGTTCCATGCGTGCCAGAAGCGCGCGAGGGCGTCCCGCGCGTCGGCGGGCAGGGTGCGGGCGTAATGGGCAAGTGCGGCGTCGAGCTTCGGCAGATGGGCGTCGTCGGCCTGGGGGTAGATGTGCCAGACAAAGGGCTTGGCGGCCCATTGGGCGCGCACGAACGAATCTTCGCCGCGCACGAAATTGACGTCGCTGGCCCACAGCAGCGTGTCGTAACCCGGTTGCTCGGTGAAAGCGAGCGCGTGAACGCTGAGGCTGCCGCGCTCAGCGTGCGAACCGGCAGCGAATGCCGGCAACCCGAAAAAGCGCGCGACCGCGCCCGAAATGCGGCCTTCCGGCACCAGCAGTACG
>DASVNP010000112.1:0-20533 GCA_036383775.1 Paraburkholderia sp. | reverse complement strand
ACGTGCTGGCGAAGTCTGTACGTGCAGCATTTGACTGGTCATCCGCCATGAACCAGTTTGCTATCCTGTTTGGTGAGCGCTTCACCAACGCACGCGGGTAACTCCGCTAACCGCCTCGCACACAAAAATGCGGACAGGTTCACCCAAACAACACACCCAACAACAGACCAAACAGAAAAAAAGCAAAAACAGAAAAACGAAAAAGCCTACCCTCCTAATGCCTCCCGAATAGCCCCCGCCAACTCCGCGGCAGCGAACTTCGCCACATACCCATTCGCCCCAGCATTCTTCACATGGGCCTCATTAGCCGCCCCAGTAAGAGAAGAATGAATAATCACAGGCACATCCCGCATCCGATCATCAGCCTTGATCTGCCGAGTGAGCATAAACCCATCCATCTCCGGCATCTCAAGATCAGTCAATACCAGTGCAATCCGATCCTTCACCCGAGTCCCATTAGCCTGCGCTTCACGCGCAACCGTCTGCATGGTCTGCCAGGCCTCTTCCCCCGTCTTGACCATAATGTAATCCGCACCAATCGCACTCAACGCCTGCTCAATCAGCTTGCGCGCAAACCCTGAATCATCAGCAGCAAGAATCTTCGCACCCGGCCGAATCCCCAAAGCATCCCCCACGGAAGTGGGATCGACACTCGGATGCTGCGACGGAAACACATCGCGCAATACCTGCTCCACGTCGATCACCTGAGCAAGCCGCGAGTCACCCGTATTGCCGTCGATACGCGCAATGCTGGTCACGAGGTTGCCGCCGGCGGCACCCTCGGCGGACAACACCTGGTTCCACTCCAGTCGCACGATGTCGTCCACTTCCTCCACCGCAAACGCCTGCGTCGATCGCGCGAATTCCGTCACCAGCAATATGTTCAGACCGCGTGTCGGCTCGCACCCCATCAGCCGGGGTAGGTCGATCACGGGAATGATCTGGCCGCGAATGTCCACCGCGCCCATCACGAATGGCGACGAGCCGGCAATCGGCGTGACCGCGGGCATCGTCGAGATTTCGCGGACCTTGAATACGTTGATGCCGTAAAGCTCATGTGCATCGCCGCCAGGCACGGAACCCAGCCGGTACAACAGCAACTCGAATTTGTTGGAACTCGTCAGGTTGCTGCGTTCATCGTTCGCGCGATGATCTACTGCCATCGAATCTCTCCAGGATTGCACTGCGTGTGATGCGCCATGCAATCGTTAAGTTCGATCCTGGCGCGCGTCCTTCCTTTCTGTTATCGGCGCGGTGCGTGAAAAGTTCAGCTATCCCGCATCGTTTTACTCACATGCTCCGCATAACACGCTGGCGCATTCGAAAGCGCGAAGGCGAACACCACGGCAGAAGCCCTAATACAGGTCCGGCAAGACATTCATATGAAGGTTACCTAAGGTTACAGAAGCGACAGCGTCGTATCACATAGCGGGCAAAGCGCCTCCTAGAATGCACTGCAACAAATGCGTGGCGCTGTGAGCGGCTCGCAAGCTGACTGCAAGGTGTGAGCGCGGTCAGCGCAAAGCCGCGTGATACCCAAAGCGCACACGCATAGCCGTCGTTTTGCTTCCACCTCAAGGAGAACGTATGATCCGCTTGCCTCTCGCCACCCTCACCAGCGCCTGCATGGCCAGCCTTCTCGTCGTCGCTACCGCGGCGAGCGCCCAGACCGCACCGGCGGCACCCGCCGCGGCGGAAGCCGCCCGTCTGCATGCCGCCGACCAGGCATTCATCGCTGATGGCACCAAGGCGGTTGCGACTCAGCGCGATGCCGCACGCATCGCGACGTCGCGCTCGACCGATCGCGATGTGAAGGCCTTCGCCGAGCGCGTCTCGAACGACAACGCGAAAATCACCGACGCTCTGCGTGCAGCCAGCCCGCGCGGCGTCGACGTGCCGAAGAACGATCCCGACGCAGCCGTGCTCGCGAGCATCAACAACTTGCGCGGCGCGGATTTCGATAAGGCGTATATCGAACAGGTCGCGCTCGCCGGCGAGCAGAAAGCGCTGTCGGCGTTCCAGGCGGAAATCGCTTCGGGTCGCGACGAGCAGTTGAAGGACGTGGCGAAGAAAGCGCTGCCGACCATTCAGGAGCACTACGCCATGGCGCAGGAGCTCGCCAAGCGTAAGCATCTGCCGACCGGCGCACAGTAAGGTGTTTTGCGCGCGTCACGTCGCGGCGTGACGCGCGGCAGTTGGAATGCGTTGTTTTCGGCGATAATCGGCTTCACTCTTTCGAGCCCACCACGCGAACGATCGCGCGAGATGCAAGGTGAATGACGCCGCTTGCATCACACGCACGCCTCGAAAGCTCTCACGATTTTTACGCGCATTCCATCAAAGTGCTCCGCATGAGCAAAGCTGCCAATCTGCCGCAACAGTTGGATCACATGCTTCGACAAGCCGTCGCGCTTCAGCAGAACGGCGCATTCGCCGAGGCCGAAGAACTCTATCGCGAGATCCTCGAACTCAAGCCTCGCCATTTCGACGCGCTGCAATTGCTGGGCGCGCTGGCGCTGCAGGCGGGCCGTCTGCAAGAGGGCGTCGAGTTGCTCAGGAAGGCCCTCGCCATTAACGCGAAACAGGCGCCCATCCATTCGAATCTCGCCTACGCGCTGAATGCGCTGCAACGTTTCGACGAAGCGCTCGTCAGTGCCGATCGCGCATTGGCCTTGCAGTCCGGATTCCCCGACGCACTGAACAATCGCGGCAACGCGCAAGCCGGCTTGAACTGGCCGCTCGATGCACTCGGCAGTTTCGATCGCGCCATCGCGTTGATGCCGGATTTCGTGTCGGCCTGGAACAATCGCGCGTGCGTGCTGCGCGACCTAGGCCGTCCCGCCGATGCGCTCGCGAGCTGCGATCACGCGCTCGCACTCCAGCCGGATTATCCCGATGCGTGGAGCAATCGCGGCAATGCGCTCAGCGATCTGAACCGTCCGGGCGACGCCGAACGCAGTTACCGTCGCGCGCTCGAACTGGCTCCAGGGTTCGCCGATGCCTGGAACAACCTCGGCCTCACGCAAATCGACCTCAACCAGCACGCGCAGGCGCTGTCGAGTTACGAGCGCGCGCTGGCCGTGAACCCCGCCGCAGCGGAAACGCATTGGAACGAATCGCTGTGCCTGCTGCAAATGGGACAGCTCGAAGCAGGTTGGCGGAAATATGAATGGCGCTGGGAACGCAGCCGCATCAAGGCGGGCCGGCGCAGTTTTGCACAACCCCTTTGGCGGGGCGATTTTTCTATCGAAGGCAAGACGATCCTGCTGCACGCGGAGCAGGGTCTTGGTGACACATTGCAGTTCTGCCGCTATGCCGCGCTCGTGTCGAAGCTTGGCGCGAAGGTCGTGCTCGAGGTGCCGTCTGAGTTGATGCGGCTTATGGCTACGCTCAACGGCGTGGACCAGTTGATCGAAGCCGGGCAGCCGCTGCCGCCGTTCGATTGCCACTGTCCGCTGCTGAGTCTGCCGCTCGCATTCAAGACGACGCTCGATACCATTCCATCGGCCACGCCCTATCTTTTCGCGCAAGCCGATGCCGCTCATCAATGGCAGGAGCGGATTCACGCGCAAGCGGACGGCCATCTGAAAGTCGGCCTCGTGTGGGCGGGCGGCAACCGTCCGCACGTCGCGGAGCTGCGCAAAAACGACGCGCGCCGTTCGATGACCTTTGAACGGTTCGCGCCGCTGCTCGACGTGCCGGACGTGCAGTTCTTCAGCCTGCAAAAGGGACCGGCGGCGCAACAGCTGGCGAGCAGCGAGTGGCGCAATCGCGTGATCGACTACACGGAAGATCTGCACGACTTCGCCGACACCGCGGCCCTGGTGGTCAACCTCGATCTGGTGATTTCCGTGGACACGTCCACCGCGCATCTGGCCGGCGCGCTCGACAAGCCGGTGTGGATATTGAACCGCTTCGATACCTGCTGGCGCTGGCTGCTGGAGCGCACGGATACGCCGTGGTATCCGTGCGCGAGGTTGTTCCGGCAGCCGGCGCTGGGCGACTGGGACAGCGTGATGCAAGCCGCGCGTGGCGCATTGGATGCGTTGAGCGGCGCGGTCAGCGCCACGCATTTGCACGGCGATTAAACCGCGCGGCACCCGATGCGCGTCACACGGCGCAGCATCATCAAGCGAGGCCGCCGTTCGCCCGCAGAATCTGACCATTGACCCAGCCCGCATCCGGACCGGCAAGGAACGCGACCACCGCGGCGATATCGTCCGGCTGGCCGAGGCGTTGCAGCGGCGGCATCTTCGCGAAGGTCTCGATCTGTTCCTCGGTCTTGCCGTCGAGGAACAGCGCGGTCGCGATCGGCCCCGGCGCCACCGCATTGACGGTGATGTTGCGGCCGCGCAGTTCCTTCGCGAACACCCGGGTGAAGGCTTCGACAGCCGCCTTGGTCGCGCTGTAGACCGCATAGCCCGGCAGGTTCATCGCCAGCACCGTGCTCGAAAAATTGACGATGCGCCCGCCATCGTTCAAGCGCGCGGCGGCCTCGCGCAAGGTGTTGAAGGTGCCGCGCACGTTGATGTCGAAGGTCTGGTCGTACAGCGCGTCGCTCGTATCTGCGAGCGGCATGGTTTTGAGCACGCCTGCGTTGTTGACCAGCACGTCCACCTTGCCGAGCTGCTGTTCGACCGTTTCGAACATGCGGCGCACGTCGCCGGCATTTGATACGTCGGCCTTTATCGCGAGAGCCCGGCCGCCGGCCGCCGTGAGTTCGGCGGCGAGCGCATCGGCTTCGGCCGGGCTCGACGCATAGTTGATTGCGACAGCGAAGCCTTCCTTAGCGAGACGGCGCGCAACCGCCGCGCCGATGCCGCGCGATGCGCCGGTGACGATGGCGACTTGAGCGTTTTCGTTGGCGTTCATGATTCGATTCCTTGGGTGTGGTGAGTGGGCGAGAGGAATCATCGGCTCTTTCGCCGTTGAGATAATTGCCTGAGATTGGTTATCATCATTCCATTTACTTTAATAATAGGCGTGCCGCCTTTCGCGGCCGAGGGATAGGGCACCGAACATGGATCGTTTCGAGGAAATGCGGGTTTTCGTGCGGATCGCCGAGCGGCAAAGCTTCACACGCGCATCGGACGATCTGCAGATTCCGCGCGCCACCGTCACCAATCTGATGAAGCGCATGGAGCAGCGCCTCGGCGCGCGCCTCTTGGAGCGCACCACGCGCACGGTGCGCCTCACGCACGACGGCGAGGCGTATTACCGCTGCTGCGTGCGGTTGCTTGCCGATATGGAAGAAGCGGAGGGTTCGTTTTCGAACCTCGCGCCGAGCGGGTTGTTGCGGTTGAATCTGCAAGGCACGCTGGCGCGCTACTTCGTCGTGCCCGCGCTGCCGGCGTTTCTCGCGCGCTTTCCGGAGATCGAGCTGACCATCGGCGAGGATGACCGGTTCGTCGATCTGGTGCGCGAGGGGATCGATTGCGTGTTGCGGACGGGGTACCTGCAGGATTCGTCGATGGTCGGGCGGCGCGTCGCCAACTTGCCGCAGGTCACGGTGGCAAGTCCGGCGTATCTGGCGGCCTACGGCGAGCCCGCTGATCCGTCGGCGCTGTCCACGCACCGGGCAGTCAATTATGTGTCGAGCGCGACCGGCAAGGCCATGCCGCTCGAGTTCAGCGTCGGCGGCAAGGTAACGGCCATGGAGCTGCCGTCGGCAGTCTCGGTGACCGGCGCCGAACTCTATACCGGCTCGGCGGTCGCCGGGCTCGGCATCGTGCAGGTCCCGCGCTACCGGGTCGCGGAGGATCTGGCGGCGGGGCGGCTCAAACTCATTCTCGCGGACTTTCCGCCGCCGCCCATGCCGGTGTCGGTGCTGTATCCGCAGAACCGGCAGTTGTCGGCGCGCGTGCGCGTGTTTGCGCAGTGGCTGCGCGAAATATTCGAAGCAGCCGTGCCACCGGGTGGCGAGCCATGACTAACCGGTGGACTAGCGCCGGCCGCTTGCCGTAGCATCGTTGCGGCGAACCCGTTCGAAGGAATGGAACATGTTGTCCGAAGAAGAACTGGCCCTGCTCGATGCGATCCGCGCGACCGGCAGCCTGTCGCGCGCGGCGGCGCGCCTCGGTAAGGCGCCGTCCACGATCTCGCATGCGGCGCGGCAACTGGAGTCGCGTTTCGACGCGTTGCTGTTCGACCGGCGCCGCTACCGGCTGCAACTCACGCCGGCCGGTCAATTGCTGGCCGACGAAGCGGCGCGCCTGATGCTCGACATGTCGCGCATGACCCAGCGCGTGAAGCAGATCGCGAGCGGCTGGGAAGACCGCCTCTGGGTGGTCACCGACGAGGTTCTCGAATTCGAACTGCTGATGCCGGTGGTGCGTGCGTTCGACGCGCTCGATTCCGGCGTCAAGCTGCGTATCACGCACGAGGTCCTGAGCGGAACATGGGAAGCCCTGCGCGACGGCCGCGCCGATCTGATCGTTGGCGCAACCAATGAGCCGCCGGCGATTCCTGGCCTGCGCTGGTTCGAACTGGGCGTGATGGAGTGGGTGTTCGCGGTGTCGCCACGTCATCCGCTGGCGGCCGTCGAGGGCCCGCTCGGCCGCGAACGGATCCTCGAGCATCGCGCGGTGGTGGTGGCCGATTCATCGCGTACGATGGCGGGACGCGCTTACGGGGTGATCGGCGGACAGGCGTCGCTCGCCGTCCCCTCCATGCGAGCCAAGATTCTGGCGCAACGGGAGGGTCTCGGCGTGGGCTGGCTGCCGCGCGAGCGGGTGGCGTCGCTATTGAAGCGGGGCGAACTGATCGAGAAGACAACGGCCGATCCGCGCGAGCCGAACGTGTTGTACGTCGGATGGCGCGGTGAGCACGAAGGGCGCGCGTTGCAGTGGTGGCTCGAACAGTTGCGGCAGCCGCGGCTTGCGAAGCGCCTCGTGCGCGGGGTGGATTTGACGATTGGCAATTGAGGAGCTGGGCGATGATAGAAGGACTGGTGGGCGGGCGGCTGTATGGCGAGGCGCAGATTCGCACGGGGCAGAACGGCAGGCGTTTCGTGACCTGCAAGGTGCGGGCGGTGACGAATGACGGCGATACGATTTTCGTCAACGTGATTGCCTTCGACGACGGCGTGCAGGCCGCTCTGCTAGCGTTGAGCGACGCGGATAGCGTGGCCTTGAGCGGCACCTTGACGCCCAAGGTCTGGACCGACAAGAACGGGCTCGTCAAACCGGCCATCGACATGATTGCTCACAAGCTGCTGACGGCTTACGAGGGGCGCCGCGAAGCCGGTGAATGAGGCGTGCCGGCGCGCTCGGCGCCGGCATCCCTGAGGTACTCGACGAAGCGGTCCGCGACCGGCTCCGCGTCGCCGCTCCTGCGCAACAGCAGCACTTGCGACGACAGCGTCTCGCCCTTCAGCGGTAAAAAACACACCCGGGGGTCCTGCGCCTGCCGCAACGTGTACGGCACCAGCGCGACCCCCATGCCGAAGCCGACCATCGTCACCACGGTCTGCCACAAGCGCGCTTCATGGCGAATCAGCGGACTGAATCCCGCCGCCACGCATTGCGCGATGATCAGATCGTGATAATGCGGCGACACGGTGCGCGGAAACAGAATGAACGGCTCCTGCGCCAACGCGCGCAGATCGATCTGACGCCTGCGTGCGAGCGGATGATCGGCGGCGAGGCAGCAGAGGAACGGCTCGGAAAAGATCGGCGTGGACATGACATCGGCCGGAAAATTGCCCCAGTGCGCGCAGCCCATGTCGATCTGCATGCGTTGGATCGCATGCACCTGCTCGCTGGTGTTCATTTCTTTCAGGACGATTTCGACGCCTGGATAATCGGCCTCGAAGCGGCTCACGGCCTGCGGCATGCCGCGGTAGAGCATTGAATTCACGAAGCCGATCCGCAAGCGGCCGGCCAATCCATGCGCCGAACGAACCGTGATGCGCTCGGCTTCGCTCGCCTGCAATAGCAGGCGGCGCGCTTCGCCGAGCAACACCTGGCCGGCGTTGGTCAGCGCCACCGTCTTGTTGGTGCGCGCGAGCAACTGCACGCCCAACTGCTCCTCGAACTTGCGAATGTCGAAACTGAGCGCGGGCTGCGAAATGAACAGCCGCTTGGCCGCGCGGCCGAAGTGCAGTTCTTCGGCGACCGCCACGAAATAGCGCAATTGCTTCAGGTCCACGGCTGTCTCCGGATTTTTATCGATAAGCTGTGTCTATCGTACCGGATATAAGTTGTATTAGACGATTATCGACGCCGCTCCTATCCTGCTTCCACAAACGAAACAAGCAGGAGACACGCATGAGCGACATCACCGCGCAGCCGGTTCAAGGCCCATCCAACGGCTCGTCCAACATTCCCGATAGCCGGGGCATCAACTTCTTCACGAGCGATCCCGATTTCGCGCGCCTCATCAGGCTGCATCTCGGCGACGAGTTGTTCCAGGAGCTCGAAAGCCAGCTCGTCTCGCTGGGCCAGCGCGCCTCCGACGAACTGGATGCGTGGGCGTTGTCCGCCGACAAGAATCCGCCGCAATTGCGGCATCGCACGCGGCGCGGCGAAGCGCTGCAAAGCATCGACAAACACCCGGATTACATCGCGCTGGAACGCGTCGCATACGCGGAGCTGGGGCTCGCGGCGATGAGCCATGAGAGCCACGAGGGCGCCGTGGGTAAAAAGGCGCCGCCGCCGCTCGTGAAATACGCGCTGACGTTCCTGTTCGTGCAGGCGGAATTCGGACTGTGCTGCCCCGTCAGCATGACCGATTCGCTGACGCGCACGCTGCGCAAGTTCGGCGCGCCGGAACTGGTGGCGCGTTTTCTGCCGATGCTGGCCTCGCGCGATTTCGACACGCTGTTTCAGGGCGCGATGTTCATGACCGAGCAGGCGGCGGGCTCGGACGTCGCGCGCATCGCCACGCGTGCGGCATTCGAGGCCGATGCGGACGGTGAGCCGGCGTGGCGGCTGTACGGCGACAAATGGTTCTGCTCGAACGCCGACGCCGATCTCGCGATGGTGCTCGCGCGTCCCGACACGGCGCCGCCCGGCATCAACGGACTGGGGCTGTTTCTGCTGCCGAAGACTCTGCCGGACGGCTCGCGCAACCACTACCGGATCGTGCGTCTGAAGGACAAGCTCGGCAGCCGTTCGATGGCGAGCGGCGAGATCGTGCTGGAAGGCGCGGTGGCGTATCTGATCGGCGAAGTGGGGCGCGGTTTTCATCAAATGGCCGACATGATCAACATGTCGCGCCTGTCGAACGGCGTGCGCGCCGCGGGTCTGATGCGCCGCGCGCTGACGGAGGCGCTGCACATTGCCCGCCATCGTGAAGCGTTTGGCCGCAAGCTGATCGACATGCCGCTCATGCAGCGTCAGTTGCTCAAGATGATGCTGCCCGCCGAGCAGGCGCGCTCGATGTTCATGCGTATCGCGCTGCTGCTCGCGCAGGCCGACGCCGGGGACCGGCAGGCGGCGCAATGCGTGCGTATCCTGACGCCGCTCATCAAGTTCCGCGCGTGCCGCGACGCGCGCCGCGTGACCGGCGACGCGATGGAGGTGCGCGGCGGCACCGGCTATATCGAAGAATGGAGCGACGCGCGGCTCGTGCGCGATGCGCATCTTGGCTCGATCTGGGAAGGCACCAGCAACATCGTCGCGCTCGACATCGCGCGGGCCGCGAAGCGCGATGGCGCGCTTGAGCCGCTGCGCACGTATCTGCAGGATCTGCTCGGCGCAGCCGGCTTGCCGGCGGAGAGTCTCGCACTGCTGCGCTCGACGCTCGCGCGAGCGTGCGATGCGCTTGCCCGTGTGGCGGATTCCGGCCGCGACGAATGGGTCCGGCAGGCGGGCACCGCGCTGTATCACGCGAGCACCGCTGTGCTGATGGCGTGCGAGGGCGTGAGTCTCGCGCCGGATTACCGGCGTCTCGCGCTCGCGCATCTGGTGGTGCGGCACAAGCTGTTGCCGTTCGATCCGCTGGACGTGCGGACGGAGTCGGACGAAGTCGAGGTGACCGCCGCGCTGGTCAACGACCGCAGCGTCACACTAGAACAGGCACTCGCTCTGTTGCCCGCCGGGAGCGCGCAATGAGCGGGACTGCGAACCATGGCACACAAGGCGCGCTGCAAGGCATCAAAGTGATCGACTTGAGCCGCGTGCTCGGCGGCCCATACTGCACACAGGCGCTGGCCGATCACGGCGCCCAGGTGATCAAGCTCGAACCGCCGGACGGTGACGAAACGCGTGGCTGGGGGCCGCCGTTCTACGGCGACACCGCGTGGTACTTCGCGGGCGTGAACCGTAACAAGCAGGGCATCGCGGTCGACCTCTCGCGCGACGAAGGCCGTGCGATTCTCTGGAAGCTGCTCGAAGACGCTGACGTGCTCGTCGAAAATTTCAAACCCGGCACGCTCGCGCGCTGGGGCATGGACTATGAGCGCGATCTGCGTCCGCGCTTTCCGAAACTGATTCATTGCGCCGTATCGGGTTTCGGTCCGGACGGCCCGCTCGGCGGCTTGCCGGGCTACGACGCCGCGATCCAGGCGATGACCGGCCTGATGAGCGTCAACGGTGAGCGCGACGGCCCTGCGATGCGCGTCGGCTTGCCGGTCGTCGACATGGTGACGGGCCTGAACGCGCTCGCCGGGATTCTGCTGGCGCTCGCCGAGCGCGCGAAAAGCGGCCACGGGCAGTCGATCGATATCGCGTTGTACGACTGCGGCGTGTCCCTGTTGCACCCGCATTTGCCGAACTATTTCGGCTCGGGCCGCACGCCGCAGCGCAGTGGCAACGCGCATCCCAACATCACGCCGTACGACAGCTATCGCACCGCGACCGCGCCGATTTTTCTCGCGGTAGGCAACGATCGGCAATTCGCCAAGCTGTGCGCGCACCTCGGTGCGCCGGAACTCGCCGGCGATCCGCGCTATGCCGACAACCGCAGCCGTTGCGCGCATCGCGAGCCGCTGAAGGCCGTGCTCGAAAGCCTGCTGGCCGCGCACGACTGCGAGCCGCTCGCGCAGGCGCTGATCAAGTTGGGCGTGCCGTGCGGACCGGTGCTCAACGTCGATGTCGTCGCGCGGCATCCGCATACCGTGCATCGCGGCATGGTGGTCGAGATGGGCGAGTATCGCGGCACCGCGTCGCCGATCAAGCTGTCGCGCACGCCGGCCACGTATCGCAGCGCGCCGCCCTCGCTCGGCGCCGACACGCGCGACGTGCTCGACGCGTTAGGCATCGACGCCGCCACCCAGCAGCGTCTGTTCGACGCGGGTGTGGTCAAGGCGGATGCGCTTAGTGCTGACGTGCTCAACGAGTAACCACGGATTAACCGCTGACTAACCCCCGCAGTCCCCCGGCGACGGCACGTAGAAGCCGCGCCATCCAGAAGAAACATCTTGGAGACAGACAGATGAATCGCGAGCCAGACAACCATGCCGCAACCCGCCAACCCACGCGTGCCGCAGCCGCCGCGTTTGTCGGCACCACGATCGAGTGGTACGACTTTTACATCTACGCCACCGCGTCGGCGCTGATATTCGGCAAGCTGTTCTTTCCCGGCGGCGATCCGTTTTTTGCCACGCTGGCTTCGTTCGGCACGTTCGCGGTGGGCTTTTTCGCGCGGCCTTTCGGCGGCCTCGTGTTCGGCCATCTGGGCGACCGCATCGGCCGCAAGAAGGCGCTGGTGGCGACGCTGGCCATCATGGGCGTCGGCACGGTCGGCATCGGCTTCCTGCCGACCTATGCGGATGCCGGCGTGTGGGCGCCAGTCCTGCTGGTGCTGCTGCGCGTCGCGCAGGGCATTGCGATTGGCGGCGAGTGGGGCGGCGCGGTGCTGATGGCGAGCGAGCATGCGCCACAAGGACGGCGCACGTTCTTCGCCTCGTTCGCGCAGCTTGGCAGCCCGGCCGGTCTGATCCTGTCGCTGCTCGCGTTCCGCATGGTTGCGTCGATGGACAAGGATGCGTTCCTCAGCTGGGGCTGGCGCTTGCCGTTTCTCGCGAGCGCCGCGTTGCTGGTGGTCGGCCTGCTGATCCGCGCGGGTGTCGACGAGTCGCCGGAATTCAGCGCGCTCAAGGCGCAACGGCGGGTGGCCGCGCTGCCGGTGGCCGAGGTGCTGCGCGATGCCTGGCGCACGGTGCTGCTGTGCCTCGGCGCGAACGTGATCGGCGTGGCCGGCGCGTGGTTCGTCAACACCTTCATGCTCAACTACACGACGCAGACGCTCGGGCTCGATCGCTCGTTGATTCTCGATTGCCTGTTCGTGGTGGCGTTCATTCAGTTGTTCACGCAACTGGGTTCGGGATGGTTCGCGCAGCGCATCGGCACGGGACGCTTCCTCAAAGGCGCGGCGGCGCTGGCGATGCTTTCGCCTTATCCGATGTTCGCACTCGTGTCGACTGGACGGCCGGTGGCGATCGTGATCGGCATCGCGCTGGCGGTGATGTGCATGTCGAGTTCGTATGCGGTGATGGCCGGTTTCATGTCGACCGCGTTCCCCGTGCGCATCCGCTATTCGGCGATTTCGCTGTCGTACCAGGTGTGCGCCGCGCTGGCTGGCGGCTTGACGCCCCTGATCGGGACCGTGCTTGCCCATCGCTATCCGGGCGCATGGTGGCCGCTCGCGGTGTTCTACAGCTTCCTGGCCGCGGTTTCGCTGGTGTGTATCGGAACCCTCGCGCGCCGTGAGCGGGGTGCGGCGAGCGGCGTCGCCGAAGCCGCCTAGGCCTCAAGGGCGGCAGTACCACCGCCCGCGAGCGAACGTAAGGAAATGCGGCTTCGTGGTTAACCCCACGTCATAGTCGGCCGACATAATGTCATCCTCAGTCGCACAAAGGTCGCCACCAAGGCGACCAGTAAAAATGACGGGGAAGTCATCATGAACCGCTATCGTTCGCTCGGCGTAGTAACCGGCGCGGCGCAGCTCGCCAGCGCCGATGTCCTGAGCCGGATAACCGGCGCGGCACGGCCATTCGACCTCGTTCTGGAGCCACGGTCCTGGCAAGGGCCGGCCTCGCAGAGCGCGGCGAACGCCCAGTTCAAGATTCATGTGTTCGACACCATGCGCGCATTCGAAAAACGCGGTGTCGACGCTATCGTGTTGCCGTGCTTTCTTAGCCACACCTTCATCGACGAACTCTCGGCGAATGTCGCCGTGCCGGTTGCCAACATCATGACGGCGCTGCTGGCGCATGTGCGGCAAGCATTTCCGCTGGTGCGCCGGGTGGGCGTGCTGACTTCGGATGCGATTCGCCACAACGGCCTCTTCGAACGTAATTTCGATGCCGCGCGGTTCGACGTGCTGCATCCGCGTCAGGAAGCGGGTGTGGATTGCGTGACGAGTGCTGTCTATGCCGACGAGGGCATCAAGGGCGGCCGTCTCCACGGACGCCCGGTCGAGTTGCTGCGCGCGGCTTGCGCGGATCTCGTCGCGCAAGGCGCCGAGATCATCCTGCCCGGACTCGCCGAAATCGCGCTGGTCGCGCGCGCGCTCGGCAAACTCGACGTGCCGCTCGTCGATGCCAACCTCGTCTACGCGCGCTATATCGCCGCGGCCCAATATGCGCAGCCGGAGCGTCGCTTCAAGGTGGGCGTGCTGGGCGGCGTGGGGCCGGCTGCGACCGTCGATTTCATGGCCAAGCTGGTGCGCAACACGCCGGCCACATGCGATCAGGACCACCTCAAGATCATGGTCGAGCAGAACCCGCAGATCCCGGACCGCACCGCGGCACTGCTTGGCGACGGCGATGACCCGACGCTTGCGCTGTATGCCGCGTGCAAGGCGCTCGAAGAGGGTGGGGCGGATCTGATCGCGATGCCGTGCAATACGGCGCATGCGTTCGTCGATCGGATCCAGCCTTCGCTGGGGATTCCGATCGTCAATATGCTGACCTGTACCGCCGATTATCTGCAGGAGACTTTTCCGGGCTTGCGTGAAGTCGGTGTGCTGGCGACCACTGGCACGCTGGCGAGCGGTGTCTACGAGCAGGCGCTCGAGGCGCGCGGCTTCGTGCAGGTCGCGCCGGGCGAGCCGGCGCAGGCAAGGCTCATGCATGCCGTCTATGGGCCGAAGGGCGCCAAAGCGGGATTTACCACGGGTGAGTGTTGCGACGACCTGGCTGCGGCGATCGACGATCTGGTGGTGCAAGGCGTGCAGGTGATCGTGCTGGGGTGCACCGAGTTGCCGCTGTTGTTGCGCGATGCGACGCTGGCGCGTGCGGGTGGGCTGGTGGTGCGGCTTGTTGATCCGACCGAGGTGCTGGCGCGAAGGTGCGTGGCGTATGCGCTGGGCGAGCATGGTGCGCGACGGGGCGCGCTGCCGGTGGGACGGGGTGTTAAGGTGGAGCGCGCGTATGGGTGAGGGTGGCGAGCGCCGCACTTAGGTTCGCATTCGGATAAACAGCCGTCTGTCATTGTCTGAAAGGCCCACATAACGACGCCAGGACATCGGTGCACAGAATTCCTTGCGCCCAATCTTCATTTCCAATATATTGGAAATATGGAAGAGAACGATGTTATTCGCGCCCTGGCGGCGCTTGCTCACGCGCTTCGGCTACGCGTGTTCCGGATGCTGGTCGTGGCCGGTCCGGAGGGATTGACCCCCGGTGCCCTCGCTGAGCAGCTCGATGTCCCCAACGCTACGCTCTCCTTTCATTTGAAGGAGTTGATGCACGCGGGGCTGATCACGCAGGAGCGCGACGGGCGCAGCCTGATTTACCGGACCGCCTTCGAGCAGATGAATGCACTCCTCGGCTTTCTGACCGAAAACTGCTGCGAGGGTCAGGCTTGCCTTGATCCGGGCGCTAGCTCATGCAAATGCTGACAAAGACTCTTCATGAAGTTCAACACTGCCGGTTCGGCTTGCTGCTGAGCGGGCGTCATCGCTGACAAAGTCGTGACCACGAACATACTCATTCTCTGTACTCACAATTCTGCGCGCAGTGTGCTCTCCGAGGGCATGCTGAACCATTGGGCGCGCAAGCTCGGCAAGGACGTCCGCGCTTATAGCGCGGGAAGCGCCCCGAGCGGCCGCATCAACCCGTTTGCACTCGAAGTCCTGTCGAACGCCGGTATCGATACCGAAGGCTATCGCAGCAAAAGCTGGGATGAATTCGTGGCGGACGGCGCTCCGCCAATGCGCATTGTCATCACAGTCTGCGACAGCGCGGCTGCCGAACAATGTCCGTTCTGGCCCGGCAGTCCGGTCAAAGTCCACTGGGGCTATGCAGATCCGTCGAACGCGCCGGGCGGCGATGAAGGCAAACGGCAGGCGTTCGAGCTCACGCGCCAGGCGATCGGCTATCGCATGCTGCAATTGCTTGAGCTTCCGCTGGATCATCTGAGTGATGCCGAGCTTCGGCAAGCGCTGACCGACATTCTGCAAAGCTAAATCCTTCTTCGTCGAATCGTCCCATGAACACCCCCAACGTTGCCGCTTCGAGAAATCCCGCTTCGAAACCAGCCATCAGCTTCTTCGAGCGGTACCTGACCGTCTGGGTCGCCCTATGCATCGTCGCCGGCATCGTGCTCGGCCAGGGTCTGCCCAGCGTATTCCAGGCGATCGGCCGGATGGAATACGCCCAGGTCAATCTCCCCGTCGGCTTGCTGATCTGGGTGATGATCATCCCAATGCTCGTCAAGGTCGACTTCGGCTCGTTGCATGAAGTCCGTCAGCACATCAAGGGCATCGGCGTCACGCTTGTTGTGAACTGGCTGGTAAAGCCGTTCTCGATGGCATTTCTTGCCTGGCTTTTCATCAAGCATCTCTTCACGCCAATGCTGCCTGCCGCGCAGCTCGACAGCTACATCGCAGGCCTTATCCTGCTTGCGGCAGCCCCGTGCACGGCGATGGTGTTCGTCTGGAGCCGGCTGACCGGCGGCGATCCCTTATTCACGCTGTCGCAGGTGGCCCTGAACGACACCATCATGGTGGTCGCCTTCGCGCCGCTCGTCGGCCTGCTACTCGGCATATCCGCCATTACGGTGCCTTGGGCGACACTGCTCACGTCCGTTGTGCTCTATATCGCGATTCCCGTGATCCTCGCGCAGATCCTTCGGAAGGTGCTGCTTGTCAGGGGACAAGCGGCATTCGATGCGGTGATGGCAAAAATCGGCCCCTGGTCCATCACCGCGCTGCTCGCGACGCTGGTGCTGCTGTTCGCGTTCCAGGGTGAGGCCATCCTGAAGCAGCCGCTGGTCATCGTGCTGCTCGCCGTGCCGATCCTGATCCAGGTGTTCTTCAATTCGGCGCTCGCGTACTGGCTCAATCGCGCGGTCGGTGAAAAGCACAATATCGCCTGCCCGTCGGCCCTGATCGGCGCGTCGAATTTCTTCGAACTGGCCGTCGCCACTGCAATCGGCCTGTTCGGTTTCAACTCGGGGGCTGCTCTTGCGACGGTCGTGGGCGTGCTGATCGAGGTGCCGGTCATGCTGCTGGTGGTGCGCATCGTCAACCGTTCAAAAGCCTGGTACGAATGTGCCTGAGCAACACGGAATCAACCACATGAGCAACGTCATCATCTATCACAACCCGGACTACGGGACATCGCGCAATGCGCACGCGATGATTCGCAACGCGGATATTGCGGAGGGCGAGCGTGTCCAATCTCACGAGTGACCTGCCGCAGGTCGACCCGGCGCTGTTTCGCGTTCCCGATATCGCGCGTTTGCGGCCTGCGAACGCGTCGCTCCATCCGCCGCGTATCCTGCTTCTCTATGGGTCCCTGCGAGATCGCTCCTTCAGCCGCTTGCTCACCGAAGAAGCCGCACGCCTGCTCACGGCCATGGGTGCCGAAGCCCGCACGTTCAACCCGAGCGGGCTGCCACTGCCGGACGACGCGCCGGACAGCCATCCCAAAGTCGCCGAACTGCGGGAACTGGTGCTGTGGTCGGAAGGCATGGTCTGGAGCTCGCCCGAGCGGCACGGCGCGATGACGGGCATCATGAAGTCGCAGATCGACTGGATTCCGCTTTCGGTCGGCGCAATCCGGCCGACGCAGGGAAAGACGCTCGCCGTCATGCAGGTGAGCGGCGGCTCGCAGTCGTTCAATGCCGTGAACCAGATGCGCGTGCTCGGACGCTGGCTGCGGATGCTGACCATCCCCAACCAGTCCTCGGTGGCCAAGGCATTCACGGAATTCGACGAAGCCGGGCGCATGAAGCCGTCAGCCTATTTTGACCGCGTCGTGGACGTGATGGAGGAACTGGTCAAGTTTACGTTGCTGACCCGTGACATTGGTCCCTATCTCGTCGACCGGTACAGCGAACGAAAGGAAAGTGCCGAAGAACTGACGAAGCGCGTGAATCAGGCCAGCATCTGACCCATCCCGGCTTCCGTTCCGCACTGCTTCAACCGGTCCGGCTCTTGCTCAGGAAAAGTTTTTTCTCGCTCGCCACAATATTTGCGTTCCTGAAACGTCTTCAGACGCATGGAACCGCCACCTAACTCGCACACGATGACCGACCGGGACAGCGACATCACCGCTACCGTGGTGCGTGAGCGCAAGAGGCTCATCAATTTTATCCGGCGTCGGATACGCGATCCGGACGATGCCGAGGACATCCTGCAGGATGTGTTCCACGAATTTGTGCAGGCCTACCGGCTTCCCGCTCCGATCGAGCAGGCGAGCGCGTGGCTGTTCCGTGCCGCGCGCAACCGCATCATCGATCGTTTTCGCAAGAAGAAAGAGCAGCCGCTGACAGATCTGCCCGAGGCCGAGGACGACGCCGGCAGTGAGTATCGGCTCGACCTCGCCCTGCCGGCGCACGACGCAGGCCCCGAGGCCCTCTACGCTCGCGCTCTATTGCTCAAGGCCTTGCAGGAGGCGCTCGATGAGTTGCCGGCGAATCAACGTGAAGTATTTATCGCGCACGAGTTGGAGGGGCGGTCCTTCAAGGACATGGTGGCGGAAAGCGGAGTCACGCTGAATACGCTGCTCGCGCGCAAACGCTACGCGGTCTTGCATCTGCGCGCCAGGCTGCAGGCCATTTATGACGAACTGGGTATCTAGAGGAGTCGACGGATGAAGTTTCGAATCAGATGTGCGGGTAAAGCGCTACTTGTGGTGGTCGCCGTAGGCGTGCTCGGGTTGGTGGTCATGACTCTATGGAATTGGGTGATTCCGGCGCTATTCGTTGGCGCCCGCGCGATCGACTTCCTCCACGCGTTGGGCTTGCTGATTTTGAGCCGCATCCTGTTTGGCGGATTCCGCGGACACGGCGGATGGCGCGAGCGGCGTCACTGGCGCAAATGGGAAGCGATGACGCCCGAAGAACGCGAGCATTTCCAGACGGCATGGCGATCGGGCCGCGCTCGGCGCGACGGAGATTGACCATGCGCGAGAACCTACCCGCCGACTGCAAACAGCAACCCGGCGTCATTGCGCCGGTCGTCGACCTGAGACGTTGCGAAGGCAAAGGCGATTGCCTCACGGTCTGCCCCGAGAATGTGTTTGAGATCCGGCGCATCGACGAGGCGGATTATCGCGGCCTCGATTTGATGCATCGCCTCAAGCTACGCGTGCATGGAATGAAAGTCGCTTACACGCCGAACGCCAACGCCTGCCGGTCGTGCGGTCTTTGCGTGACGGCGTGCCCTGAACGCGCGATCAAGCTGGCCAGAACAGAATAGCGTCACGCGTTTTCGCTGTTGGCGGAAGGACAGCGCAGGCTGACTTAGCTAATGGCCGGTCGTTGGGTACGTCGTCAGCATTATCGATCTCGTCAAGGAGCGCACATGGCTTCATCAACCACAGGTCTTCTGCAGCGGCTCCACGAGCAGAGCCAGATAGAAGTGATAGCCCGCGCACGTGCGCAGTTCCAGGGATCGAGCGACGAGTTTCTGACTCTCGCGGACGAATACGACACGCTCGCCCCTCGACTGCGTGGACGGTTTCTCGAAACGCTCGGGCTATCCAGCGAAGATTTCGAATCCTCGCAAGGCACGCCTCTATCGTTAGCCGTGTCAGCGGAAACGGGAAGGTTTTTGCGCAACATGGTGCTGTCGCACAAACCGGCGCGAATCCTCGAACTCGGCAGTTCCTGCGGCGTCTCCACGCTGTATTTCGCCGAGGCGCTTCGCACGTTAGGCAGTGGCATGGTGGTCGCGACCGAGCTCGATACTGCCAAGTGCGCACGCCTTCGGGCTCACGTCAGAACGGCGGGCGTAGACGCGTATGTCGACCTGCGGGAGGGGGATGTGTTCCAGACCGTTTCGGAACTGGACGGCACTTTCCACATGGTGTTTATCGACGTATGGGCCAACACGTATCTGAATCTGTTCACGCAGATTGAGCGCCTGCTACGCCCGGGATCTATCGTTCTCGCCGACAACATGTACACAGCCGAAGACGCCGTTCGGCCATACAAGCACTACCTTGACGGCAATCCGCGCTTTTCGACCACGACGCTGGAGTTTGAGTCAGGGGTCGAATTTACAGTCGTCGTTTCTTGAGCTGGTGAAGTGTGGACTGCGTCCGGTACCGGTTCATGGGTCATGCAATCTGGAAAGGGACGGCGATGTGATTTGCTGTCGACGCTTCGGGCCACACCGCTACCTCGGCATACCCTACACGATCCGCTTGACTGCACGTTTCGTACATCCGTCGGACGGCTTTGCCACCTGTCCCGCCCTGATCGCCGCCAGTTTGTGTTCGAGCAGCAGCAGTTCCTTCTGTCGAATTAGCGGATCGCCGATCATTTGCAGTCTTTCATATTCGGTCTGAATTTCGCCGAGCTGACCGACCAGTTTTTTGCATTCGGCTTGATGTGCGTCGCATTTGAGGCGCGCGTGCAGGCCCGTTAAGGCGGCGCCCAACACGGCACCCCAGCCGGCAACTTCAGGGGAAACGAGCGTCGCTTTCGTCACGATCGACAATCCCGATACCAGAGAAATCACGCCGCCTACGCCAACCAGCATGGCATTCGCAGGCGAAAGCCGCTGGAGCCACATTTCATATGCACACCGTTCGCGCTTGCACTCCAGAATTCGATTGGCGATGCGGTCGTCAAGTAAATCTGTCATGACAATCCTCCCTGCGGGTCTTCGGGGCGTCCAACGCCATTCACACTCGTATGCGCACGACATTCTCCACCCGCTACCGCGTCGCGATCTACGTGGTTTGTCTCGCTTCGGGCATTGTGGGTGTTTTGAAGGCATCGGGATATTCGTGCCGAAACCAGTCTTTCACCTGATCGTGATCGAGTGAAAGGAATTCGCGTGATCGGGGTATAAGCACAATCAGAACGCTCACGCCGACGGCGGCCGGCTATACGCCACCGTGTGCTCGCGCGCACGCACGACATTGAGGGTCTCCTGGTGGAACTCAGCAAGCGACTTACCGTGCGTGACACTGACAATCGCCCCCTTCGCCAGTCGTTCCGTTAACAGACGATACAGATGTGCTTCGTTCTCAGTGTCGAGCGCGCTGGTTGCCTCGTCCAGGAACAGGTAGTCAGGCTTGTGCAAGAGCACGCGCGCGGCCGCTAGCCGCTGCTGCTCGCCGGGAGAAAAGATACGCCACCACTGGTCGGATTCGTGCAATCGGTCAACGTAGCCTTCAAGCCGGCAC
>DASVNP010000111.1:0-9885 GCA_036383775.1 Paraburkholderia sp. | reverse complement strand
CGGCGGGTGGATCTACGTCGAATCGCAGTGGGGCAAGGTGCGCTGCATGGCGCGCTATAGCGAGGCAGTGGAGCCGGGCACGGTGTGGACGTGGAATGCGATCGGCAAGGCGGCCGGCGCCTGGAACCTCGGCCCCGACGCCAACGAATCGCAGCGTGGCTTCCTGCTCAATCACCTGATCACCGACGAGCTGCCGGGCACCGCGCAGCACGCGGCACGGACCTCGAATTCCGATCCGATCACCGGGCAGGCGGCATGGTACGACGTGCGGGTGCGGATCTATCCGGCCGAGGCCGACGCCGACCACACGCTGCCGCAGTTCGCGCCGATGCAGCCGCTGCCCGGTTCGATCGGTGTGCTGCAGCGCGTCGTGCAGACCTATTTTGCCGGCAGCGGCGAGTTCGCCGCGCGTCTGCGCGGCACCCTCAAGCGCAACGGATAAGGAGCATCTCATGACCCAGATGGCACTCGTAATCGATCTGAACGTCTGCGTGGGATGCCATGCGTGCGTGACGAGCTGCAAGGAATGGAATACGTCCGGCGAGGCCGGCAGTCTCGCCGATATCCGGCCATACGACGCCGATCCGTCGGGCACCTTCTTCAACCGCGTGCAGACTTTCGAAGCCGGCGAATTTCCGCTCACCGACACGATTCACTTTCCGAAATCGTGTCTGCACTGCGAGGATCCGCCGTGCGTGCCGGTGTGTCCGACCGGCGCGAGCTTCAAGCGCAAGGAAGACGGTCTGGTGCTGGTGGATTACGACAAGTGCATCGGCTGCAAGTACTGCTCGTGGGCGTGTCCCTACGGCGCGCGCGAGCTCGACGAAGAACGCAAGGAGATGACCAAGTGCACGCTGTGCGCCGACCGCATCCATAACGAAGCGCTGCCCGAACGTGACCGCAAGCCGGCCTGCGTGCTGGCGTGCCCGACTTCCGCGCGGCTGTTCGGCGATATTCACGACCCGGAGTCTGTCGTGTCGCAGGCGATTCGCGAGCGCGGCGGGTATCAGTTGATGCCGGAGTGGGGCACCAAACCGTCCAATCACTATCTGCCGCGTCAGAAGACCGGTTCATGCGGCGGCGAGTCGTGTTCGTGCAAATCGGGCGCTGCGCAGACTGAATTCGCCAACGCGCCGGAAGCAGCCGCGGCTGTCGATGCCACGCGCGAGCAAGGGCAGCTGCACGCCGAAGCGCCGCGGGCGGCGCCGGGCATGATGGAGCGCATGTTCAATATCCTGGGGCTTGGGAGGCACGCATGAATCCGGCCTTTTCGGTGGTGTTTCTGACCACGCTGAGCGGTGCGGCGCAGGGTCTGTTGATCGCGCTGTTCGGTGTCGAGCTTGGCGGGCGGCTTGGGCTGATTGCGGCGAGCGCGGCGCCGTCGCCGATGTTTTATGTGGTGGGCGCGGCGCTGGTTGTCGTGCTGGGCGGCTTGGGTCTGCTGGCTTCGTTCTTCCATCTCGGCCATCCGGAGCGCGCGTGGCGTGCCATCGCGATGTGGCGTACGTCGTGGCTCTCGCGCGAATGCCTGGCGCTTCCCGTGTTCCTTGCTTGCGCGCTCGCCTTTGGTGTTGCGCATTGGCTGGGCTCGCCATGGTCGCTGGCGATCGGCGCGTTGGGGGCGCTCGCGAGCGTCGTGCTGTTCGTGTGCACCGCGATGATTTACGCATGCATCCGCTTTCTGCAGGAATGGGCCACGCCGCTCACCATGGCGAACTTCATGCTGCTCGGCTGCGCGTCGGGCTTCACGCTCGCCACCACTTGTGCGGCGTGGCTCGCGCCGTCGCTGGTGGGTGGGCTGGCGGAGTGTGCCTGTGTGCTGACGCTCGGCGGGGCTGCCACGCGGGTCGCGTCGCTCGTGCGCAATGCCCGCTTGCGGCCGAAATCGACGGTGCAAAGCGCGACCGGCATCAAGTCGCCCAAGCTCGTGCAGAAATCGCGGGGTTTCACGGCGGGCGCATTTAACCTGCGCGAGTTTTTTCACGGGCAGTCGGCCGGCACGCTGAAAAACGTCAAGTGGGCCTTTCTGCTTGCCGCCTTCGCCGTGCCGTTCGTGCTGGTTGCTCTGGGTGGAGGCCTCGCTTCAGTCGCGGCTTCGGTCTGGCTGCTGTGTGCCGCTTGCACCATTCAGTATGCGGGGCTCGTGGCGGAGCGCTGGTTCTTTTTCGCGGAGGCGCGGCATCCGCAGAATCTGTATTACCGGCAGGTTGCCTGAGTGGCGGATGAGCGGCAGATGCGCGGCGGGGCTGGCTCGCCGCAATGGCCGGCCTCCGCGACAGCTTGCGTTGCGAAGGCCGGTATTGCGGCGGCCGCCGTTGCGGCGATGGCCGGCGGTCATCGGGACCTGATCGGTATCGCGGGTTCGCTATTGTCCGTTGATGGCCGTTTGAGTTGCCGCCTCGTCGATGAATGCGGCTACTTCGGCCGGCTTCGATGCCAGCGAAGCATGGCTTGCCGCAAGCGTAATGACCTTTTTCGCCTTGAGCCGCGACGACATCTTCTGCTGGTTTTCCGGCGCGATCATCCGGTCCTCGCTCGAGATCTGATACCAGGACGGTTTCTTCTCCCAGGCGGGCGCCGTAATGGTGTCGCTAAACGTCGTGGCGAGCGGGGCTTTTTGCGTCACGGCCATCACCAGAGCCTCGTCCGCTGTCAGGTCCTGGCAGAAGCTTTCGTGGAATTTGTCGGCCTTGAGCCACAGGTAGCCGTCGCTGTCGGGCTCGAGATTGGGTGCCGCGACAGGAAGATGGTGCTGGGTGATGCCGCCGGGACTTTCACCCTCGTCCGGCGCGAACGCCGCGATATACACGAGCCCAACCACGTTGGGTTGATCGCCCGCTTCCGTGATAACGGCGCCGCCGTATGAGTGGCCGACGAGCAGGACGGGCCCTTTCAGCTGCGCGACCATCTTGCGCGTGCGCTCGGCGTCTTCGGCGAGCGACGTCAACGGCATCTCGACGGCGTGCAGGGAGGTGTAGCCCTTGCGCGCCAGTTCGACGATCACCTTGGCCCAGTGCGCTGCGCCGCCCCAGAAACCGTGCACCAATACGACTGCGGGTTTATCGCTCATGCTCGTCTCCTGATGGATACATGCCGCCGGCCGTCGTCGTGTGTTCATAGCCCGCCGGCGGGAGGGGCTATGCGGGGTCCCGGATACGCCGATCTGCAAAGATTATTGAGCCAAATGCCTTGGGGCGGCGAGGACTAAAGTGGCCGCGACAGCGCAACGGTAGCGCCACGGCACGGCAGTGGGCATCGAAGCACCGGCCCAGCAGGCCAGAGTGGGCGCCGACGGTGACAATCGTGGGGCGCAACGCCGCGTAACGCGCCCGAAAGCGGCTTCGTCCTGCCGGGGCATTGCATTTTGATGACGGCTTCAGCTAGAATTGCGGATCGTTGTATTTTTCGTGGCATCTGCCGGGTCGAGTTGGACCTTGGAGCCGGTCAAATGCTTCGGTGCAGTAGCAGGAATCAGGAGTGGTAGTTCAGTCGGTTAGAATACCGGCCTGTCACGCCGGGGGTCGCGGGTTCGAGTCCCGTCCACTCCGCCAGTATCCTCGAAAGGCGAACTCCGGTTCGCCTTTTTTATTGCCCGCGTTGTAAGATCGGGCGTTCTGTTTTTGGCCCTCACGCATGCTTGATTTTTTCCGAAATCACAAACGCCTGATGATGTTCATGCTCATCCTCGTCATTGTGCCGGGGTTGGGTTTTGTGGGTATTCAGGGCTTCCGCGGCTTTTTTGACGAAAGCGCAAACGTCGCGAGCGTCAACGGTCACAAGATCACCCGCGCCGAGTACGACGACGCGATGCGTCAGCAGCTCGACCGCGCCCGCCAGATGCTCGGCGCCCAGTTCGACATGAAGTCGTTCGACACGCCGGAGCGCCGCAACCAGATGCTCGACGGCCTGATCGAGCAGCGCGTGCTGGCTGACGAAACGCAGCGCCTGCATCTGACCGCTTCCGACGACGCCGTGCGCCGCGTGCTGCTAAACGATCCAGTGATCTCGTCGCTGAAGAATCCCGACGGCTCGATCGACGTCGACCGTTACAAGCAGTTGCTCGCCATGCAGGGCATGACGCCCGACCAGTACGACGAGCGCGTGCGTTACAGCATTGCCACGCAGCAATTGCCCGCCAGCATTCAGGGCAGCGCCTTCACGTCGAAAACGCTGGCGCAGCATCTGACCGAACTCGCCGAGCAGCAGCGCGAAGTGCAGGGCATCGCGTTCCACCCGCGTGACTACGCGGCGAAAGTGCAGCCGACCGACGCGCAGCTGCAGGCGTATTACGACGCGCATCGCGACGAATTCGCCACGCATGCCACCGCCACGATCCAGTATGTCGTCATGTCGCCCGCCACGCTCGCCGCTTCCGTGCAGCCGAGCGACGCCGACCTGAAAAAGTACTACGACGACAACATCGAGCACTACCGCACGGACGGCCAGGTGCGCGCGAGCCACATCCTGATCGCGGCGCCGAAAGACGCGAGCGCGGCGGATAAAGCCAAGGCGAAGCAGAAGGCCGAGGAAGTGCTCGCGCAGGTCAAGGCACACCCGGACCAGTTCGCGCAGATCGCACAGCAGAATTCGCAGGATCCGGGTTCGGCGTCGAAGGGCGGCGATCTGGGGTACTTCGGCCGCGGCATGATCGCGGGCGGCAAGTCGTTCGACGACGCCGTGTTCGCGCTGAAGAAGGACGAAGTCAGCGGCATCGTGCAGACCGACTTCGGTTATCACATCGTCAAGGTGACGGACGTGAAGCCCACGGTCACGAAGCCGTTCGACGAAGTGAAAGATCAGATCGCGAAAGACCTGAAGACGCAGTTGGCGACCAAGGCACTCGGCGACGACTCGGAAGGCTTCACGTCGATCGTCTACGAAAAGGCCAAGAGCCTGCAGCCGGCCGCGGACAAATACAAGCTGCAGGTGCAGACTGCCACCGTCACGCCGATGCCGGATCCGAAGCTGCCGCCTGACAGCCCGCTGAACAACGCCAAGTTCCTTACGGCCGTGTTCGCGAACGACTCGGTGACGGCGCGCAACAACACGCAGGCCATCGACGTCGGCGGCAACACGCTGATCGCGGCGCACGTGACCGACTACAAGGCGGCCACCGTGCCGGCGCTCGACGCCGTCAAGGACGCCGTGCGTCAGAAGGTGATCGCGGCGCAGTCCAACGACGCCGCTCACAAGGACGGCATCGCCAAGCTGGCGGAGTTCGACAAATCGAAATCCACCACGGGCTTCTCGTCGCCGCTGAAGGTCTCGCGCAACGACGCGCAAGGCATGCCGCCGGCCGCATTGAGCGCGATCTATAAGGCCGATGCGCAAAAATTGCCGGCCTACGTCGGTGTGGATCTCGGTAACGACGGCTATGCGATCTATCGTGTGAACGCAGTGGTGGCGGGCACGGCGGTCGATCCACAACATCTGGCCGCCGCGCAGCAGCAGATTGCTCAGGTCGAAGCGCAATCGGATGCCGAGGGTTACGTCGAGGCGTTGCGTAACCGCGCGAAGGTGAAGTTCTACGGTGCGCTCGGCAGCAGCAACGCGCAGGCAAACGGCGACCAGTAGTCAATAAACACCGGCGGGCGCCTCGCGGTGCCCGAAGACAGAAAAGCCCCGCAGTTCATTGAACAGTTCAATGAGCCGCGGGGCTTTTTTCATTCGACGAGTCCAGCTCGTCAAACAATGACACTGGCCTGCGGAGCTTTACAGGCAGGCGCTGATCGCACTGGTGGCGTCGCTGCCCGCGCCGCCACCGGCGCGAAAGCCGACCCACGTGCCCTTGCCGCTGGGCGACGGCCGTACCACTGCGGCCGCACCGTTGGGCGGCTGCTGGCCGGGGACGTAGACATCCATGGCTTGATCGTTGGCCATGATGTCCTGAGCCACGACCTGTTGCTGCGCGCCGTCTGCCCATTTCTGCGCAATGCAGGTGGCAACGGCCTTGGGCGCTTGCTGGCTTTGGCCGACGGATTGAACGCCAGCGGGTGGTTGAGCGGCACAGGCGGAAATTGCCACGGTCAATGCGATTAACGGTAGATATTTCACGTCATCTCCTCAAAAGTCGCTCAGAATCGAGCCGGGTTATGCGGACTGCGAAAGTGTCGGATAACACTTGCCGATCCGCGTTCCCGCAGTTCTGAAACAAGTTGTTAGCTGCCTTTATCAGCGCGGCGAACTTGTGCGAAGGAGTGGCTTGACGGCGGGCCACACGTTGTTGAGGAGCACGGGCTGTGCCTGCTGGGTCGGATGGATCTGATCCGCCTGGAACATGTCCGGTTTGTCGGCGATGCCGGCGAGCAGAAACGGCACGAGCGGCACGCGCAGTTCCTTCGACAGCTCGCCGTACAGGCCATGGAACTTTTGCGTGTAGTCCGGGCCGTAATTAGGCGGCACGTACATGCCCACCAGCACGACCTTCGCGTGACCCTGTTGCGCCTGCTCGATGATCGTGCGCAGGTTGTCTTCGGTGGTGGAGAGCGGCACGCCGCGCAACGCGTCGTTGGCGCCGAGCTCGACGATCACGATGCTCGGCTTCAAGCGCTGCATGAGCGCCGGTAAGCGAGCCCGTCCGCCGCTCGTGGTGTCGCCGCTGATGCTTGCATTGGCAACGCTATAATCGATTCGCTCGTCGGTGAGGCGCTGGCGCATCAGCGCTACCCAGCCGGTGTCGCGGGGCAGGCCGTATTCGGCGGAGATGCTGTCGCCGAGCACGACGATCACCGGCTTGGCGGTTTCGGGTGGATTCGCGGCGCGCGCCGCGACACTCGTGGCAAACAGGGTGGCGGCCACCGCGGCAAAGCCGAGCGCCGTTTTCAGTGTCGTAACCCGGGGCGTCATGGCACGCACTTCCAACCTATGCTTCACCATGCTAAACAAAACTGATCCAGTCATTGAAGTGCGGGGTTTGTGCAAGAAGGTTAAGGATGCAACGGGCGAACTGACGATTCTCGACGAGATCGATCTTGCTATCAATGCCGGCAGCAGTGTGGCAATCGTCGGTGCATCCGGGTCGGGCAAGTCTACGCTGCTTGGCTTGCTCGCAGGATTGGACAGCGCCAGCGCGGGCTCGGTTCGGCTGCTGGGCCGCGAACTCACGGAACTGAGCGAAGACGAGCGGGCGGCGTTGAGGAGCGGCTCGGTCGGTTTCGTGTTCCAGTCGTTTCAACTGATGCCGCACCTGACCGCGCTCGAAAACGTCACCCTGCCGCTGGAGCTGCAAGGCGGCATCGGCACGCGCGAGGCCGCGGCGCGCGCGCGGCGGCTGCTCGAGCAGGTGGGGCTCGGCAAGCGCACCGGTCACTATCCCAAGCTGCTGTCGGGCGGCGAACAGCAGCGTGTGGCGCTGGCCCGCGCCTTCGTCACGCACCCGGCAATTCTCTTCGCCGACGAGCCGACCGGCAGTCTCGACGCCGCCACGGGCCATGCGGTGATCGATCTGATGTTCGAGATGAACCGCGCGAACGGCGCCACGCTGGTGCTCGTTACGCACGACGTCGAACTTGCGCGCCGCTGCGATACGACCGTGACGATCGAGGCGGGGCGGCTCGCCTGAACGAGTCGAACGAGTCTTTGGCACGGTGACGGATGCAAAAACGAAGCGGGCCGCAAGGGCCCGCTTTGTCATTCCGGCTGGTGTTGGCTGGTGTCGGCTGGCGGCGCGAACCGCCGCGCCGCCACATTCACTTACTTCTTCAACGCCGCCCGTGCCCGCGCGATCAAAGCCGACGTCGACGAGTCGTGCTTCTTCTCATCGACGCTCGGCGCCGTCAGGTCGGCCTCGACCACCTTGCCGAGAATCTTGCCCAGCTCGACGCCCCACTGATCGAACGGATTGATGTTCCACACGGAAGCCTGCACCAGCACCTTGTGCTCGTACAACGCGATCAACGCGCCGAGCGTGCGCGCGGTGAGCGCGTCGACCAGCAGCGTGGTGGTCGGGCGATTGCCTGGAAACACCAGATGCGGCGCCAGTTCCGGCTTGTCCGCGCCGGCCACTTTTTTAGCTTCTTCCAGCGTACGGCCGAGCATCAGCGCTTCGCTCTGCGCGAAGCAGTTGGCGAGCAGTTTCGGATGATGGCTCGCGAGCGGATGCTCCGGCGTCAGCACCGCGATGAAATCGATCGGCACGATCGTCGGGCCCTGGTGCAGCATCTGGAAGAACGCGTGCTGGCCGTTGGTGCCCGGCTCGCCCCACGTGACCGCGGAGGTCGGGTAGTCGACCATGGCGCCGTCCAGGCGCGCGGATTTGCCGTTGCTCTCCATCTCCAGCTGTTGCAGATACGAGGGCAGGAAATGCAGCGCTTCCGAATACGGCGCGACCAGATAGCTCTGCGAGCCGAAGAAGTTGCGATACCAGATGCCGAGCATGCCGAGCAGCACCGGCAGGTTCTTCTCGAGCGGCGCGTCGCGGAAATGCTGGTCCATCTCGTTGGCGCCGGCCAGCAGCTCGTCGAAATTATGCGGGCCGACCGCGATCATGATCGACAGACCCACCGCCGACCACAGCGAGTAGCGCCCGCCGACCCAGTCCCACATTTCGAACACGTTCTCTTTGGCGATGCCGAACTTGACCACTTCCGCGGGATTGGCTGACACGCCGACGAAGTGCTTCGCCAGCGCGCTTTCCGGGCAGCCCTTCGAGACGAACCATTCTCGCAGCGAGCGCGCGTTGGTCATGGTTTCGAGCGTGGTGAACGTCTTGGAGACGATGATCGCGAGCGTCTCTTCGGGATCGATCTGCTGCATCACGTTGTACAGATCGGCGCCGTCGACGTTCGACACGAAGTGCGTGGCGATCTCCGGCGTGGCCAGATGATGCAGCGCGTGCACGACCATCTTCGGCCCGAGGTCCGAGCCGCCAATGCCGATGTTCACGATATGGCGGATCCGCTTGCCGGTATAACCGGTCCATGCGCCGCTGCGGACCTGGTCGGCGAACGCGGCCATTTTGGCGCGCTCGGCCTGTACCTCGGCGTGAAACGGGGCCTTCGGGTCGGTGGCGCGCAGCGCCGTGTGCAGCGCGGCGCGGCCTTCGGTCGGGTTGACGACATCGCCCGCGAACATCGCGTCGCGGCGCTTCTCGACGCCGGCTTCACGGGCGAGTTGCACGAGCAGCTTGAGGGTGTCGTCGGTGATGCGGTTCTTCGAGAAATCGGCCGCGAGACCGCCGCCCGCGAACGCGAAACGCTCGGCACGGGTAGGGGCGGGATCGTTCTCGGGGGCGAACCAGTCGCGCAGGTGCGCATCGCGAATCTGCTCGTGATGCGCTTGCAGCGAGGACCAGGAGGGGAGCGAGTTCTGGGTCATAGCGTCCGTCTAACCAGGGGGCACGAAGAAAGGCGCGCGCGACGCGCGGCCGGGGATGATGCAGCGATACGGTGGGCGCGTTGCCGCGCGTGCGGGGTCGCTTTGAGGCGCGGCGCCGCTGCGCCGCAACCCGCGATAGACCCGATGCGCGGCGCGTTCGGTTAGCGCGCCCGGTTTATGCGCTCACTCGGATAACACGATCAGTCAACTCGACCAGTGAGCGCGGTTAGCCAGTATAGCGGCCTTAGGTGACAGGTAACAGCGCCCGGCCGTTCGCTGCCGCGGCTTGCCACGGAGCGCTTCAGGCGCGGGTCGCCAGCTAGGCCGGGTAGAACAGACGATTGAGCAAGGTTCGCACCATCGGCGCGAGTTCGCCCGCCGTCAGCCCGGCCGGACCGTGGCCTTGCGCGCTGAGCGTATCGGCGGCGAGGCCATGCAGATAGACGCCCGCCAGCGCCGCTTCGAAACGCGGCAGATGTTGCGCGAGCAGAGCGCCGATGATGCCGCCGAGCACGTCGCCGGTGCCGCCCGTGGCGAGCGCGGCGTTGCCGGTCGGATTGATCGCGAGGC
>DASVNP010000110.1:0-3140 GCA_036383775.1 Paraburkholderia sp. | reverse complement strand
TCATGCCTGGCGACAACGTCAGCATCACCGTGAAGCTGATCAACCCGATCGCGATGGAAGAAGGTCTGCGCTTCGCCATCCGCGAAGGCGGCCGTACCGTGGGTTCGGGCGTCGTGGCCAAGATCCTCGACATCTAAGCCGGACGCAAAGGAATCACCATGGCTACCAAGCAAAAAATCCGCATCCGCCTGAAGGCATTCGACTACAAGCTGATCGACCAGTCGGCCGCTGAAATCGTGGACACCGCCAAGCGCACCGGCGCGATCGTCAAGGGCCCCGTGCCCCTGCCGACCCGCATGAAGCGTTTCGACATCCTGCGTTCGCCGCACGTCAACAAGACGTCGCGCGACCAACTGGAAATCCGCACGCACCAGCGCCTGATGGACATCGTCGACCCGACCGACAAGACCGTGGACGCGCTGATGAAGCTCGACCTGCCGGCTGGCGTGGACGTCGAGATCAAGCTGCAGTAATCCATTCGGCTTCGCGCCGCGATTACCAGTGAAACCCGCCTGCAGAAATGCAGGCGGGTTTTGTGCTTTATGTCACGCAGATGTGGCATCCTCCCGTGCCGGCAGCCGTCAATCATCGAGGCGCCGGGTAGCTGAAACGAGGGCAGCACAACCATGGGACAAAGAATCTCTTTTGCGTCGGGCTTGTTGGCTTGCATCGCGGCAGCGCTGCTGACTGCTTGCGGTGGCGGCGGAGGGGGAGGCGGTGGTGGCATTCCCTTGTTGCCCGTGATTCCGACGACACCGGTCGCGCTGAGCGGCACGGCCACCTACGAGTCGGTGCCCAACCCCAGCGGTCGTCTCGTATATACCGACACCACCGTCAAGCCGGTGCGTGGAGCCTTTGTCGAAGTGCTCGACGCCAGCAGCGGCAGCCAGCTGGCCACCACTTCCACCAATGACAGCGGCGCCTATTCGGCGAGCGTTCCGGCGAACACCAATGTCATCGTCCGTGTGCGAGCCCAGCTGACCCGCACTGGCGCGCTCCCGAGCTGGGACGTCACCGTGCGCGACAACACGCAGTCAAGCGCGATCTATTCCATGCAGTCGTCGGCGTTCTCCACGGGCGGCGCGGCGCTCACCCGCGACCTGCGTGCCGCCAGCGGCTGGGGTGGGTCGAGCTATACCAGTCAGCGCGTGTCCGGGCCGTTCGCCGTGATGGATACGGTCTACACCGCGATGCAGAAGGTGCTGTCGGTGGCGCCGGCGACGGCATTTCCGTCGCTGAAGGTGTTCTGGAGTGTCAACAACACGAACGCCAGTGGCAGCATCGCGCAGGGACAGATCGGCACCACATTCTTCCTCGGCAGGAGTTCGGGGGCCGAAATCTACGTGCTCGGCAAGGAGGACGTGGACACGGACGAATTCGATGCGCCGGTCATTGCGCACGAGTGGGGGCACTACTACCAGGCCTCCTTCAGCCGCGACGATTCGACCGGCGGCGCGCATTCCACGAGCGAGCGTGTCGATCGCCGCCTTGCCTTCTCCGAGGGGTGGGGCAATGGCTGGTCGGGCATTGCGTTGGGGCGCAGCAACTACGTCGATTCGGGCGGACCTGGCCAAGCCCAAGGCGGGAGCCTCGATCTCACGAGGGGGCCGACGGCGACCAACCCGGGTTGGTTCAGTGAATCGTCGATCCAGTCGATCTTCTGGAATCTGAACCAGCAGGTCGGATTCAAGCCCATCCATGACGCGATGACAAGCGTGCTATTCAGGGGTGGTGCGCCGGTTACCTCGATTCATCCGTTCACGGCGGCATTCAACTCGGTCGCTTCAGGCAACGCGTCGGCGTTGGCAACGTTGCTCGCGGGCCAGAGTATCAGCACGGCTTCGAACGACCCCTATGGCACACAGGAAGGCAACGATGGCGGAACGCCGGCCGTGAGCTATGTGTTGCCGATGTACACGACGGCGGCGGTTGGAGGTTCGGTCACGCAGGCCTGCGTGACGAATGCCGCGGACCCTCAGCGCCAGGGGAACAAGCTCGGAAGCTTCGTCTACCTGCGTTTCACGGCACCGGCCAGCCGCAACTACCAGTTCACGGTCAGCCCGCCAGGGGGTTCCAGCCCGAACTTCGTGATCTACCGAGGCGGCGCGGTGAGTCGGAATACAAATACGGTCAGCCTGTCGGCTGGTGACTATGTTCTGGTCGTCAACGATGCCAATAACGCCGCCGCAAGCACCTGCTTCAACGTTTCGATTCAATAAATAGACAGCAGCGAGGAAGGCCGCCATGAACCTCCGTTCCAGTTCGATGATCGCCGCCACCGCATGCCTGGCGCTTGTTGCAGCATCCGCGTGTGCAGACGGCGCGCCAACGCCGCGCACCGCCAAGAGCACCGCTTCTTCCAGCCATGCCGCGCCCATGACGGCCGCAGCGCGCAAGCCCAACGATTCCGGCGTCGCGATCCAATATCGGGTCGAGGGTGCTGCGGCCAAGGTCGGCCGGCCGATCTCGGTCGTATTGCAGTTCGACGGCGTGAGCGATCCGGCCGGCGCCACCGCGCGCCTGACCACCGATGCCGGCCTGACCTTGACGACGAGCAGCAACCTGACGCTTCCCGCCGGCCAGAGCACGACCGCCACAGTCACGGTAACCAGCGACCGCGAAGGCCTTGCCTACCTGAACGTCTTCGTAACGCAGAACGGTGCCATGAGCATCGTCGCCATCCCCATCCAGACCGGCTCGGTCGCCCCTGCCATGAAGGCTGCGGGCGAGATGAAGTCGTCCGCGGAAGGCGAAAAAATAATCTCGATGCCGGCCAAAGAGCCGAAATAGGCCTCAAAAACTGGCCTTCACGGCCTGAAATCGCCGCGAAAGCGGTGCTTGCACTATGCCCGCAGCGCGGGCTATAATCGCTGGCTCTGCCCTTGTTGCGTCCGCATGGGTGCTATGCGGGCAGAGATTTATCAACCTTCTTCCGCTGTCGGGGAAACCCGGCAAACGCTGTCGCCAATTGAAGTGGCAGCGGCGAAGGAAGCTTCCATTTTTTGGAGAAAACAAATGAGTCTGAGCAACTCCCTCGGGTTGCTGGGCCGCAAGGTGGGGATGATGCGTCTCTTCACCGATGACGGGGACGCAGTTCCTGTCACGGTGGTGGATGTGTCCAACAACCGCGTGACCCAGAT
>DASVNP010000109.1:0-6839 GCA_036383775.1 Paraburkholderia sp. | reverse complement strand
AGGTCAGCGTCAACGGACATGCGGAGATGAGTGGCCGCTCGTTCCCTTCGTTGCCGTTGTCGAGGCCGGTGCTGCCGGCGCCCGACACCACGCTTCCTCTGCCACCGGGTACGCGCGACCGCTTGCGCGAACTCGGGCCAGAGAAGTTCGCGCGCTGGATGCTGGACCAGAAGCAGGTTCTGCTGACCGACACGACGATGCGCGACGCGCACCAGTCGTTATTCGCGACGCGCATGCGCACGGCCGATATGCTGCCGATCGCGCCGTTCTACGCCCGCGAGCTCCCGCAACTCTTCTCGATGGAATGCTGGGGCGGCGCGACCTTCGACGTGGCACTGCGTTTTCTCAAGGAGGACCCGTGGCAACGCCTCGCGCAGTTACGCGAACGGGTGCCCAACATCCTGTTCCAGATGTTGCTGCGCGGCTCGAATGCGGTCGGATACACGAACTACGCGGATAACGTCGTACGGTTCTTCGTCCAGCAGGCGGCAAGGGGCGGTGTCGATCTGTTCCGCGTCTTCGATTCGCTGAACTGGGTGCGCAACATGCGCGTGGCGATCGACGCAGTGTGCGAAAGCGGTGCGCTGTGCGAAGGGGCGATTTGCTACACCGGCGATCTGTTCGACGGCTCGCGTTCGAAGTACAACCTGAACTATTACGTGGGCATTGCGCGCGAATTGCAGAGCGCAGGCGTGCACATTCTGGGCATCAAGGACATGGCGGGTATCTGCCGCCCGCAGGCCGCCGCTGCGCTCGTGAAAGCACTCAAGGAAGAAACCGGCTTGCCTGTGCACTTCCATACGCACGACACCAGCGGCATTTCGGCGGCTTCGGCGCTGGCCGCGATCAACGCCGGCTGCGATGCGGTGGACGGCGCGCTCGACGCGATGAGCGGCCTGACGTCGCAACCGAACCTGTCGAGTATCGCCGCGGCGCTCGCGGGCAGCGAGCGCGATCCGGGGCTGAGCCTCGAGCGGTTGCACGAGGCATCGATGTACTGGGAGGGCGTACGTCGCTACTACGCGCCGTTCGAATCGGAGATCCGTGCCGGCACCGCCGATGTCTATCGCCACGAGATGCCCGGCGGCCAGTACACGAACCTCCGTGAGCAGGCGCGCTCGCTCGGTATCGAACATCGCTGGACCGAGGTGTCGCGCGCGTACGCCGATGTCAACCGGATGTTCGGTGACATCGTCAAGGTGACGCCGACCTCCAAGGTGGTTGGTGACATGGCGTTGATGATGGTGGCCAACGACCTGAGCGCCGCCGACGTGTGCGATCCCGCTAGGGAAGTCGCGTTTCCCGAGTCCGTTGTCTCGCTGTTCAAGGGGGAGCTCGGCTTCCCGCCCGACGGCTTTCCGGTGGAACTGTCGCGCAAGGTGCTGAGGGGCGATCCGCCCGCGCCTTACCGGCCTGGCGACGCGCTTGCAGCGGTTGATCTGGACGCGGCGCGTACACAGGGCAAGGCTGTATGCGAACACGAACTGGACGACCAGCAACTGGCTTCCTACCTCATGTACCCGAAGCAGACGGGCGATTACTTCGCGCACCTGCATACCTATAGCGATACCTCGGTGCTGCCGACGCCGGCCTTCCTTTATGGATTGCAGCCGCAGGAAGAAGTGGCGATCGACATTGCGCCGGGTAAAACGTTGCTCGTCGCGTTGCAAGGGACGCACACCGACGCCGAGTCCGGCATGATCAAGGTTCAGTTCGAGTTGAACGGACAGTCGCGCACGGCCCTGATCGAGCAGCACACTACCGCACATGCGGGACCGGCGCGTCATAGCCGCCCGGTGGCCGATCCTTTGAATCCGCTGCATGTCGCCGCGCCCATGCCGGGTTCGATCGTGACCGTTGCGGTACAGCCGGGGCAGCGGGTCGCAGCCGGTACTACGCTGGTCGCATTGGAAGCGATGAAAATGGAAACCCACATCGCGGCGGAGCGAGACTGCGAGATTGCCGCCGTGCATGTCCTGGCGGGCGACCGTGTGGCCGCGAAGGATCTCCTGATCGAGTTGAAGGGAGAGGGCTGATCGACGAGGCGCGAGAGGTCCGCATCGCATTCATTCGGTGCGCACTGGAAAAACCACTTGGCTGCGGTGCTGTCGCTCACGCACAACGTTAGTTGTACGAGCGGCAAGTTCAGATGCTGGCCAAGCACTTCGCGCGAAGCGCCTTCGATCGGTACTACGTGTTGGTGTTCGTTAATTCTGGGAGAGGATGAAACGTGCGGGAGTGGCGCGTTCATTGTCGGGTGGACTCTGGCGGCCTGAAGTAAGGGAACCGCTCGGGGAGGTGCGCGAATCGCCCAAATAGAGCCTATTAGGAGGCGACGAAAAAGTAGTACCCTTGAACCATCAAGCAATACGCGACTCATCTCTTGAGTCACCGTAAAGCTCCTGGGAGTATCGTTTCCACTTAATGCAAAAAGGCGGACATGTGAACACGTTCGAAGAGGAGCCGCTCCCCGAACGCCCACGCTCGCGCCGGAGATGCTAGGGCAACGTCAGGCAGTCGGCGCCTGTAGCACGACACCGTACCAACCTAGCCCGCGGTAGCTCTCATACCCAGGTGTCAAGGCGAAGGAGACGGTCCGCCCGTCCGATAGTCGGTAAGAGCCGCGTGGCTTTCCCTCAGTGGTGAGTCGGAATGGTTCATTCAAAATTCCCTTTGCGTCGGAGCTTGCAATAATGCGGAACGTCGAGTCCACGATCATGCAGCGGCTCCGCGCCCACTCTTCGCCACTCAAGCGCACTCCGCGTACGACTGCGGAGGCCTGTGGTGTCCAGTCGAAAAAAATGATGAGGGCACCCACTGGTTGACCATCAACTGCGCCCCGTTCACGAATTGCCGTGGCATAGGTCGCTACGTGTGCACCACCTAGCTGCGGGAGCGCTTCCACATCCGCAGCCACGAAATCTGATCCCGACGCGGTTTTCATTGCGTCCACGAACCATTTGGCATTGGCGATGTTTTTGCCAATGACGGGATAGGTACTAGGCCGACCATTGGCCACCACGGTTCCTCCGGCGTCTACGATCCAGAGATCCAGGTAGACTGTATAGCTGTCCAGAATGACCGACAATCGACGGGAAGCATATTCTCGAGTCGCGGCATTTCGATTGGCCAGGCAGTCGACCACCGCCGAATCGGTAGCCCACCAACGGACGTCGCACGATCGCTCATACAGGTTCCGGTCGATGATGTCGATCATATTCAGCGCAAGATCGGTGCATCGTTGCCCCTCGTGTGAGCGCACACGCTCAATCATGCCGTCGGCCAACTCCGTCAGTTTCGACAACGAACCTGCGAGTTCCTTGTTGAGTACTGTCGTAATGTCTGAAATCCGTGTTGACACATGCTTGACCTGGTTCGCTACGACGGCGAATCCTTTGCCGGCATCGCCCGCACGCGCAGCCTCGATTAGCGCATTGAGCGCGAGAAAAGTGGTTTCTCTATTGATGTCGTTAATGTCTGATATCTTGTGCGTCGCGAGTTTCTTGACGTGATGTGTAAGTTCAACGATTTCCTGGGGATTCGACATTGGTCGTGCCTTGGTAGATGGTTCAACACCTATCCGGCAACGCAAGGATCGGGCCTGTTGTCGTCGTGTCGGCGCATACTGGTATGTAGCGAATTGAGCGAGGGTAGTCGCGTCGCTGCGCTCTACTGGAGCAAACGACCTGTAAATTCCTGTACAGGGCTCCGGGGCACTGAAAGGCGGTCAACGGCGGGTGAAACCCCGGATTCATGTTGCAGCCGACGAACTTCTTGTCACCGATTCCAGCTCATCGCATCGCCAACGTCGTAGCGCCCGGACATGGGTTGCCAGTCAGTATCCGCGCACAACACCCACATTGATCCTCTGGCAGAGATCGCGATTGAAAGCGTGACACACAGGTGCATCCCGTTGATTGACAGGTAGGGCTCGGAAATCTGCACCGTCCCTGGTTCGCTGATTGCATTGCGAAAGTATGACCGCCTGTCCCAACAACCTCCGGACGTCACGCCTGTGGATCGAAACAGATTTGCTGCTGAGGCGTAGCGCTGCGTGGTTTTGATGTCGTCTCCGATCTGATAACCTTGACCGTCCAGTAAAAAACAGCGAGCTGCGCCCTCAAGGCGAAGGAGGTCTTCCGTAGCGTGAAGCAGATCGATACCGGCGCAAAGCCTCTCTGCCGCTGTCTGGAGCGCGTCTGTGTAGGCTGACAGAAGGTTGCTCTTTGTGCGTTCATTCAGATCGACGCGAGCGCGAAACATCTCAGATATCGAGTCCATGACTTCCCGGCTCGACTCGTCATCTACTTTTCCTGGAGCAGGGCGCGCAAAATAAAATCCCTGCACGAAATCCGCATCGCATTCCATCGACAGAAGTGCTTCAGATTGCGTTTCGACGCCCTCGATCAGGACTAGTGCGCCGGTTTCGTGTAATAGCGAGACCAGGCGCGGCAACATGCGCGCGACGCGAGGTTTCCGAGCTGCCTGTGCGATGACACGGCGATCCAGCTTGACAATATCCGGCTGAAGTTGCCAGACCCGATCGATGTTCGAATGACCTGCACCGAAGTCGTCGAGCGCTATCAGAAATCCTTGTTGCCGAAATGAGGCGATTCCGTCGATCAATCGTTCTACATTTCCATTCGGTGTCTCGAGCACTTCGAGAACAATACGCTGGGGAGTCAGTTGCAAGCGCGCTAATGTGTCTTCGACGAGACGGCGGTAGACCTCTGAGACGATGAAGCCCTCCGGCCGGGTGTTGAGAAAGAGCCGCTGATGTGCGTTCGCTAGTCGTACAAAATTGGAGGCATGTAACAATTGAACACCCCGGTCGAGATTGTTCCAGCGCCCCTGGGGATTGGGGCGGTTCAGTACCATCAGCGGTTCAATTTCGTTACGTGCAGGATCGTGTGCTCGGAGCAGGGCCTCGTATCCAATTGGGCGGTGGTGTGAAAAGCTGAAAATCGGCTGGAACGCGCTCGAGAGCGTCAACTCACCGAGTCGGGCGAAAGATGGCTGGAGCGTTGCATCAGTTCCGGAGAACTGCAGGAGGTTTGGAAGTCCCAACTGGATACTCGCAAATAAAGACGCGTCGTTCTCCATATCGATGGGGACGCTGTAGTAGTGAACTCTATATTGGTTAGAGCAAGCGTGCCACCTTTACGCTTGCTCGATTCATTGCACGTCACGCCCAGAGGTGGGTCGCGGGTCAACTGTTGACTTACGGTGAGTAGTGCATCAATTGGAACTCGTTCGAGTTTCGGGCGTTTTGTATCTTGCCCTTGCCAACATGATGATGCCGTGGCAGGTCGTCGCACTCGTTGTCCGCTAACGGCGCTGTCCGATATCCCCGTCGTCCAACGTTTGCATATTCGTCTATTGTTCCGCGTCCTGCTTCGCGCGGGAACGCGTGCCACATTCGATCATCGTGACTGAAGAAAAAAAGTGCAACCAACCCGTTCGGTCGTAGTACTTCAGCGGGTGCGGAACTGGTACATGGAGGAGACCGACCAGACTAACCCGAATTAGC
The DNA here is from genome assembly GCA_036383775.1 of Paraburkholderia sp. Taxonomy (GTDB): domain Bacteria; phylum Pseudomonadota; class Gammaproteobacteria; order Burkholderiales; family Burkholderiaceae; genus Paraburkholderia. Next base: position 1,309 of record DASVNP010000109.1, on the reverse strand, counting down.
ATCGTAAGATGCGAGTTCCAACATGCCTTGACTATCCATCCGGTTGCGCCGGAGACACCTTGGTCGGCGTGTTTCGAATCTGAAATTGTCGCGGTTACTGTTCAGAGGTTTTGTCCGAAAGGTGATTGAAAAGATATAGTGTGGCGAGCGCCCCTTCTTAGGTCATCGCATCGTGGCTGTGGCTAATTTAGGTGCGGGTGCACCGTTTCAGACATCAGTCTGCAGTGCGATATGAATTTTCAATGAGACTGCGTCGACGTGAACGTGCCGGGACTGCATCCGCTTAACTTATGTCATGGATCCGATGCTCGACGCATGGATGCAAAGGTTGCCGCAATCATGCTGACGGCCTATCGCCTCCGGAGGATTTGCCGCAACCGCTTCTTTCGTCGATTGTGATCTGGCTGGCATGACAGTTGCTCTTGGTTACTCCCGGAAAGAACGGGGCGCAGATCCAAAGATGGATTCTGTGTTGGACAATCAATAGATGAGGAGTCCATGGAACTCATTACCGCAATCATCAAGCCGTTCAAGCTCGACGAGGCGCGCGAAGCCTTGTCGGCCATCGGCGTTTCGGGCATTACGGTGACGGAAGTCAAAGGCTTCGGTCGTCAGAAGGGCCACACGGAGCTGTATCGCGGCGCTGAATACGTTGTTGATTTCCTGCCGAAGGTGAAGATCGAGGCGGCAGTCTCGGACGACATCGTCGATCAGGCGATCGAGGCGCTCGAACGCGCGGCACGCACCGGCAAGATCGGCGACGGCAAGATTTTCGTCACGCCGATCGAGCAGGTGATCCGGATTCGCACCGGGGAGACCGGCGCGGACGCGCTGTAACACCAAAAGATAGCGACACAGATAGCGACAAGAGGAAACGAAAGATGCGCAAATTGATGATGTCCTTGCTGATGGCCGGTTCGCTGCTCGCGGGCGGTACCGGCGCCGCCCTCGCGGACGACGCTTCCGCACCCACCGCGGCTTCGGCTGCCGCTCCCGCTGCGATGGTGAGCGCGCCGGCACCGGACGCTTTGGCCGTCCCTGCGGCCGCCGCGCCGGCTTCCAGCGCCGCAGCCGCAGCGCCCGCAGCATCGGACGCTGCGCCGGCCGCACCGACCGCGCCGTTCTCGGTCGATTCGTCGAAGATCAATTCGGGCGACACCGCCTGGATGCTGACCTCCACCGCGCTCGTGCTGTTCATGACGATCCCGGGTCTGGCGCTGTTCTACGGCGGCATGGTCCGCAAGAAGAGCGTGCTCGCGATCCTCATGCAAAGCTTCGCGATCACCTGCCTCGTGTCGATCATCTGGGT
>DASVNP010000108.1:0-6183 GCA_036383775.1 Paraburkholderia sp. | reverse complement strand
GTCTGGTCGCCGTGCTGCGCGGCTCGGACGTGCGGCCATTCGCGCGCTGGAGTGTGCCCAGCCTCGCCGTGCTGGCGCTCGTCACCGTGATCGCGACGCCGTCGGACCGCCTCGCCACACTGCTCGCCGAATCGCGCGGCGGCAATCTGACCTTCTACGAAGAGAGTGCGGGCGGCACGGTGGCGGTCGTCGAACAGAACGCTGGCCAGCGGCAATTCCGGCGGCTCTATATCCAGGGCGTCTCCAACTCCGGCGACACGATGGCGTCGCTGCGATATATGCGCCTGCAAGCGCTGTTGCCTTTGATCATTCATCGCGACACGCCGCGTACGGCGCTGGTGATCGGGCTCGGCACCGGCATTACCGGCGGCGCGTTGCTGACCTGGCCTGGGCTTGAACACCGCGCGGTCGCCGAATTGTTGCCGGCAGTCGTGCGCGCAGCGCCGCAATTCAAGGGCAACTTCGGCATGAGCACCGATGCCCGCATGGACATCCGGATGCGCGACGGGCGGCGCGAACTGCTGCGCAATGCCGAACGCTATGACCTGATCACACTCGAACCGCCGCCGCCGTCGGCCGCGGGTGTGGTCAACCTGTACTCGTCGGACTTCTATCGTCTGGCGGCCTCGCGCCTGCAGCAAGGCGGCATCGTCGCACAATGGCTGCCGTTGCCGACGCAGAATGAAGAGGACACGCGCTCGCTGATCCAGAGCTTCATCCAGGTGTTTCCGCACGCCGCGCTGTGGACCACCGAATTGCACGAGATGATGCTGGTGGGTTCAATGCAGCCGCTCGAACTGGACGTGCCGCGGATCGAGGCGCGCTTTGCGCAACCGCAGGTCGCTGCGGCGCTGCGCGAAGTTGGCATTGCATCGCCGGCGGCGCTGCTCGCCACATGGATCACCGACCGCGCCGGCCTCGAGTACTACGCCGCGGACGCCCAGCCGGTCACGGACGACCAGCCGCGCATCGAGTACGCCACGTGGGTTCGCCAGGATGCATTTCCGACGACGCTGGCGCACCTGCTCGCGCTTCACACCGCGCCGCCGCTGCAGGGCGCCGACGATACGTTCCGCGCAGCAATGGAGCAGTCGCGCGGTGCATTGCAGAGTTTCTACTCAGCCGGGTTGGATGCCTACAAAGGCGATCGGGATGCGTGGGCGCAGGACATCAGCAATGCTGTCCACGCGGACCCGGACAATGCTTACTACCGATGGCTCATTGGAGGCGATAGATAGTCAGGCGTTGCAGCAGTGAGGGCCACGACGCGCCAGCGCGCGCCGCGACCCTCAACCGCCTTACTGCTTCGTCAGTTGACCGTAGCCGATCACCGAGTTATCGGCTGCCTTGATCAGATAGACAACCGTCCGCTTGTACAACGTCGTGCTGCCGGAAACAGGCAGGAACGTGATGGCTGCGTTACCGGAATAGGTCACGCCGGAACGCAACGTGCAGGTGCTCGTCGTACCGCTCAGAGTCATCGTGTAAAGGTTCTTGCTCGAGCCCGGCGTGGTCAATGCCAGCGTGCCCGTGACACCGCAGCCGAGAATCGAACCGGTGAGGCCGCCCGCATCGTCGACCGTCAGCGTCGTCGAATTTTGCACCCACGTACCCGTGACACTCGACTGGGTGACCGCGAGCGCATTCGCCGGGTCGTACTTCAGCGCCAGGTTCACCGTGTTGCCGTTGGCCACGTAGCTGCCATTCAAGACCTGGTTCGCGGTGAAGGTCCCGCTTCCCGATGTTGCCGTGTAGCGAATGCCGCCCAAAGTCGTCTCGAAGCCGGTGGTCAAGGTCCAGTTCGGCGCAGCGGGGACGATCGTCCCGAAGAACGTCGACGTGACGACAGTGAACAGGCCGTTGATGTAAGAGAGGTTGCTGGCCGGGTCCACGAAGGCCGTCATGTTGGTCGTGCCGGTTTGCGTCCAGATGCCTTCGGAACCGTTGCCTGTGGCAGCCGTCGAGCCGGCCTGCGGAGCCGTCAGGCTCGGCAGCGCCTCACCCGTCAAGGCCGGTGCCGAAGCAGGCGCGGGTGCGCTTGCGGCTGCCGGCGTGCTGGCCGACTGCGCGGTCGGCGTGCTGCTGCCGCCGCCTCCGCCCCCGCCACACGCAGCGAGTGCAAGTGAACCCAACATTGAAACAACTAGCGTTGATTTTGTTTTCATTTTCATTTTATTAGTTCTGGCTGCGGACTCTCAATACCGCAAAGTGATTGATTGGATCTCGATATACCCTGCGCAAAATCGCGCAAGCCTGTAAACGGCAGTTAAAGAAAAGTCTTTAACGTTTACTGAAGAATCGTCCTTCCTTTGCTGGGCTTGACAGACGGCATTTTTGGCGAATAAGAGAAACAGATACGATGCCGAATATGCGCATCGCATGGCATACTCTTCTTCAAATCCAGATGCCCGTATCGATATCGACGAGCTGGAATAGATGAGCGCGTGCGATAGCAGAAAACATCGAAACGAAACTGCGGCGCTGGTAAAGTGCCGGTGACTTCGTTGCTTCCAACATGGGTTCACTCACCTCGTGACGCCGCAATGCCGTTCAAGCCAAATAAAAGAAGCGCCTGCGACCTGATCGTGCTCCGCACGCGGCATCTTCCGGCCGTCGCTGCTCTGAGCCTGTCCTTGCAAGGGTGCACGCTGCGCGGTGCGCCGTCGTATGAGATCTTCGGCGCCTACTTCCCGCTCTGGCTGTTGAGCGCGGTGGTCGGACTCTTCGGCGCGCTCGTCGCTCATCGGATCTTCGTGTCCACGGGGTGGGCGCAGGTCGTTCCACTTCAGCTTTCCGTTTGCCTCGCGATCGGTTTGATGGTCGGCGTGCTCTGCTGGCTTTCGGGAACAGGACAGCTCTTATGAAAATCGCCGGCAAGCGCCAAGCCTCCATCAAGGGCCGTGTGATCGCAGGCGTAATCGTCGTACTCGGCCTCGCGGCGGCCTGGTACGGTTATGACCGGACCACCCGGTTTCCGTCGACGGACGACGCGACGATCGATGCCGACGTGGTGCACGTCGCGTCGCCGGTCGGCGGCCGTATCATCAGACTACCGGTGGAAGAGAACCAGCGGGTTGCAAAGGGCGACGTGCTCTTCGAGATCGATCCTGTGCCTTACCGGCTTGCGGTCGCGCAAGCCCAGGCCGACCTCGAGCTGGCCCGCGCGTCGCTCGACACGCGACGCAGGTCGATTGTCGGCGAGCGCGCCACGGCGGTGATCGCCGGCGACCAGACCGGCAAAGCGGCACACAACTACGAACTGGCAACGCGCACCGTGGAGCGGCTCACGCCGCTCGTGGCGAAGGGCTATGTCCCGGTTCAGCAACTGGATCAGGCGCAGGTCGCCCAGCATGACGCGGCGTTGTCGCTCAAGCAGGCGCAGGAGCAGAAGCAGGCCACCGCGCAGACGATCGGCGACGAAGCGGGCGCCATCGCCTCGGTGCATGCGCGTGAGGCCGCCCTCGCGCTTGCGCAGCGCGGTCTCGAGGACACCGTCGTGCGCGCGCCGCAGAATGGCTTCGTCACGGGGCTATCGGTGCTGGCGGGCGAGACAATCGCGCCGCATCAGTCGATCTTCACGCTCGTCCACGCGGACGAATGGTTCGCCGTCGCCAACTTCCGGGAAGGCGCGCTCGCGCGGATCGAGCCAGGCGATTGTGCGACCGTCTATTCGATGATCGACCGCAGCCAGGCGATTCACGGCAAAGTGGTCGGCATCGGCGCGGGCGTGACCGATTCCGACCGTATCAATCTGCCGCGCACCTTGCCGATCGTGCAACAGTCCGTCAACTGGGTGCGGGTCGCCCAGCGTTTCCCCGTGCGTGTGCGGCTCGACGAGCCGGCCGCCCGGCTGGTGCGGATCGGTGCGAGCGCGATAGTCGAGGTCCGGCATGGCGCAGCCTGCCGGTGATCTTGCCCGACCGGGCCCCGCGGACATCCTGAAGCTGCTTGCGCCCTATCCCGGGCGCGCGGCGATGGCGAGCCGCATCGCGCTGATCTGCGCGCTGACGGCGTTCGTGACGAGCGCGTACGGCACGCCGGAAGCCGCGATCTCAGCCTATGTCGTGTTCTTTCTGAACCGGCCCGACCGGGTGCTGAGCGTGATGCTTAGCTCAGCGCTGCTGGTGCTGGTCACCGTGATGATCGGATTGGTCACGGTGGTGGCCATGTTCGCGCTCGACGATCCCATGTGGCGGGTTGCGTGCATCGCGGGGCTATCGTTCGGCCTGCTGTTCGTGACCTCGGCGAGCAAACTGCGGCCGGTGGGCGCAATCCTCGCGATGATCGTTGGCTTTGCGCTCGACGAACTCGGCAGCGTACCGTTCGGCGAAGTCGCGACGCGCGCCCTGCTCTACGTCTGGCTGATGGTCGCGATTCCGGTCGGCATCTCGATCGGCGTCAGCCTGTTGATCGCGCCGTCGCCGCGAAAGCTGGCCGGCCGCGCGCTCGCGAAGCGTCTGCGACTCGCGGCGCAGAGCCTGGTCGAACCCGAGGCGAGTGCCGACGAACTCAGCGCATGCCTGCGCGAGGGCGACGCGGAAATCGGCACGTGGCTCAAGCTCTCGGTCGTCGACGGGTCGTCGGTGCGTGACGATGTCGGGCCGCTGCGGCAGGCCGTGTCGTCGACGCTGAGGATTCTGGTCGCGGCCGATCTCGCGGCGCGCGAAGCGTCGGGACGGCTGCCGGCATCGTTCGCTGCGACTATTGCTGAGACGCTGGAGAACATGGCGCGGATGCTCGAAGCAGGAGGCTATCCAGTCGATATCGAACTCAAGCTGCCCAGCGTGAACGAACTGACGCCGCTCGCGCGGCTTGTCGTCGAGGATCTGCACGATGCGATCACGCGCTTCGCCGTCGTGGAGACGCAAGCTGATGTCGCAGGCGCGGGCAAAGTCGAAACCGCCGCGCGAACCGAAGCGCATCCTCAGGATCAAGTCAAAGCCGAACCCACGCCGCCACCCGCCGCGAAGGGCGGTGGGTTCTTCCTGCCAGATGCGTTCACCAACCCCGAACACGTCCGCTACGCGCTGAAAACCACCGTGGCGGCGATGTTCTGCTATGTGCTCTATTCGCAGATCAACTGGCCCGGTATCCACACCTGCTTCATCACGGTCTACATGGTGTCGCTCGGCACCACCGCCGAGACCGTCGAGAAGATGACGCTGCGGATCGCAGGGTGTCTCGTCGGCGCGCTCCTGGGTATCGCGGCGATCGTGTTCGTCACGCCCGTGCTGACGTCCGTCGCCGGGTTGATGACACTCGTGCTGGTCGGTGCATGGCTCTCGGCGTGGATCGCTTTCGGTTCGCCACGGATGGCGTATGCCGGCTTCCAGATCGCCCTGGTGTTCTTCATGTGCGTGTTGCAGGGCGCAGCGCCTGGCTACGATCTGACGCTTGCACGGGATCGCACGATCGGGATTCTGATCGGCAACGTGGTCGTCTATCTGGTTTTCACGCGCGTGTGGCCAGTCAGTGTCGCTGCGCGCATCGACACAGGGCTCGCCGCGCTGCGGCAGCAATGGGAACGACTGACGGCGCTGCCGGATGCCGTCACGCGCCGGGCGCAGGCCGCGAGCGCCATGGTTCAGTGCGGTGCGCTGGAACAGGACATCGCGCTGATGCATTACGAGCCGTCGTGGGTTCGCCCCGAAGCGCAGTGGATCGCCGAGCGCCGCAGCGCGCTGGCGAAACTCGACGCGCTGGAAGGGCCGATGTTCCTGCTCGCCGAACGCCGACCGGGCGATGCCGCGATTGAAGGCTGGATCAAGCGGGCCATGGACGAGCTTCCGATGCCGTCGGCTGAAACCGGCGCCAAGGTCACGCCGTTACCCGTCGCCCCGAATGCGGCTTTACCGGAAGCCGCAGCCAACGACGACACACGCACCGTTTTGCTACGTCTCGGCGATGCACGCCTCACTCAACTCGAACACGCTGCGTCGGACGATGCAGCGAAGGGACTCGCGACCCATGCGCCGGCTTAACCCTTCATTCGCACTGGCGATCCTGGCCGCAGCGGGTTTGACCGGATGCGCCACGTCATCGCTGGACATGGCGCCGGAGAGTCCCGACCGTCCGTGGCAACCGCAGACGGACGCGACGGGCGCCATCGTGCCTGGGCCGGCTTCTGCGTCGGCTTCTGCGTCGGCTTCGGCTGCTTCCACTGCATCGGCTAACCCGGCGCCC
>DASVNP010000107.1:0-37835 GCA_036383775.1 Paraburkholderia sp. | reverse complement strand
TCTCATCGATGACCACCAAATCATAGTTACCCCAATTCACATGGGACAAGTCGATATCGCCAGAGCTGCCGCTGTCGCGTGACAGGTCGGTGTGGTTCAACACGTCATAGTTGAATCGGTCCGCCGCCAAGACGTTGCGTTTGTCGTTGGCCTTGTAGAGCGTCCAGTTGTCGCGCAGGCGCTTGGGCGCAAGCACCAGCACGCGGTCGTTGCGCAGCTCGTGATACTTGATGACGGCCAGAGCTTCGAAAGTTTTTCCAAGGCCCACGCTATCTGCAATGATACAACCGCCGAAGCGTGCTAGCTTATCAATAGTTCCGACGACACCATCGCGCTGGAACTTGAATAGCTTCTTCCAGACAACGGTGTTGAGAATGCCTGTGGCCGATTTGACGATGCGCTCCTCGTCCATCTCTTCGCCCCGCGTCCCAAACAGGTGATTCAGCATCAGCGTGTAGAGCGTGAACGGCGAATGGTGTTGCCCTATGTTCTGCAGGGCATCAATCAGAGCCGGCCGGCTATCAGGCTGCCCCTGCAGCGTGGCCCATTGCTGATCAAACCAACGGGCGAGCTGTGCAGCCTCGTCGGCTGTTTCAGACGCTTGGATCAGATTCAGGGGGTTGCCGGGCGTCAAACCCATGCCATCTGTACTGAAAGCAAACGAACCCATCACGACCTGGTCAACAGTGCCGTCCGATGCGCGCATGACGGCGGCACCCTGCGGCACTCGACCATGTGCACGGCGTAATTCGACTTGGCTACCGAGCCACTTGGCGCATCGGTTGGCCAACCAACGGGCTTGCAGCCGATTGCGCGCAGCCCGGTCGCCTTCGCCGCCAAGGAGATCGAGTCCATCATCGGATGGAGGGAGAATGAGCTGTACCCGCTCCAGCTTAGCAAGAACATCGCGTAATTCAGCGAAAGCGAACAACGAGAACGATGGCGTGACGCAATCCAATTGCTGCCCCGGCTTCAGATATGAGCGCATCAGATCAATGACGCGGTCTGAGCCGCTGTTATTTACCAGTTTCACGACGTCAAGTTCCCCGTTGATGTAGCGCGACATCGACCTGATGCGAACTCAAATCTTCGCCAACGCTGGGAAGGAATTGCAAAGGGGATGAAGCGCTAAGTCTGAGACTACTGATTCTATTTCTACTGTTTATATATTCACTTCGGCACCACTCAGTCCCGAGTAGATCTAACTACGTATCGACAACTAGTGCTTGACTCCGGGGTGCCACTTTGTAAATGGTTGTCCGCGAAACCTTGTAGCGCTCAGCGATCTCGTTGACCGGGATGGAAGGATCAGACATCAACCGCCTGATTTCCTTTATTTGTCGCGTATCCAGCTTCGGCTTTCGACCTCCAGCCCGGCCTCGGGCCCGCGCTGCGGCAAGGCCTGCTTTCGTGCGTTCTCGAATCAGATTGCGCTCGAATTCCGCCAACGCAGCGAAGACATGGAAAACTAACTTGCCGGCTGCACTGGAGGTGTCGATTTTTTCGGTGAGGCTCTCGAAGCCAACAGCCTTGTCTTCCAGTTCCGCGACGATTCGCACCAAATCGGGCAGGCTGCGCCCGAGCCGATCCAACCGCCACACCACAAGGGTGTCACCTGCACGCAGCGCCTTCAGGCAATGATCCAGCTCCGGGCGGCCGGCAGTCTTGCCGCTAGCCATCTCTTCATAGATAGACCGAACTCCAACGACGTTCAGTGCATCGCGCTGCAAATCTAGCTTCTGATCATCCGTCGAAACTCGCGCATAGCCTATCCGTTGATTCATTGACGATTCCCGGATGCTGAAAAATTGACGGGAATTTTAACAGTCCGGCAGCCTCGCCAACAAGTATTCGGCACGAGCATATTGGCGTTTAGCAAACTACCGTTTGTTGAACAAATATCCACGTTAAGAGCAACGGATTGTGGAATATTGGCAGCCTGATCGCGGACGGCTTGGGCAACGTGTCAATCAGCAACGCCGCCACGTATCTATGGTTATACTCATCCATCATCGCTCCAGCATGGTGGCATCGTTGGCGCGGAGTCGCCCACCTTGGCCGCGGCCGCCTTGGTCTTCTCCCACACCTCCTGTCCGCGCACCGAATCGAGGAAGTCATGTCCTGCCCAGGTCGGGCTCTGAAAGCCAATGCCGGGCCCGAACCGCATGCCGAAGTTTTCCAGCCCCCCACCATGAATGAAGCCGGCCTGTTCCAGCAGCAACAGGGGATAGTCGATCTGCTCGGCGGTGTAGCCGTCGACCTGCACTGTGGGCTCGTGACCGTCAATCGCCTTGAGTTGGGTCAAGCCATGGAACGAGCCGGGCGGAGTAGCGCTGTTTTACATGGTGTGGGCAGGACCGCTTCGCAAGTCGCGATGCGATCTGGCACCCCACTTTTTCGAACGATTTTCCCTGCACTCCCGCGAGGCGGGGAAACGATGAGCAATGGTACTTGGCTCGCCCGGCCGTTCACGTTTCTGCCGGAAACGGTGGATGTACCCGGGGAATCTTCAGTGATCGGAAATCAATAAATATCTTGTAAATTAAAATGATTAACTATCACGTATAAGGGCTTGGTTCTGGCTCTTAATCCGTAGGTCGAGTGTTCGAGTCACTCACGCCCCACCAACAGATTCAAAGGGTTACAAGCGATTGCTTGTAACCCTTTTTCGTTTCTGGACCACATGTAATCGCTGTGTAACCGGTTTTCGTCAACCGCAACCGACGGCGCACGCGCTGTCCACGCGAGCGCGGCATTTACTTTTTCGTGACAACACGCACTCCTTATCATCTTGCTTTAAGCGTCGTTGTCGATGCGAAACCATGCGAAGCGTCGCAATCGCTTGCAGGGAAGTGCACCGAGTGGACGAGGCCAATTTTGTCTACCGAAGTGTGCACCAAAAATTCGCGCCGCTCCCCTCAAGTCAAAACGGTTTAAAGAATGAGAGCTCCGAATCGATCGAGGTCAGGCGGGCATAGAACTCTACGGCGTATCTGTCAGTCATGCCGGCCACGAAATCACACACCACCCGCTTTCTCGAGCTTTCGTCCTCCACTGGAACCGACAAATACTTTGTGCGCCAGTCATCCGGCAGCAACATATATCCGCCATCGCCGGCTAGCGCCTCGAAGATTGTTCTGACGACGTCGCGACCGCGGTATTCGACCAAGCGTAACCTGGGGGACATCGTCAAGGCTTCGAAAGTCAAATGCTTAAGTACTTCGATCTTTAGGCGGGTCTCGCGCTTCATGGCTATCGTGGAGAGCACCGGGAACTCTTCGTTTAGTGTTACAGATATGCCGCCAATGAACTCGCGCACCAGATCCGAAGTGAATGACGTTCGCAAATATCCATCGCTGGCGATCCGCTTTGACTTCGCGTAGATGCTGACAATCCGAACAATGGGATCAAGCGGATCATCACTCGCGCCCTCGTCCTGACCATTCGTAATGACCTTGCCAAATGTTTCTGCGAGGACTAGAGCCACCTCCCTTACTGCTGCATCCTTGATTCCCGCCGTCTTTACTTTCGCGGTGAGCCGATCCAGAAATGATTGGTCGAGTAGATGGCTGAGGATTTCCAGCGGCGTAAAAAATCCTGCTTTGAAGGCGTCTTCAAGGTCGTAAGTTGAATACGCAATGTCGTCTGCAATATCCATGATGTCGCACTCGATCGTCCGCAGCGCAGTCGTCGCGGGAAGATCCGGTGCGACGGCAGCCCTGACGTGTTTCACCAGTTCTGCCTCAGTTTGGTAGTAACCCTTTGCAGGCCGCTTCGCGTCTTGTTTTCGCCGTAGACCCGGAATGGGCCGGTCGTATTTCAGCAGCGCCGCGAGACTACGATAAGTAAGGTTCAGACCGCAAAGTTGCTCGCCGTCTACGGGTTCTTCTCTCTTCTCGAGCCGAGCTACGATCCGCAGCGTCTGAGCATTTCCTTCGAAGCCACCGTGCTTTCGCATGCACTCGTCCAAGGCATGCTCACCGTTGTGCCCGAAAGGCGGATGCCCAAGGTCATGAGCTAAAGCCGCCAATTCGACTAGATCTGTATTAATGGGACTGTCGCGAAAGTAGTCGCTCTGGTTGATATTTAGAGCGATTCCCTTTGCAATTTGCGCAACTTCATGCGAGTGCGTGAGCCGATTTCGGAAGAAATCCGACTCAGCACCAGGAAAAAGCTGAGTTTTCCCCTGCAGCCGTCTAAAAGCCGGCGAGTGGATTAGGCGCGCATAGTCCCGACGAAATTGGGAATGATGCCCGTGCTGTCCATCAAACGCCGTTTGGTGTCGAAGATCGCGCTGCCGCATCAGGTCTTCTGCGCGGTATAGCGGACGGACTGCTCCCGTCCCCCTCTTTTTCTTATCGTTTTTCATTTTCGTGCTCTGGATAGCAAAAGAGCTAGGTTCTGCTCACCTAGCTCCTTCGACACACGACAAAGAGTGTTACTTGGTATGGCCCTTACGCGTCGACGGGCCTTTGGACGCCGCAGGTTTGTCAGTTTTAGATGCTGCGGTGCTCGTTTTCGCCGAGTTGCCGGACATCATCTGACGAAATGCTTGCACGTCACGAGCAACCTTCTTCTCGGCGGCAGTAAACGCTGCGTAGTTAGCAAATTTTATCGTCATGATGGCTCCTTCCCGGCAAGTTCGCGTGATTCTTACGGTTCAAAATTGGTCGCACAAGACATTTTAGGGCGCTTACGCCAAAAACAACACTCAGTCAAGCACCTATAAAGATTGGACAAACTAACTGTTTACAGTTCCACTCCATGCACACCGCCTATTAATATGAGGTTTTAATAGATGGGCGCTACTGCCGATCTTTTGCGCCGCCGTTCGCTTTCGCGCTTGTCAATCAACTACGCTTGGCTGGTCAGTATGTCCCCGGCAGTTCTTAGAGAATAGGGCTGGAACCACACAATCGGGAGATGAGCAGCACAATGAAGCTAGATCGGACATATCAGCGGGAACTCCTTGAAGAGCTAGCGGCTTGCTATCCCGACAGAGCGGCTTGGGCCGAGCGCGTAAAGTCGACGGACGCCGAGACAAAGACGAAGTACCTCGCTAACCTGGCTTACTTGAATGAGCATGGCCTTGTCTCGTCGATGGACGACAGTGGCCTCCAGTTTGATCTCTCCAGCACCCTAGGATCACCGCAAAAGGCATGGACTTCCTCGCCGACGACGGGGGGCTCTCGGCCATCCTCGGCGTCGTGACGGTAAGGCTCCACGAGGAGACCCTGAAGGAGTTGATCGGGACTCAGATCGCGGAATCTGATCTGCCAGATCCAGAAAAGATACGACTACTCGATCAGTTGAAGTCGCTACCGGCCGAAGCCATTAAGCACCTCTCGCTGAAGCTGATCGATGCTGGCTTAAGTCACTGGAGCTCCGCACTCCCGGTGATCGAACAGTTCGTCCACCGAGGCGGTAGTTGAGGCCGCGATCTTCGCAGTGGTCCGGCTAACCTCCTCCGACAGGCTCGACAAGTTGTCAATAGTCGGAGGGGGCCGAGTCTCAATGGCGTTAAGCATGGATGGTAGAGGTCCACTTCCAGACAGACGCGTTCAACGCCTCCGTACAAGCGTTGCCCTCTTTTTTTTGCTCGGTTGACGGCTCGATTGGAGCGGTGCTTGCTCGACCCGACCAACCTTTGACTCAAGACGTCGTGTCTGTTCTTCGAGCAACTTGGCAACGGTGGTTTCAATCGGCTCTTTCGTAGAGTATGGCTTGCTCGATTGAAACCATGAAGTTAGCAGGTTCACACCTAACGCGCCAACAAGTGCTGGATAGATCAACGTCCATAAACTGCTGACGCGAAGACTCGCGTCCAAGTCTGGCGTGTTCACGATGCTCTTCAGGTTGAGCGTCTTCGCCATCACGTCAAAGTTCGAGAACACTGCGGCTGCGCCGGCTGCAATAACAATGAGAAACACCCCGACGACGAGCGTCAGGACGCTGTGCGGCTTTGCACCCTTGACGCCAATCAATATCCCTACTGCTCCGACAACTGACGAAATGCCAAATGCATTTTCGATAGCAACCATGTTCATGCCGACCTCTCCATAAAATATGGTATATCGACGCGCGACATAATTTCTTCAGGGGAATTGGTCTGCACGTTGCAATGGCCTTGGGGCACCACATGAGCTTCGTTCTCGCAATCGTCGGAACCGTTGCTGTCGCCAACGCCGCGGGTGTCGGCATTTCGGGCCGAATCCCGGGTGCAGATATAACCGTGGGTTTCGGGCGCCAGCGCACCGTGGACTGGGAACTGCGGCGAGCTTTCTGGCTTTGTGGCCCGTCTACGCTCCAGCACACCGAACGCGCATGATCAATTTCGGACTCTGGTAGGCGTTCGGACTCGGTGAGCGGCAAGATGCTTCCAACGTCAGAAAGCAGACTTTCCAGGCAGTGTCATATAAAAATATCTCTTTTATAATCAATAACTTAAAGTTGACTGCTCGCTAAATCTTGTCTAGTGTTGTAGGAACAACCGCTATTCGGCTTGCGCCTATGAGCACCCCATTCGCTGTTTTCCTCCGCGGCCTGCGACTTCGCGGCGCGCTTTCGCAGACTGATCTAGCAAAGAAGCTCGGCTATGAGCAGGCATATGTTTCCGCGCTCGAGTTAGGCACGAAGCCGCCCAGCACAGAATTTCTGGCAAGGCTTAGTGAAGGTTTTCCACTTGCGGATGTCGATCGGCAGGAGATGGAGAGGGAACTACAGGACTCGCCGCGACGATTCGTAATCCCGGCGGATCTACCGACAGACGAATACAGGCTTTACGCAGAATTGCAGCGGAAGATCGGAAGGCTTTTGCCGACCCAGATAGCGACCCTGCGTGCAATCGTCCGGATGGACGAAGAAATGGCCGCACGGCCGCGCTACGGAGCTGTCCGGGTTCGTCGCAAAGCGAAGGAGGATATGGAAATGTAGAGCAGAAACGTAAAACGGGACAAACCTCGCGGCCTGCCCCGTCCTAGGAGAAGCGAACATACCTACATCTGGCGATTTGAGTATCGTTCGCGTTTCTCCCAAGGTCAAGTCGGCAGCCGCCCTGGTCAGGGCATTTGCATGGTGGATAACACCGGTGCGGGGGCGTTATTACGCCTTCAAATCGGTGTTATTGACCATACACCGCATTGATTTATTGCGGGGGAAGCGTGCGTCCGCTCTTGTTGCCACTCGCGCGGTCTATGGACACGTTTCTCCGCATTTACGGAGAAAAACGATGCACAGAACGCATGGATCAGATTCACCGCACCTCAGAACACGCCCGGCGTATCACCAAACAAGAAATCCCGTGACGCCTTCTGGTCGCGGCTTCCGGGCAAAGTTTTTTTCCCGAAAAAACCGACGCCTGGTGCGCTGCGAAAGCTTGCTCGAATTCGACGCGCTTTTTCTCTTTGAATTTGCTCGCGGCGTTCGAACGTTTGAGGAGCAGCCAGTCACAATTGAATATTCGTTCAACGGCCGTTCGCGCCGATACACGCCTGACTTCGGAGTCGACTGGGTTGATGGCCGACGCTGGTTCGTGGAAGTCAAACCATCCGAAAAACTTGCGGAAACGCAAACCGCCGAGAAATTTGAAGCTCTCAGGCTGTGGTTCAGTTCCAGAGGTCATCACCTTGTTGTTCTGAGCGAACTGCAGATCCGAAGGCCAATCAGGCTTCGCCAGATACGCGAACTGCTGCGCGGCCTCGCCGCGGAAAAATCAGATGAAACCGACCTTCGGCTCCTCAGCATTACGGCGGGCCTGACGCTCGGAGAGATGCTCGCCGCCGGTACCGACGAAATTTTGGTCCGTCGACTGCTTGCGCACAGGTCGCTTGCCTGCGATCTCGATTCAGTCATCAGCCATGAAACAGTGATTCGACCATTCGAGGAGGCCGATGATGACTCGTTATTCCTTTAGAAATGGCGAGTGTCTGCGTCTCGATGGGATTGCCTATCGCATCTCTCAAGTGAGTGGCCGCAACGTTGAGCTAACGTCGTTTGGCGACGGTTCCCTTTTGTTGCGCAATGTGGATGACCTCCTTTCGCAGTACGCAATCGGTCGACTGATGTTCGTGGAAGCGACAGAGCTGGATGGTCAGCAAGCCCAGGCCGAGCAGCGCGCGGCAGTGGACCGCGGACTTGCCGACTTTCCTGAGAAAATCCAACGTCTCGCACTGCGCAAATTCAAATTTCTGCGCGAGATCTGTCCAGATGGCCGAATGGGTGTTCCTCGTGCGCTCCTGTCAGATCTGTTGCGAAGCGTTTGGGAAAAATTGGACCCGGAAATTCGTGGCCAGAGGCCGCCGTGCTTGGCAAGCTTTTACGGGTGGCGACGCTCCTGGGTTTGGGCAAACTTTGACATTCGGGCGTTGATCGATAAATGGGAGCTCCGAGGGAAAAAGCCGTCGCTGTTGCCCGATAAGCTTAACGAACTGATCGATGAAGGAATCGAGAAAATCTATCTCACTCCTCAAAGGGAGTCGCTTTGCGAGGTCCGTGACTGGATTCAGCACGAGATTGAGAAGGAGAACCGGCGCCGTGCGCCGGAGGACGCATTGCCCCGCGCTACCCGCCGGATGCTTCGGCGGGCTCTTTCCCGAATCGACCGATATGCAATTCTCAAAGCTCGGTATGGGGAGCGATACGCTCAGGAAGCTACACGTGTCTACCGAAAAGGCCCGGCCTGCACACGTCCGCTCGAGCGAGTGGAAGTCGATCACACTCCGCTGGATATTTTGGTGACCGATTCCAGTACGGGCCTTTTGCTTGGTCGGCCGTGGATCACCGTAATGATCGATGCGTACTCACGGATGATCGTCGGCATTCATATCTCATTTCGCAAACCAAGCGTTCGATCCGTCCTGCGATGTTTGAAGCATGCAATCTTGCCTAAGACCTACGTCAAAGATCGCTTCCCCGAAGTAGGCGGAGAGTGGGACGCTTACGGGTTGATTGACCAGCTTGTTTGCGATAACGGTCTCGAGTTTCACGCCCAGGATCTGGAAGCAGCATGCGCAGAACTTGGAATCCATGTCATTTACTGCCCGACGCGGGCGCCGCAAATGAAAGGGCGTATCGAGCGTGTCCTGAAGACACTGAACTACGGGCTGGTTCACCTGCAACCTGGAACAACTTTCGCAAAGTATGACAAGCGCCACGCCTACGATTCCGAGCGGACAGCGGTATTAACGCTGGAGGCACTACAGGAGATCGTGCACCGCTGGAGCATTGATATCTATTCCATGACGTTCCATCGAGGAATTCAGACTACTCCAAAACAGAAATGGGATGAGGGCATCGCAAAGTATCCAAGGCGACTGCCGCCCTCGATCGACGTGATGAACGTCTATCTCGGAAATTCTGCGACACGCACACTCGGCAAAGACGGTATAGGAGCGCATGGGCTCCTATATGCGTCGCCCGCCCTCCAGGATTTGCGGCGCCGACGCGGTGACATCAAGGTCACGGTGCGCACTGACCCCGACAATCTCGGCGCTATTTTTGTATTTGATGAAGAAGCTAAACAGTACATCGAAGCGAAATGCACGTTGCCCGGGTATGCCGACGGGCTTACCGCTGAGCAGCATCGGTGGATTCTTTCAAAGGCGCGAAAAGACTACGAGACTTCTCCTCGCCACCTCGCGCTGCTCGCTGCGAAATCCGCGCTACGCGACTATACCGACCGGCTCATACAAGAATGCTATCCAACAAAGAAGAGACCCAAGCCAGGCAAAGCCGGCAACGTCGATCGGGAGGCACTGATGCAGCGCGAAGAGTCGCGCCAGGGACAGCTATCCCTTGAACCGGAAGCGGAGTTGGACGGTCCCCTCGACCTGCCGGATACCAATTGGGATGATGAAACAGACATCCCGTTATTTCCAGTAAGGCGCGGAACGATTTAGTCCACGGCGACCCGGATATATAACTAACACCACCTGTAGCGGGCCAGTCAAACGGCTCGCAGAGGAGCTTGTCATGAATAGCACGATTGGTATTGATTCGGATGACGAAGATGATCGCCCGGACGACGATTCATCCCGTGCGCGGGACGACGATCCCGACGAAAGAAAAGATGCGTTAGTAGCTTCGGTTCGAAAGACATTTATCAAGCATCCGGCGTTCACTATGGGGACTGCTGCCATTCGACGCTGCCACCGGATGGGGTGCTTCGGACTCGAAGAACCAGGGTGCCTGCTGATCACCGGTGTGTCGGGCAGCGGCAAGTCAACTCTGCGGAAGGAATATGCAAAGCACTATCCACAGCGGGACATCGATGAGGGCACAGAAATCCGCGTGCTTCATCTTGAACTACCCGCGCAGCCAACAATCAAGAACGTGGCGGAGCGAATCCTTCTGGACATGGGTGACCCGCTCTTCGCTCGAGGATCCGCGGAGGCGATGACAGCGCGCATCGTCACTCTCTTCAAAAATTGCGGGGTTCAATTGGTCATTCTGGATGAATTCCAACACTTCATCGATCACTCCAGCGAGAAAATCGAAACTAAAGTCGCCGACTGGCTGAAGCACCTTATCAATGAAACAAAGGTTCCGTTTGTATTGATGGGGCTGCGCCGTTGCAGGCGAATTCTTCAAAGTAATGAGCAGCTTCGCCGGCGATTTTCCCGACAGATCTCGCTGGAACCATTCTCCATAGGCACCGAGCCGGCGCAGCGCATCTTTAAAGGACTCATACGTTCATTGTGGAAAGAACTGCCAGTCCCACCCGCGGACGAGCTTCTGCGCGACGCAAGAGTGATCGAAGCAGTTCACTTTGCGACGTTTGGGCTCATGGGTTACGTCATGACGCTAATGAGTGTGGCAGTCCAGATTGCGCTCGAAGAGGGAAAGACGGCCTTCGACCGAGACCTGCTCGGACGTGCTTTTGTCGAAGGAATTTGGCCGGATGCGAAAGATACCCATAACCCGTTTAATTCTCGTTTCGTCAATCGGCCGCTGACGATGCAAGGAGAGCCCTTCTTTGGCTATTGATCCGCGTCCGCCTTCGAGGCGCTTTCTACGTCGCCCGGCGCCAGCGTCGGATGAGGATTTCCGGGGCTATGTCATAAGGCTTGGCACCGCCAATGGCTATACGGATGATGCGACGCTAGCGCGATTTAGAAACGTGGTGAAACGCGAGCTGGACGCTCCCGGCGGCGTCCAGCGTTTTGCCAGTTCCATAGGCGTCGATGCGCGTGAGCTGAGCGAACTTATTGGTCGCACTCACGTGACTAGCGAGGGGACAAATCGCCCTGGTCAGTTCGCCAGAGCCTGCTTCTATCGAGACAGCTATAACGCGTTCTGTCCTGCCTGTATCAGTGAGACTGGAGTATTCAAGGCAGTGTGGAATTTTCGCGCGGTAGTGGTCTGCGAAGATCATCGCTTGTGGCTTGTCGACAGATGCCCTGCATGCGCCAAATCGATTACCTGGGATCGATGCAACGTCTTCACTTGCAAGTGTGGATTCGATCTCCGCAATGCGGAGTTTGAGCAAGCGCCTATGGATGTCTCGCTGCTCACAAAGCTGCTCGTCGCTGGGTTGCGGGGACGCTCTGGAGCTGATCTTTTACTGGAGCAGCGGTTTTGCGCCGAGCTGGCAAATATCAGCGCGCTGGAATGGCTAGCAATGTGCAGTTTTTTCGCGAGCACTTGCTCGGGCTTTTATGGATTTCATGTCTCGAAGGATGGCGGAAGCACGCAGGAGCGCAAAGCTATCACGGTCGCCGCTCGCGTTCTCCAGAATTGGCCCCGCACGACATTCGATGAGATCAACACTTGCTGGGAGGCACTACCCCCGGGGGCCGATGGCGTGCCGTTGGTTTCGCTCAAGCGACTCAGGAATCGTCAACCGCACTGGTATATTGCGCGCTTGTCCGGTGCTCTCAGGTTGCCGTTGTTTCTTGGCGCTGCGGTCGACCAATACTTGGCAAGCCTCACGGTGCATTCGCACGGTGCCGGCTTAGCAATAAGCCCATCCGCGGTTGCGCTGGGCAGCGAAGGGAAGCCAGTGCTTCGGGCCCCGGCCACCGAATACGCGAAAGCGATGGGTGTTCAGGCAGGGGTCGCATCGAATGAGACCTGTATTGCTAGCTTCGTAAAGCGTCTACGGGATTCGCCGCCAGTGTTGCACAGCTTTGAGGAAGTGGAACGACTTGTCGGTGCCACACCGCATCAGAGAAGATTACTTTCTCGATGCAGCCTGCTTCTCCCTATGGTCGACGACCGCTGGGTGCCTGCCTCGGAGCTGCAGCGCTTTACGCAATGGCTATGCGACATGGCAACCTCATATCCGATATCGACGAGAGTCGTTTCACTCGATGCTCTTTCCAGGCAGCGCGGATCGCTATTGCAGCGAGTCATCACCGCAATTGCCACAGATATGATTTGTCTCTTCCGCAAGTCTGGAGACGTTATTAGACTCGACACCTGTTTTGTTTCCGCGCAGTCAATCGCCCATTGCGCCGGAGGGAGATCGTGAGCCTGCTGCTTGTTCGACCGAAGGCGATTCAGAACGAGAGTGCTACAGGCTACCTGCTTCGGCTGGCCGAAGCGAATGGTTTCACGTCTATGCACGATCTCAATTTGTTGGCGTCGAGGGCGCCAGGGGGTGACGGATTGGCACGCGTGAGTATCATCCTTGACGGAATGTCGATGACCCGGCTGCGTGGGGCGATAACACGGTTTCCGCATCTGAAGGCGGAGGATACCGGTGGGTGGGAACGGCAATTCTGGAATGGTCGGCGGCCGAGATGTTGTGCTGCTTGCCTCGCCAGCGATCCATACTGGCGCGCCTCATGGGATATTACACTCGTGACTGCCTGTCCCATTCATCGGGCAGAACTGCTCGATTCATGCAGCACCTGTCATCAACCACTGTCGTGGAAAAGAAGTCGCATCGCGACTTGCGATTGTGGGGCATCGTTTGCTGGCATGCCGATCGTGCCAGCGTCGGCCGGGTGCATCTTAATTAGCAGTTACATCGCGTCGATGCTTGAACCGGTATCCCCTGCCAGTCACCTTTTCACCCTATCGCCGCCATTTGACCATCTCAGCGCGCAGGATCTTCTCGCCCTATGTGTCTTTCTCGGCGGATACGCGCGGAACGATACAAAAAAACCGACGAAAATAGCGGACCTTCACGAGATCGCAGTTGCCAGCGCAATCAGCCAGGCGGCTGGAGATGCGCTTATCAACTGGCCCGCTGGATATCACCATCTGCTTGGTGGCCTGATTTCAAAAGGGTGTAGCGAAGCGCATTCAGCGCGCTTAACCAAGCGCTTTGGCTATTTCTACACCGCTTTGTACAAACGCTTCAGGGACAAACAGTTTGACTTCCTGCGCCGCGAATTCGAATCGTATATCCGGGAAGCGTGGCCGGGGCAACTGGCAGATAGAAATCGCCGATTGTCGAAATCTACGCGTATGGAACATAAATGGGTTCCACTTACCACCGCAGCAAGGCAGCTTGGCGTCAAACGCAGCGTTGTGTGTTCGTTCATTGAGCGGGGAATGCTCATTGGTCAAGTTCATGCGACTGCGGCAGGCCGTACCTCGGGAACGGTTCGGCGAGATACACTGGACTTGCTTTGTGCGGAGAAGGCGCGCTGGCTGACTTTGGCTGAAACGCGCGAGGCATTACAGTTATCGCGTAAAGGCGCATATGCTCTCCTCAAGTCCGGGACACTGCGGCCGGTTAGTGGGCCGACAGTTGACGGACGCACGGTCTGGAGGTTTGCGCCCGCCGACGTGGCGGCGCTTGTCCAGCATCTGCCGGTCCGGTCGGCAGACACGCACAATTGCCGGCCGTTGCCTTAACGAGACGATAGTGGCAGACAACGCTGAGGTAGACAGATGTTGTTCTTCTTGGATACTGAATACACCGGCCTGCGACAGCGCGTGCCGAAGCTGATCAGCCTTGGAATCGTCAGTGAGGACGGTAGACGCGAGTTCTACGTTGAGCTGGCGGATACATGGCAGCTTGGCGACTGTTCGGACTTCGTCAAAGGGAAAGTGCTACCGTTGCTGCAGGGGCCTGCGATTCCGATTTCCGTCGCGCGAGAACGCTTGCTCAGCTGGTTCGCAGAGGCTCCACGCTCACTGCAGGCGGCATGCGATTCGGCAAGGGATTTCGATTTCCTGCTGCATCTGCTGTCAGATGTGCGCCCACGGAATCTAAAAATGACCTATTACGATCTTCGCCCATTGATCGATACGGCGGTCTATCACCGGGCAGTGATGGCGTACTACGAGAGCGACAGTCGCGAGCATCACGCCTTAGCGGACGCGCGAGCTTATCGCAAAGGTTGGCTTGCCTGGATGGATGCCCGCAAAACGGCACAAATGCGCTAGCATCTGCATAGACGCTCTTGTGTAAGGCGCCATTATGAGCACGATACACCCTTGGGAACGCCGCATATATATCGACACGGAATTTACCGACATCGCGGCACCTCGCTTGATAAGCATCGCAATGGTGTCCGAGGACGGACACGAGTTTTACGGCGAGGTTGGGGAGTTTGACGAGGAAAGTTGCAGCGCCTTTGTGCGAGGCCACGTATTGCCCCAGCTCGGGAAGTATCCGGAGTGGACGATGACGCGCGACTCCCTGGCCGAGGCAGCGCGAAACTGGATGTCGAAGTTTAGCGGCTTGAGACAACGGCCTGTCATCTGCTACGACCATCCGATAGACCTCCAGCTTTTGTGGGAGCTCATTGGCCGAAAGCCTACGGGTTGGAAAGAAAAGCTAATTAGCTCCAGAATCGATCCAGTTCGGAGAGAGCAATACTTCAGCGAGCACGGTGGACGACATCATGCGCTTTATGACGCGCGGGCCAACAGAGCCGCGATTCTGTAGCCGTGTACAGCATGCGTTCACGACAAGCGTTCAGTACGTTGAAGGCGAAAATACGGTGTAAGCTCACGCTTCAGGAATTTTAAAAAGAATTTTGCTTTGACTGTCCGTCGACGATCGCATGGTTATGCATAACGAAATAGAAAAGCTGTTACGAAAAGAACCGGGGATAAAAGCTCGCGTGATCGCGAGCAGGATTGGGCAGGACCGGAGTGCTGTGAACGCGTTTCTGCACGACAATCCAGATTGCTTCATCAAAGACGAAGCACATTGCTGGTCCCTGGTAAAGCCCGCTGAACTTCGCATCGCACTTCCTTCCGCGAAATGGGTCACTGCGGAGCTCTTCGAAAATGCGCTCGAGTCGGTCGAGTCCCCGCTTGCCTCTGCTTGCAGCAGCGTGGTCTTTGTCCTCGCAAAGAACAGCAAACTCCTGTTGGAGGCAACAGCTCGTCTGCTCGCCATCTGCAATCAGCTTGTCTTCGATCGAAAGGTTGTTCAGATCGATTTCAGTGATTGCTACCCCACGTTGGATTACTTCAATCGGATTGGCTTCTTTGACTTCCTCGAGCCGACGGTTGCGGTGATTCCTTCTCGTCCAAAAGTATCGAAGGCTGGGCAGCACAAGGGGGCGAACGAAGGGGTCGTAGAAGTTGCAGCGATTGACCCGGTGGCGCCCGACGAAGAAATCCCTGGGCGACTGCAAAAGAGCTTCATCAGCTGCGCGGGGACCCAATATACCGTGGGCGCCTTTACGGTATTGTCCGAGCTGTTCGGCAACGTACGGGATCACTCGAAATCACCTATTCCGGGCTTTGCCGCGCTGCAGTTCTATCCCAAAAGCCGCAGACCGCACATTCAGGCGGTCATCTCGGACAGTGGACGGGGCATCCTGGGCACGCTCGCGCCGGTGCTGGAAACAGAATACCCCGAGCTCGCAAAAAGAATTAGTGCCTCGAGCATTCATCCCGGTGTAGCGCTGGTTGAGGAAATTTTCCGGAATGGCGAAATCAGCAGCAATCGGGACGAAGCGCGCGGCCTAGGGCTCAAACGTTCAGGCGAAGTGGCTAACAAATTCAATGCCAACATTTCGGTGCGGCAGGAAACGTTCGAAGTGAAGGTGTCTTACGAAAATGGCGAGATCAGGTTCTCGCATCGCCTGAACATGTCTCTGCTTAGAGGCACACACATCTGTTTCGACTTCCTGCTTGACGCCAAGGCCTGATTCTCATTAAATTACCGGCATGAACCAGACCTCCATGCGCATCAAGTTGCGCGATTTCACCGAGACGTCCCAGCCCTTCGGGAACGTTCAGGGAAAACAATCTTACGCAAAGCTTTCGGATTTTGTCGGCCGTCACGCCGATGTTTCTGTGTTCGGCATATCACTGAAAGGCATCGAGGCTACGGACGCGTCTTTCCCGCGGGAAAGCGTGATTTCTGTTGCGAAACAGTACAGGGGGGAGAAGGGATTTTTCCTCGAGGATCTCGATGATCGCGATCTGATCGACAACTGGAAGTACGCGGCCGAGGCAAAAGAGCAGCCGCTGGTGATCTGGCGCAAGGAAGCGTTTGAAGTGATTGGCCCAGAAATCAGTTCTTCCGGCCGAGAGCTTCTGAACTATGTCTTGGCCAACCGCTCCGTTCTCGCCTCCCAAGTCGCAGCCGATCTCGATCTGTCCGTGCAAAACGCGAGTACCCGCCTCAAACGACTAGTGGCTGACGGCTATATCCTGCGTGCCGAAGATATCGCCAGCAGCGGCGGCATCGAATACAAGTACGTGGCGATCCGGTAATTCTGCTTAAACTGCTTGCATGAAGCAGAATATGAATGTTATGCTTCGTCCATGTCCTCCTTGCTCTCCCCAGATCCAATGTTAAACAGCATCATTTAACCAGATTTGGGGGGCTTGATGGGAGGGTTCCGAGACGTACTACGGTCGGACACTCAGTCTGGCCAAACCGACAGGACATTGGACACATTTATGGAAACCAAAGAAAACATCGAAAACGTTGGGGGCGGCAATCGCGAAAGCCAAGGCCCGCAAGCTGCTCACGCGTATCGCATCCTTTTCGCCGAAGAGAGCCTCGACTTCCGTCCGATCGAGATCGACGATCCTGTACCACTTGGCCGGCAGCTGTTGATTGCGGCGGGTCTGAGCGCCTCCGAAGACTACAGCCTCTTTGCCATTCTTGAGACCGGCGATTTTGAGGATGTCCGCCTGGATGAAACCTTTGATTTGCGGGGTCGCGGCGTCGAGCGGTTCGTCGCGTTTCTGACCGACCGCGATTTCAGGCTGACCGTCAATGACGCACAGATCACATGGGGCAAATCGACGATCACGGGCGTCGTTTTGTATGAGCTCGCCAAACCCCGCGAAAACGAAGCGGTTTTCCTGAGCGTTCGCGGTGGCGCAGACCGCCAGATCGACCCTGATGAAACGGTGGACCTTTCGCAGCCCGGAGTCGAACACTTCATCACAGCGCTCAAGCACAAACCGAAGATCGAGATTGTGGTCAACGGCCGAGAAGTCGAAGTCGCAGAGCCCCACGTGACATTCGAACAACTGGTTTCGATTGCGTATCCTGGTGAGCCGCCAACGCCGGACATCAAGTATTCGATCACTTATCGAGGAGCGGCATCCAAACCGCACAGCGGCGAGTTGGCCACCGGTGGTTCTGTCGAGGTTAAAAACGGGAGCATTTTCAATGTCGGCCGCACTATTCAATCTTAATCAAGACCTCAAGCGCCTCCGCGAAGAAGGCTACTTCGTGCGAATCACGGGCGGCTCTCTCGTGATGCACGAAGTGCCGTATGTCAATCTGCGGCGTGAAGTGAAGACGGGCACGATCACCTCTACGCTCTGCCTGTCTGGCGACATCACGCAGAAGCCCGAGCCGCATACGGTCCATTTCAAAGGTGAGTATCCCTGTAATGCCGACGGAACACCGATCCGGGGGATTACGCCGAGTGGCGCAGTCCCTGCAGATCTAGGTACCTTTGGCGAGCATATGCTCTCCAGCAAGCCGGGCCCACAGGGCTACCAGGACTACTATCAGAAGTTGTCCACCTACGCGACTATCATCGCTGGCGCGGCTGCGGTGATAAGCCCGGGTGCAACTCCGCGCCTGTTCAGGCAACCGGATGCAGAGGATGAAAGCGTATTCAACTATCTGGAAACGGCGTCGGACCGCGCGGGCGTCGGAGCGCTGACATCACGGCTGGAAAGCGAAAGAATCGCGATCGTTGGCGTCGGCGGCACTGGCTCATATGTACTCGACCAGGTGGCAAAGACGCCAGTCCGCGAAATCCACCTGATAGATAGCGACGAACTCCTGCAACACAACGCATTTCGAGCACCTGGCGCACCATCGATTGATAACCTTCGCGACGTCCCGAAGAAAGTGGACTACTTCGCCAACATTTACTCACGGATGCATCGCGGTATCGTACCGCACGCGGTTCAACTCGACGCGAGCAGCATCAACCTTCTGGACGGCGTCACCTTCGCTTTCCTATGTATGGACGCGGGCGAATCCAAGCGGCTTGCGGTACAGAAACTCGAAGCGCTTGGCGTGCCTTTCGTGGATGTTGGCATGGGCCTTGAGCTCGTCAATGGTTCACTGGGGGGCATTTTGCGCGTCACCGCTAGCACGCCGCATAAACGCGATCACGTCAGGGCGCGCGTCGGGTTCGAGGGAGGAAATGCCGAAAATGTCTACGCCTCGAACATTCAGGTTGCTGACCTCAATATGCTGAACGCAGCGCTCGCCGTCATCAAGTGGAAAAAGATCAGGGGCTTTTACCGAGACCTGGAACATGAGCACCACTGTTCGTATACGACCGACGGCAACATGCTGTTGAATGGAGATCAGCAATGATCCAGCATTTGCAGCTCACACCTCGTTTCGTCAAGGGCGTTCCGCGGGAGCTCGAACCAGGGGTGCTCTATGTGTCAATGGAGTACGGCACTGTGGTTCACAGTTGCTGCTGCGGGTGTGGACAAGAGGTGGTTACGCCGCTGACTCCGACCGACTGGAAGCTCACCTTCGATGGTGAATCCATTTCGCTTCACCCATCGGTCGGAAATTGGAATCTGCCATGCCGTTCACATTACGTGATCAGAAACAATAGGGTCATTGAGGCGGGCTCGTGGGATCAAGCGAGAATCAAGGCAGAGCAGAGGCGGGACAAAGCAGCCAAGGCCGCTTATTACGCGCAGGCCGCCGAACTGCCCAAATCTCGCCCAGCCATATCGACGGACACGGCTCCCGCTACGACTAAGCCTAGCCATGTCGACAAGGGCCTCTGGGCAAGATTGCGTCGATGGTTTTGTTAGTGATGTGACGGCGTTACCGCTGAGTGCCCGCTCGGGTTGGACCTGTAACTACCCCGCGGCTGGATAGGTGAACGACAAGTCAGGCGGGGCAGCGATATTGACCGTTGGACCGTAAATACGCGTGTCAAAGCAGAAATTAAAAGGAGAAGAAATTCATGAAACCCGGCCACGAACAATCATTGGCTGCCGATCGCAGTGTGGCTCCTGATCCACACCACCCACGAGATCTGCGGGCCGTCCCAGCTTCGAATTCTACTGATGTGCCGACGTTGACTGTTGAATCGGAAGTCGACGTCGCATCCCAAAAATATGAGGATGGACGGACATCGGAGCCGGATTTCGCTCGAGTCAAAGACACCTACAAAGAAGCCGTCTCGATGGTAAAGGACACGCTCGACGTCGCATGGAAGGTTGCCCCACTAGCGTTCCTGCCGGCAGCTCTGTTCCTCTGGGTTTATCTTCGATCAATCCATTGGACGGGAATATTCCAATACTCCGCAATGTCGGGAAGTGGGCTTATTTTTCTATTTGCCGCCGCGATGCTGTTGGCTTTCGCTGCCGTTTTGCAGTTCGTGGCGCCATCCCTGATGCTAATCGGCACCTTGTCTCACTATCGCCATGACCGCACCATACCAAAAGCAGTACCTCAGTTGTATCGTTGGGCGATGGGTGGTTGGCTACTCGGGCTGGGTATAGTCATCGGCTTCGATTCCAGTCAGGCTTGGATAGTATGTGCATTGGCGTTCCTGGGCGCTTTCATATTTGCCGTGGTTCGCAGCGACGCGTTGGGGCTGCAAAAGAAGCCGGGGGCATGGCGCCTTACTACCGCGTTTTATGCGTTTTGCTTCGCAGCCGTTGCGATGCTGACGATGTGCATAACTTCGGCCCCACTTCTGATTACACTTCACGTTACTGCGCGGTACGTTGACGGAGGCTGGTTCGAGAATTTACTCGGATTCGTGGTGTGTCTGGGTACGACCGTTGTGAGTTTGCTGCCGGGCTACATGTACCTGAACGCTCGCACTTGGAATCCGGGTATTTACCGACCGATCAAACTCGCACTGCTAGGTTCGTTCTTTTCGTGTTACATAGTGATAACGGGCGCGGCACTCTTTTTGCCTATTTCTGCGACCATCTTGCGTCTCGCTGGTGTCTACAGCAATGAGCAGCAAACATTTGAGGTGCTTCAACCAAACCTTGCGCCTGCACTGTCTGCAGTGGGCTTGTCCGTAAGCCAAGATGAAAAGCTAACGTTGGTCAGCGGCTACGTCCGATATGATTTCGGGGGGACGCGCCTTCTTTGCCGCAAGCCTTTCGACTTGGCGTCGGTATCTGACGGTGCCGTCAAGGCAGCCCGGAAGAAGAAGGCCCCCGATCCAGGAATTGTCGCGGGTTCGGGTTGTGTTCAGGCTTCGTCGAGTGAGCTACGTCCCATGCGCATATAGACATTCGACACGTGGCGCTCGGGCATACGCATCACTTACCATTCCCACTCGGAACTCTGATGCTGAAATGCATAGCAATGCATGTGGACCGAGTGCCTCGATGGCATACGATACAAACGCCACTGACTATAATCAGGCGAAAGCTCGCGGAAATGGCGATGACCCACGAGAAGACAAAATATTTCTGGCCAATTAGCGGAATTTCTCCATGGTTATTAACAGATATGTTGGCGCTGTCCGCGCTATGGTCGAAAGCGCTGCGAAGAAGCGCGGAACCGTCTCGTTTAAGCAGCTGTTCGGTGCTTTTCCGCAGGATACCCGGCCAGCTGATGTCTACGATACATTGGAGGAAGCATGCTCCGAATTAGGTCCTCTGGATGATGTCATCTATTCGGCGTTGATGGCAAAGGCGAAAGACGGCTTACCGGGAGACGGATTCTTTGACATATTCAAAACGCATCGCAACGTAGAGTTTCGCAGTATCGCCGAAGACGCCGAGACGCTTGATCTGACGAACGAGCAGCGCAAACAGATAACCAGACAGGAGCGTGAGCGCGTGTACGGGTACGCGAGCTCATAAATACCGCAGTCCGGTCGACGGCCGCTCATTCTTCTTCGTTGGTGCGCACGAGAGAATGAGCCAACACAGCATAGCAGTGGGATACCTATGACGAACTCAACGAAAGACATCATCGCACTCGATCACTTCCGGCACGCGCTAGATAACCTAAGCAACCTGCATTACGATGATCTGCACGAGATTCCTTACATGAATGTCGCCGCAAGACTTCATCTCACTGCGGGTGTGGCAGTGAAGTTCGCGTCGAAGCGTGCAAAGTGCCAATGGCAGGCATGGGCTCTCGATTCATTCGTCGCCGACGGCGTAGGTCAGGATCACCTTGGTCGCGATTTCATGACGGGGGAGCTCCGGTTTTCGTCGGCCGACGCTAAGATAATACGAATCAGATATACGGATAGCGCGTCCAACGGTGACGCATACTTTGGTGACGAACATCTTTTTGGGTGGTCAGCGTAACCGTTGGCGCGATCCGGCGCGTAACGCCAACATCAAGTATGAGGCAGCGCTGAATTGCCGTTGTTCAAGCGAGACGGTTTCAACGATCGCTTCGAACTCCCTCAGTGGGTCTGGGCCTGCATGTTGGGTTTCCAAACCATTTCCGTCGATCATCCCGCAAAGCGAAAATGGCTGTGTAGTATCAACTATCACGCATCGCGGTTGTGGGGAATGAGTGCGCTCACGTGAGCGCCTCCAGAGGCCACCTGCGCTGTTCATTGAACATATCCAAAGGTGTGAGTGACGTACGCGGAAACGGCGACTTGGTGAGGGCCGACGAATGACCAAGATTTTCATTGCTGGCTCGATCAGCATCAAACATCTTGACTTGAAGGTGAAGGAGCGTATCGACAATATTATCGATGCCAAACATACCGTCCTGGTAGGAGATGCCGACGGCGCCGATTGCTCGATTCAGACGCACCTTTCCCAGAGTGGCAAAGAACGTCGACGACTACGCCGCGTTGCTTCCCTGGAGCATGTCAGCTCAGCCTGGATGAGTTATAGATTTGCGCGTAGGAAGTCCACGACCTCATGGTCGATCTGGCGATGAATCTCCACACGATCGATCCCGGGCGCATCCTGACAGATCAGTGCCACACTGGCTGCGACCGAGGCCGGACAAGGATCAATGAAAACGAAGTGGTTGCCTGGCACGATGTGGACTGCGGGCGGTGTGGGCAAGCCTGACACAACGCCAAGAGAGTTTCTCGCAGAACCAAGATAGCTGTCGTCCTGCGGTCGATAGAGCATCGTCGGTACGCGCACAGCGGACAAGCCAGGTGCCTCAAACATCATCGCCAGTGGATCCATCAGCACCAAGGCCTTCAGGCGGCGATCAACGGGCGGTTGCCAGGCTACCAGGTCAGCGGGTACCGCCGCTTTACCTTGGGTGCCGTGCGCACTATTGCTGGTTGCTGGACGCGGACACGATCCCGGATCATCGTGATCTGCGCAGTACGCACTGGCATACGCAAAGTCGGGTTTCGCTCCCACCAGAATCAGCGCAGTGTAGCCACCGGCCGAGTATCCGATCATGCCAATTCGGCCAACATCGGCGCTCGCGGAAAACCGTGGATCTGCGAGGACTGCATTGAGCGCGGCCTCTGCCTGCCGGGGGCGATCAATCAGAATCTGGGCTTGGGACGGCGCTCGGGGATAGCCTGAAGCGTCCCCAACGTGCGTCGGCAAGACGACGATAAATCCGGCGCGAGCCAGAGTTGCGGCCAATTCACGGTGGCTGAAGGGACCGCCGCCTCGTCCATGTGAAATCAATACAACGGGGAAGCGGCCATCCGGTACAGGCGAAGCATCGCGCGTCGCCTCAACAGTGAACGGGCCCGCTTGCCATGGAACCTCACGCTCACGCGTAGGGTAAAAGATCACCGTGTCGAAAGGGGCAGCTTCGTTCACCCCTGTGAGCCGGATTACCCCTGCGTTAAAAGCGACCGGATCAGCCAGCGCGGAACACGTACATACGATCGCCAGTACAAGAGGCACTATCCAACGCATGTCACTACTCCTGGGCAGCCAGAATGAGAGGCGAAGGATATCAGAGCGTTCTTACACGTTCGATGACCGAGGGGCGTCGTTTATCGATCGCTTACATTCGATCCACCGCGACGAGGCGCGAAAGCCCAGATGCATGACGTCAAGGCGTCATTTTCGGCCCAGGCGCCGTTGGTCGAGTCTTTGACTGATGCGATCGGGTTAAATGGACAGGTCAACAGTCAGGTATTGGACGCTCGACTGGACGAGCTGTTGAATAGCATTCCAGGCGCGGAACCCAGTCTGCAAAGGAGACAGACGCGATTGCGAACACCTTGGACGGCAACGCAACAAGACGATTTACACCAATTAACGTCTCCATTTGGAATTGAAATTTCGAGCGAAACTTCGATGGTTTGATGGATTAGAAGGGCAAAAGACATTGCAGTCCTCTTGTCTTCGCCTTTCTAGATTCACGGTTGGCTCGGGTACCCAAACAGTACCGCGGGTATGTCGCTAGGCAACGAGTAGCTGGCGCCACAGTTTTGCTACCGGCACAACTCAGTTAGTGCGATTTGCCTAGGGTAGCGGTTTCCCATCTTCGCAGATGGCCTCGCTTAAAGTTCCGTATACAGCGGAAGCAGATCCTGATCAACGAGTCTCTTTTCGATAGCGTTCGCCACGGCTACATGTTCCTTGTTCGTCGCAGAGAAAGGCTCATCAATCACGCTGACAATGATGGTGCCCTTCTGCCGCTTGCCGTCCATCACAGGAATAAGATCACGTGCCTCCGGAATTTGCGCGGCGGTGAGGACGCGCGGCAAATAGAGCATCCATCCAGCGCCCGGCCGCTTTTCAAAAACTCTGTATTCCGATGAATACCGAAACGATCCGACTTCAACACTCAGCGCCGGCCAGATATGGGTCGCCTCGGTCACGATATCTGCCACGACATCACATTCTGCAAGAGACATGACGCCTTTAGTCTGCAGGCTTAAGACGCACAAACCACTCACAGACAGTTGGTCCGTGAAAGCCGCGCCCCCATTGCCTTCGATACCGTTCCACGCGCCAAACGAGCGTACGTGCGGATACGCCTGCTTTTCGGCCTTTGCCATTGCTATGGCAGCAGTGGTCGGTCCGGTGGAATCGAACGCCCGGTTGAGAAGTGACGCTTTCACGTTGTCCGCTGGCGGAAACCAGCCATCGATCGGAAAACCCGCGACTTGCAATGCGCTCGCAAATTGCCACAACCGGTGATACTCAGTTTCGATCGTCGGCAATTCGGGCGCGGACAGACGAAAAGTCAATTCGAGGTTCAGACTGTAATTCATGATGTCGTCAATTCCAGTTCACTGAAGCGGGCGCAGCTCAGTTCGAATAAGTGGAGCGGCTAGCGTGAAAGCTCGCGTGAAATAACGGTAACTCAATCGCTGCATGAAATACCAGTGAAGCTGGGCGGGCGGATTGGCTACCACGATACCGTTTTGGGTAGACGCTTGGTCGAGCATTTTTCGGACCCCGGAAACTCTGAAAAAAAATTTCGGCTCACCCGTCTCCGGATCAAAAAACTGATCATAATTCGCCTTTGCCTCTTCCAGCTGACACAGCGACGCACGAAACCCATCGAAGTCGAGCCCGCTGAAACTCCACTCCGTATTCGGCGCGAAGCCTGTCACCTGCGCCTGATACGTGCGCGAGGTGTCTGACATATTCCAGTTACGCGTCACGAGGTTACCCGCATCCGGTGGACACTTCTTGCACGCTTCGTCTGTCTTCGGCATGGTTCGCGCGACCGGTTGGGTCTTGCTCTTGTCTTGCGCCTGATCGCCGGATAGCGACAGGATTCCCGCCGTAGCGGTCCCGCCTAGCAAAGCGGGGAATGCTTCGGCAAGCAACGCGCCCGCTCCTTCGATGAGCGGAATTGCCAATACAGCCATCAGTTACTCTCCCGTCAAATCGATTTCACAGATCCGTGAACCGCGGCAACAGGTCTAGATCCACGAGTCTTCTCTCAATGGCATTCGCGGATGCCACATGCTCCGCGTTATCGATGCGAAAAGCGCCGTCATCGACGCTAACGACGATCGTTCCCTTCCAATGCCCGCCGTCCATCACGGGTATCAACCTGCGCGCCTCGGGCACCTGAGCGTGTGTGATTTCGCGCGGCAGGTACAGCATCCACCCTGCGCCGGGCCGATCGTCGAACACCTGTTGTCTCGCAAAATATTTATACGAACCGACCTGAATGCTCGATGCAGGCCAGATGCGGGTCATATCGTGCAGCACTGCCACGACCACAGCCGGATCGAACAAGCTGGCGATGCCGTCGGAATCGACTTCGCAGGTGCACAATCCCGCGACGTTAAGCAGATCGGTCATCACTATGCCGCCCGGTCCTTCTATTCCGTTCCATGCGCCCAAACCTCTCAGACCGGGATAGTAGTCCTCAGCCGCCTTTGCCATCGCAAACACCGCTTCGGTCGGACCTGAGGCGTCGAACGCCTTGATGCGACGCGACGCCTGCGGAGTGCTCGACGGAGGGTGCCAGTCATCCACACTCAATCCGGCTTTTTCGAGCGAAACAGTGAGCTTCCACAACCATCCATAGCTCTTCATGGGAAGGAAGTTCCTCTTGCTGCAACCGGGAGCTCAGGCGAATGTTAAGGTCTGCCGTCATCCTCCTCCAGGCTCGCAATGCGAACAGCCGCCGATAGCCAACACAGCCATCACCGCGCCCCCCTATCCTTATCAATCAACTTCCGCCGCGTCACCGCCAGCAGATCTTCAAACCGCTCCTCAACCGGTCGTCCCGGCTTCGCGAGCCAGGCCGCGATCCCCGGCTTGCGATAAAACTCTGGCACATCCGCTTCGATATAAAGAAACTCCACCAACTCCTTGTCCTGCTGAAACCCCATGCGCTTCGCGTCCCCATACGCTCGCACCAGGCGGTCGAGCAAGGTCGGATCGTCGGCGTAACGCGGGGCGTCGCGCACGATATCGTCGCGAATCGTCGCGACAAAATTGCGTTCATCGCTCGCGCACAAAGCGGCCCATTGTTCTGCGGTCAGTTCAAGCATGGTGAGAGACGTGAAAGCGTTTGCCATCCGCGAGGCCGTGCCACTCGTCCACATCGCCGAAATAAGCGCGACGTCTTTCGGTGTCGAGCGCATTGAAGAGCGGCACGAAAACACGCGGATCCCAGAACCGGAGCAACGCAATCTTGCCATTCGGCAGTTTGCTGTTGAGCTTGCGTTGCAGTGTCCGCACGAGCGACTCGATATCCTGCGTGCTGAACAACCACATCACACCAGGCCGCGCTGTTTCCAGTTCATCGAGTGAAGCCACCACGTCGGCATCGGGTTGCGCGATGTCGACAAGCCATGGTCCAGCGGATGCCAATGGCTCATCTTCTGTCCCGGCGAAAAGCGTGTGCACAGTGCCCCAGCGGCGCCGCAAGCTGCGGCCGAAATGGTGTTCGTACTGCAGGCCATCGACCAGCGCATACGCACGCAGCCCCGGCGCATCCGCACGCAAACGCTCCAGTCGTTCAGCGAGAGTCGTTGGGATCATGAGCGCACGACAGTGGAAGCGCCCGTTTCTGCGGCATGAGCGAGGCACTCGCGACACAAGGTCGGCGCGACTGTGGACTCCGCCGCCGCAGCTGTCGTGCCCTGCATCGACGCAGGTACATTGCCGGTGGTCTCGGATTGCGCGGCGATCAACACCGCACCGCACGAGGTCTTGTCGCCATGAAAAGCGAGCGGCACACCTTCCACGGTCATCGCCGGATTCTGCGATGTCACAATCGGAAACGTGCCGTCGCATTTCGGACAATGGACGAGGTCACCGAGCCGGGCAGCGCGCCGTCCGCTGTCGCCGACGCCGATGGTCGCCGAAGCGGAAACGATCTTGCCGCCGTGCGACGTGCTATCGCCTTCACATGCGATCGAAGTCATAAGTCACCTGCCATCAATCTCGAATGTCGAATCACGTTCAAAGCTAGGTCCGTTTGCTGTGGCGCCCACCGCTGAAGTCGACGGTGCTGACAAAGAACACACCGACGGCGAAGAACGGCAAGCCGATGACAAAGAGGATGGCAGGCAGTCCCCAGTGCTCCCAGAAGCTGTCGATCACCGCGCGATCGGGCGTATTCGCATCGTAGAGAACACTGACCTCATCACCGCTGCCGAGATCGTTATGCGATGACGACGACCCCTGCGCAAAGGTGACTTCTTTCCCCGTCGCGGTTTTGAACGCGACAATCGCCGAGTACATGTGCGAGCGCGGCTGATAAGGCCGCTCGGCTTCCTGGACTTCGACGACTTTGCCAGTCGTGCGCGTATAGCTTCCAATGATCTGCCGTTCGCGCATCGCCGAAGCGGCAGCGCCCAGCAGAAATCCCGCGCCGATGATAATCGGAATCAGGCAGATCAGTAGATTCTGTCGGCCGTGTTTGCGCCTCGCCTGCGAGTACGACGAAGGCGCGACATGTTTAACCTTGCCGCGTTCGATTACGAACATCACCGCGCCAATCGCTGAAAACACCACGCTGAGCAACATCACTACGCCGACAGGAAACCAGCGCTGCCCAAAGTCGTCGATGATCGCCGAGCGTGCGGGGTTCGCAGGGTCGTAGAACACGCGCAACGTTTGGCCGATATCGTAGGCCGGCTGCGTCGACGACGTCTGGCCCGTGATCTGTTCGCGCTCGCCGCGTGCGGTCGTGAAGACGATCACGGGTTGATACGAACGCCAGCTCCGGCCGCCCTGGTCGTAACTCACCACGGTTCCTTCGGCGACCGTCATGCGATGCGTGGCGATCAGCGAAGACACGAGCCAGCACAGCGAAAAAAACAGCGCGCCGAGACTGAGCGTCAGGATGACGACCGTGCTTCGGCTGTGCGGCGACGGGGCGGCGGCTGAATTCATCATGAGTGGACGGTTGGAGCGTGCGTGCGCATCTCACTGACCTGTTGGCGAAGACTGGTTGAGCACGCATCGAAACCCGAGATCGGCCTTCGCGGTATCGGGCGCGAAGCCCGTGCGGTCGATGACGAGTCGCGTGCGGCTATCGGTTGCATACCGGACGCTGCGCAGGCTGCCTCGCTCAGGACCTAGCGGATCGCGCGGCGCCGCGTGGCTATAGTAGTTCTTGTCGAACCAGTCATAAGTCCATTCCTTGCCGCGGCCGAACACGTCCGACACGCCCAGCCGATTGTCGCCATACGTGCCTACCGGCCGGCTAACCAGCGGCTCCGGGCTGGTGCCGTTCTCTTCCATTTTGTCGATGATGTTGTCGAGCTGTTCGAGGTTGTATTTGCCGTCGACAACCGGCACCGCGGCGCTGGGAATCACCCACAACTCGCCGCGCGAACGTGCTGCATATTCCCACTGCGCCTCAGTCGGCAAATCGACCGGCAGACTCACGAGCTTACCGACCCATGCGCAGAAATCGCGCGACTGTTGCCACGTGATATGCGCCACGGGGTAGTCGGGAAAACGGAACTCCAGGTCTTCGTGTTTGCTGATCGCGATCGGCGGCAAGCCATTGGCGCGTGTGTAAAGGTCATAGTCGGCGTAAGTCACGCGATGCTTGAAAATCGAGTAACTGTCGAGCGTCACGTTGTGTGCGGGCGCGGCGCCGTCGTTGGCGGAGTAGGGCAGTCTGTCCTGCGACTTTTCCGGACCGAAATCGCCCATCAGGAACTGGCCGCCTTTGACGAAGACCAGTTCGC
The DNA here is from genome assembly GCA_036383775.1 of Paraburkholderia sp. Classification (GTDB taxonomy): domain Bacteria; phylum Pseudomonadota; class Gammaproteobacteria; order Burkholderiales; family Burkholderiaceae; genus Paraburkholderia. The sequence goes on along the minus strand of DASVNP010000107.1, from coordinate 8,910 downwards.
GATGCACCTTGTCTTTGAATCTGGCGAGTTCGTCATTAGAAGGCGGCGGCAACGACTTGAAGTAATCCTGCAAGATGCGGATGGTGTCGTCGTACGGCTTACCGGTTCCCCAGTTCAGCACAGTGCTGAGATGTTCCCACGTGTCCTTCTTCGGTGACGGTGTCGTAATCTCGCGGATCAATCGATCTTTGTCAGCGGGTGCGTTCACGTCGACTTTCTGTGCAAAAACGCTGCCCGACAACAGCAACGATATTCCAGCAACCAATAGCGCCCGTGATTTCTCTTGAGCCAGACGAGACCGATAACCCATGCAGCACCACCCCTATATTCTCTATTGAACCGATGTCGCCGCTCAAGCCATCTGGGAGCCGTCGCCCGCGGTCGTTTTTGGATCCATCCAGGCGAGCGCGGTTCCTTGCTGCATCTGGTACGCGGCCGAATCGTTGAAGACAAAGCCGAAACCCGGCGCCGGGTCGACACGCATACGGCTTTCCACCATCGCCAGCTGGCTCGTGCCGACGAACTGTCCGATCTCATTGCGCGCAACTTGCGCATTGCCCTTAACCGCAATTTCCGACGAGGTGAACTGGTAGACGTTCTCCAGTTCGTTCCTTATCTGGGCGGCTGCAAGAATACGGCTGATCGCATCGGTCGCTTCCAGCCGCCATTCGTCGAATCGGTCGGCGATGGACTTTAACGCATAAACGATATAGCCCTTCACCTCCGCAAGACTGTTCAGCAGCGAGTCATGCGCGTTCCTGATTGCGTTGAGAAATGCCCGAGGCTGGGTACGGATAAAGTCGGTCAGCTCGGTTCTCATTTCGTCGAACTGTTTGCCGACGTAGGCGCCGATCTCCTTACCCTTGGCAATCGCCAACGTGTACATCGCCACGAACGTCCTGAAGGCATCCTTGGCGAAGTACTGAAGGTTTTTGTCGCCAGCATAGGCAATTTGGGTTTTGGCCCACCAGGCGAACTCGGCCATGTTGACGACGTCGACCGCGGCTTCCACTTCGCCTTTCAAGCCAACACCGACGCATAAGCCCGCCCTCATCAGAATGCGAAACTTGTCGTCATAGGTAATGTGGAACGCGGCCTGCGCGCCGGCGCCGGCCTGGCCGCTCACGCCCGGCTTGACGGACGCGAACGAGGTCCATTTGACCTTTTCCTGCGGGCGCCGCCATTCGAATGCTCCCTCCACGGAGGCCTCCGCCTCGACGCCGGCAAAGGCCTTCAGATCACCGCCCGCGTCAGCCTTGACTTCGACCTTTGTGACATCGAGTTTGGGCTGCTGCATTTGCGCCGCGTTGCGAGTAGCACGCGTACCTTTGACCTTCTGCGTCTTACCGTCGCGGCCAAGTTTGAATTCGACCCCGCCTTCCGCGAGGAGGCTCGCACCGCAAGAAGCTTCCGCCTTTGCCGCGAGCGAGATCCTGAAGAAGCCCAGCGTGGTGTCGGGCGTGCTCTTCCACGAGATCGCGCCACTCTGGCTCTCGGTCGGTGCCGGAATCCATAGTTCAAGCCCGGATTTCCACGGCAGATAAAGCGTGGCTTTGATGTTTCCGTCAGCCAGCACTCCGCCGACTTCACCCTTCGCTTTCGCCGATGCGGCGACTTCGCCGCGCAGGTGCAACAGGTCGTCGAACGACTTGATGGTGCTTTCCGCTTTGGCGCTCGCGCCAGCGCCGGCGAACAGCCGCAGGATCTGAGTGCCACCGGAAAACTCGCACATTGCGTTGGGATCGTCCGGTGATTTGAATTTGGCGGCCTTGTTGAACGCCTCTGCAAACTCAGGTGCCCACTCGCGACCCCAAGGCGGTGTCTTCCATTCGTGGAGCTTCGCTTTCTTGAACGCTTCGTCGAGCTTCTCCTGGATCTTCTCGTGATCCAGCTTATAGTTGCCCGTTGTCGCGTCCTTGACGAGAAAGGATTTGAGTTGGGGCTTGTCGGAGTCCAGCTTGTAGCGTCGAAAATGGTTCTTCACTTTCGACGACCGCACGTACGTAAAGCGCTGACCGCTGTACTTATCTTTGCCGGCCGCTGTCTTGCGCAAGGGCAAAAGCTCCCACACACCATCCTTGTTGAAGGCGGGCGTCTCCTCGAGTTGCTCGTGAACTTCCGCGGTGGCGGCTTCTTCTTTCTTGATCGCTTCTTTCAGGTTCGCTTCGAGTTGCGGACGCAACGCCACATTTGCCTGTTGCTCCAGCCAAGCAGCGTGCGCGACGCCCAGTTCCTGCCGTGCCTCGATCAGGTTCTCGGATAGCCGACTCATCAGCGCAATCTCTTTCGCCACGGCATCGACGGATTCGACCGGGCATTCGAAAAGCTCGGCTGTATCCGGATAAAAAAAGAGGAGCGACCGCTGCGTACCCTTGGCGTCGGCGGTGCTGCCTTCCTGCGCGTTCGAATGGGTTGTCCCAGCTGCGTTCTGACCTTCCTGCGCGTTCGATTGACTTGTCCCAGCTGCGTTCTGACTATTCATGATTTGATCTCGACTCACCCGTCATGTTGTTGTCGATCCTAGGCCTGATCGTCCTCATGGAACATCTTCAACTCCTGTTCCTGAGTACCGGTGAAGACCCGCACGGTTTTGCCCTCGGCGTCGGTAATGCCGCGAGCCAGCACCTGACCATCGCCGCTTTCGATGCGGTAAGGCGCGAGCGGCATCACGTTGCCGGTGGTCTCGTCCTTCAGGATGAATTGCTGGTCGTTGACCACACTCTTGGGCAATGCTGCGGGTTGCCCGTCGTAGCGCGTCGGGCCGGTGAACGAATGTTCGGAGCCTTTGATATCCACCTGGCCCGGCGCGTGAACCTGAATGTTGCCGCCGCTGATGCGGATATAGGCGCCGCCCGACGTGAGCAGAATTTCTTTTTCCGCGCTCAACTGGATGGCATCGGTGGAGGATGAAATCTTGATGCCTTTGCTCGCAAGCACGTCGATGCCGTCTGTCTGCGCCTGAATCTCGAGCTTGCCGCGCGCGGCGATCAGTTTCATGCCGAGCTTGTATGCGAACAGGCTGATCTTATCGACCGCATTTGCGACGAGGCTCTTGCCGATCGCAACGTTGATATCGGTGTTCGCGGATATCGTCGCGTTCTCGCCCGCGTGAATATGGACGCTTTCCGGCGTGGTGATCCCTACACCTTTGGGGGAAGCGAGCAACAGCACGGGATCGCTGAAGCCGTTGGCTTGGCCAGTGCCGCCCGACGTCTCCTGTCCCTGCGCGGAGGAAGCCGACAAGGCAGGCGAAGCGCTTCCGCCGTAGCTGGATTGGGTGGCATTTGTGAACGTCTTCAGCGAGTCGATCGCTTGCATATCGGCTGCACCGTGTTGTTGCGCAGTGTCCGCCGTTGCGCTCAACAACTGCTGACCTGCGGTCAACTGACCGCGCGCCTCGGTGGCGTCGAGTTGCTCACCGCTCGCAGCCGGACGGCCAAACGTGCTGATGTAGAGCCCTTTCTGGGAGCGGATCGCGCCGTAGGCGTCGGTGGCAAGTTCGAAGCCCGTGCCGCGGAATGCGCCACGCGTGTTGTCGGTTTGCGAGACCAGATAGCCGAGATTCAGCTGTGCTGCGGTTTGCGTGCTGTAAAGCTGCGTGCGATTCTGACCGGTGGAATCGTCGAGCACTAGCTGGTTATACCCCGAGCCTTTATGTTCCTTTGACTTATAGCCGGACAGCTGGCCCTGCGTGTGCCACTGCGGCGAGCTTGCGGAGTTATAGACGCGGCCTGTAATGAGCGGCCGGTCAGGATCGCCGTCAATGTACGTGATGATGACTTCCTGACCGATGCGGGGCACGAAGACGCCGCCCCAGTTGCTGCCGGCATTCGGGTATGACACGCGCACCCAGCAGGATGCCTTTTCGTCGCCGCTATTGATCCGGTCCCAGTGCATGCGGACCTTCACGCGATTCAACGAGTCCGTAAAGACTTCTTCACCCGAGGGACCGACGACCGTTGCGGTCTGCGTCGGCATGACAGGTTTGTGATGGTCCAACGGACTGCGAAACGGAATGCTGCGTCGCTGAGCCTCAATGGTCGCCATGAAAAAGCCGGTGCTGCCGTCGCCGCTCGGAATCAGCGCGGACGGCTGCATTGGGCCGAAATTGGCGCGCGTCGTGTTGACCTTAGTCTGGAGGCTATGCGGAAAATCGGCACCGCTACGTGATACCGGCAGATTGTTCTCGATAACCCAATCCACTGCTAGCACGGCGAATTGCCGCTCTTGCTCGTTGCCGCCTGAATGATCAGGATGATCGACAAGTTCAAACCACTGCCCTGCATCGATCCGCCGCACTGCGCCTACGCCATAGAAACGCTTTGCGCGCGACTCCCACTCCTCCATGCGGATCTTCGAAAGCGCGTCGCCTCGGTCCTGCTCGCGATACGTGTACGCACCGGAATATTCGTAGACTTCCGCTTGCGAAGGCAATGAACCCTGATTGCCGACCGTCGGGATATTGGTGCCTTTCGCATATTGCGGCGATTTATAGTCGAATGTACTCGTGACAAGCGAGGTGCTTTGCAGCGTCCGGGTACCGGACCATTGAACGAGCGCGTCGGTTTCGCTGTTAGTGCCCGCCCGATAGAACGCCACGCTTTGCGGTGACGCAGATTTGAACGAATCCAGATTGTCCGTCACCACCAACTTGTGCGATTGTCCGTCGTCGGCCTGTTCAAAATAGCTGTACCAGCCTTCAGCTTCCATCAAACGATTGACGAAATTCCAGTCGTCTTCGTACTGAACGCAGAATGACCGCGGCTGAAGCGGCTTATTCAGCGCAAAGCGAAATGCGCCCTGGGCTTGAGGATGCTGATTGAATACGTCAGTAATGATTTCATCAACCGTGACGTCCTGCCAGATGCGCGCATCACGTCTGAAGCGCAGAAAATGCAACCAGCATGCAAATGCGACTTGATAGCTGGTCAGCCCGCCATCCGAGCCGAGCCGGCGAGCGGTGTGAACGAAGCCGTGCACTGGCCGATACGATTTGTCGGTTTGCTGCATCCATAGCGTAACGGGCTGCGCGATAAGCCGTTTAAGCTCGATGTTTTCGTCTGTGGACGCGACGTCGACGGTGAATGCGTAATCGCGGCCTATGCGGCTGTTTCCCACCACTCGCTGGACGAGCAATGCATTCGCACCGATAGGCGTATCCAGTTTGAGCAAACGCTCATTCTGGAATATTCCCGAACGAATTTGTTCGATTAGGTCAGCTGCGCCCATTTTTTTGCACCCCGTCTTGTCACGTATTGGTTCTAGCCCGCAGATTCTAAGTCTGAAGATAGCGGATGGTAAACATTCCCTTTGAATGTAGCTATCCGTTCCTGTTAAAGGCGGTGGCGACCGGAAATAGATTCCGATTAAATTGTTAAATTCTGGAAATCGGAAATATTTTCTTGAGCACGTGTTCAGAAGCGGGAATTTAAAACGGCCTTTTCATTCAGACGCGAATGCAAAATATCCAGACACTTTTCTTGTTCGTGTCGACGCATTTCATAGAATGACAGTGCGGCTCGACGCGGACTGGTACGCGCTTCATTCGGGCGGTTATACCGGATCACCAGCAGAAAGCGCCCCCGGTTTACAAAAGCGATGTTCTCGTAAAAAATCGTGGTGCGACCCACCTTGCATCGATCGATATAGAAAACCGCGCGTGTCGTGAAATTCATGCTTACCAGCGCGGCCAGAGGTGCGAGGAAGACCATAAAAACATCGCCAACGCTCATGAACGGGTTCGATTGCGCAAAGATGATGTAAGACCCGATAATAATAAGAAAAGTGATAACAAGAGCCGGCATTGCAAAGCGGCTGCCGCGTACGATCAGTTCTGGCTCGATAGTCTGGGGTAGGCTGTTCATATAAGGGATAAAAGTTGAACTCGTGGAAGACATCAGGCGCGGCATTTCCCTGCACTTCCACGACCTGGATAATGCAGCGATATCTTTATTTGAACAAGCACAAATAGGCTGGAAGAGTATTCTGCACGACAGTCCGGGCTTTGTCCGCAATAAAACTTGATATTGATTCATCGCGCATAAATTCAACAGACTCCTGCTCTATTGCTCGCTGACTACGATTACGACGAGGGCAGCGGCCCATTAGCGACGTCACAGCCAATATCTCATCGACAGCGGGCTTCAATCGACAACGCGTGAAAGGCCCTTGATACGCGGAAAAGGCGGAAGTCGAATGATGGGACTGTGTAAAAGTGATTCTTGCGGATTCCCGCGATCTTGTTGAAAGTCCGCAACCGGCCGCCTGCTGCCTGTCACCTATGCGGCCCGTTCTCAAAAATAGTGCCTTCAAATAGCGGCGGCCGACCCGCCGTTTCGAGGTCTAATGTGACGCCATGCATCGCAAAGGTGATGCCGGGAGCAACTAGGTGAGAACGCCGAATTGTTGCTGTTCAAGCGAAACCGTCTCGACAATCGTTTCGAACTCGGCCAGCAGGTCTGGCTGACGCTGCCGCAGGTACTGAGCTACCAGTTCGTTCTCAAGGAGTCTGGCGAGATATCCCTTTGCGAGCACCAGGTTCAGCACATCCTGTCCGTAGGTCTGCTCGACAAGTTTGTATTGACCCTGCAGGTTACTCATCTCCCGCTCCATCTTCGCCATCTGTTCAGGGGTGACGCCGGTCAGCTTTGGCGGCTTCTTTCCATCAACCAGGCGTGCTGCGGGTGTTGCGACAAGCAGCGCTTCGGCATAAGGCACGGTCACGTTGTTCGCCGCTATCATCAGCTCGACGCATTCGACCTGCCGCGTCGGCTTCATTTTTCGAATTGCGCGAGCGAGGTCTACTGAGAACTGGCGATCTCCCAGAAGTTCGGCGGCTTCAGGACATATGCCGTCCAGCAGCGAAAGCTTCTTGAGGATCATGGACACGTCCATAGCGAGGGCCTTTGCCAGCCTCTCCGGCGACACGCCCCTTTCGACGACGCGCCGGATCATATAGTGCTCCTGGATTGTGGACAGCCGATTGACGCGATTGTTGTACGTGTAGCTTTCGTCGTCGGTTGCAACCAGGCACGATACCTCGACAAATCCGAGCTTCTGCATCGCTATGAGGCGTAGGTGGCCATCAAGCAGCACATGTTGACCCGTACTCTGGTGTACTGCAGTAACCGACAGTGGTTCAATCAGGCCGATCTCCTCGATCGAGGCCTTGATCTGTTTGAACTTGCGGGAATCGACGATCGTCGCCGGCATCTTGCGCGACGGCAAGATGCACACTAAGGGAACAGATAGGGGCTCGGGAATGAAACCGAGCGTTACGCCTGTCATGCGACGCTCCCGCTTGACCAGACGCGCTCGGCAAGATATTTCGGCAACGTTGCCAGCCCCTCTGCACGTAGCAGATTGACGAAGTTTTCATCTGCAAGAATTTGCCGAAGAGCGCCCACGACGAACATGAGCCGCTGCTGCGCAAATTCGGCTTTACGCACCATCGACTTCTGGCGTTCGACTTCATGCTGATAGGTCCGCACCAGGCTCGATGTCGTCACATCCGCGAGCTTGCCCGACATGTTGCGCGCAGCGGAGCGCCCAAGCGTTTTACGTCGCTCGATAATCCGACGGGCATCTATCAATTGCTTGCCACGTAACTTGCCCGATTCGTAAGCTTCCTGCAGAGCAGCCTGCATTGCCGTGTCGTCGTCACCGGCGCTGACAATAGACAGTGCGGCGTTGAGTGGAATACGTCCCTTCTCCACTGCTATGACCAGGCGCTCTTCACCATGATGCAGTAGCATCAGGATGCCTTGGATATAAGACTGCGTGAGCCCCGTTTTCTCCGCGATCACCTTCGACGCGTATCCCTGCTCCTGCAATTGCCGGATGCCGGCGAGGAGTTCGAGCGGCCTGCACTGACGACGCGCAATGTTCTCCGCGAGACTCATGATGAATGCGTCTTCGTCGCTGACATTCACAACTATCGCCGGAATGGTCGTCTCGCCAAGCGAACGGAAAGCCTTCAGGCGACCCTCGCCACAAACAAGCAGATACTTCTCGACACCATCGGCTGTAGCACGCGGCGTGACCTTGATCGGCTTTTTCAGGCCGATTGCCTTGATGTTGCCGACGATTTCGTTGAAGACGCGATTGTTACGCTCACGAGGATTGATGACCTCGATCTGGTCGATCGGAATCATCCGCACCTCACCGGTTTGTTGCTGCGGGTTCATGCCACCCTCCGGAGGCGTGCCCGCTCAGCCATGCCATAGAGATAATCAAGCGTGTCAAAACGGTAGCTTTCGAACTCAATCCTGTTCTGGTCGGCTAGGCTGATACGCGGCTGGCCGAAATCCAGGCGCGGCAGGAGGTAATAATCGAGCGCCGCGGAATTCGCGTGGTCGAGCCTAACGGCTACGGTAATGTCCGGCAACAGGCTCGTGTCGAACCGGACCTTCCAGCGATGCCGCCCATTTTCGTGTGTCTGGCAACGGGCGAGCACGAGGCAGGTGGTGAACTCATGGTTGACGGTGAGCATATCTGTGGCTGGGTCACGTAGCACTGTCCCGCCAAGATCAGCAATCTTCCTCTCGGTCTGCGCAATGATTTCCGGGTGAAGCTGACGGAGGAACCGGTTGGTTTCGAGATAGCGGTAGTCGCGCCCAGGCGTGAAACCCACGGTCTGGTATGCGCGGATCAGGCTGCCGAACCTGTACATGTAAACTGAGCTCGATGGCATGCCATCAGTCTCGTCGATCACCAGGCCGGACAGGAAACCACGGTTGCGGTACAGGTTACGCAGACGCTCGATGAGTTCCTCATTCGAATAGCGCCGGGCACGCGCCCGCATGATGCCCTGTGCTGTGTAAAACGTCTCACTCGGTACGATAGACTGGAATGCACCTTCCTTCCGGATCCACATGTCCGGTGTATTCACGACGCGCATTTTCTTGAGTT
>DASVNP010000106.1:0-27526 GCA_036383775.1 Paraburkholderia sp. | reverse complement strand
ACATTGGCGTTCGGGTGGCCGCCGTTACTACCGGTGGTGTTGCTCGCCACGTCCCCTGCCGGATTCGCCGATTTCGACGGCGCGGAAGCCGCGTCGCCCGTCGTCGAGCTTGCGTCGGCGCAGGCGGACATCAGCAGCGCGGCCGTCAGCAGCACGGCGCCCACGCCGATGCGTGACGACCATGCGCGAGCGTGCCGCGAGCCGGTGGCTCGCCCGTTGCAAGAAGGCGCCGCCAGCCGGTCGTTCGCCGGCCCCTCACCCAATGCGCGTCTCTGTTCCATGATGTCTCCTCCTGAGGCCGCGGCGCGTCTTCGCGCACCGGGCACGGCATCGTTCGCTGCGTCTGCACAGGCTTTAAACGGCCGCTCTGCGTTGCGCGCCTTTGACCAGATTGTGTTGATTTGTCGGCGCGCTGCCGACAAGTTTTATGGAGGACGCTCACCAAACGATCAAGCGTTTGAATCGCTGTCGCGGGTCAGTGGAAAGCCGTATGGGTTGGGCGTGAGCGGCGCATCGGCAAAAGCATTTCAAACGGCAAAAGCGCTCAGCCGACGCCAAGCCACTCCTGCATCACGTCGGTACGCTGTAGAAACGCCTCAAGCGCGCCGTCGAACACAATCTCGCCGTGCCCCATCACGGCAACGCGGCTCGCGATATTCTGCGCGATCACGAGGCGCTGCTCGATCAGCAGCATCGCCACGCCACGATCGCGCAGTGTCCGCAAACAGCCGGCGACCTGCTCCATCACGAGGCTCGCGAGGCCCTCGCCGGGTTCGTCGATCACCAGCAGATCGGGATCGCCAAGCAGCGCGCGGGCGAGCGTCAGCATCTGCTGCTCGCCGCCCGAGAGCGCACCGGCGCGCGTGCGCTTGCGTTCGCGCAGCACGGGGAACAGTGCGTAGGCGTCGTCGAGCGTGAAGCGCGGCGCGCGGCGGCCGCGAGCCTGCGGCGCGGTCTGTGGCGCAAAGCCGAGCAGCAGATTCTCGTGGACGCTCAACGCCGGAAACACGTCGCGATGCTCGGGCACGTAGCCAAGCCCGAGACGCGCGATTTCGAAAGTGCGCAAACCGCCGAGCGGCCGGCCCGCAAAACGCAACTCGCCCTCACTGCGCACGAGCCCCATGATGGCGCGCGCGAGCGTCGAGCGGCCCGAGCCGTTGCGGCCGACCAGCGCCAGTACTTCGCCGGCCTCGATGCGCAGTGCGACGCCATGCAGGACCTGGCTTGCGCCGTACCAGGCGTTCAGCCCGCGAATTTCGAGCAAGGCGCTCATGGGCCGAACCCTTCGCCGAGATACGCCGCGCGCACCGCCGCATTCGCGCGAATCGCCGCCGGCGTGCCGCTCGCGATGACGCGTCCCTGGACCAGCACCGAAATGTGATCCGCAATGGCGAAGACCGCTTCCATGTCGTGCTCGACCATCAGCAGCGTGCGGCCCGCCGTGGTCTCGCGTATCAGTTCGATAGCGCGTGCCGCTTCCGCACGGTTCATTCCCGCAGTCGGCTCGTCGAGCAGCAAGGTATGCGCGCCGCCCGCGAGCGCGATGCCGAGGTCGAGCGCGCGCTGTTCGGCATAGCTGAGCGTGCCCGCAGGCATGTCGCGGCGCGCGCTCAGGCCGACTGAATCGAGCACTTGAGCGGCACGCGCGTCGACCGTCTGCGAGCCGCTGAAACGCTGCCACCAGCGCGTGCGGTCACGCTCCGCCAGCATCGCCGCGCAGCGCAGGTTGTCGAATACGGAGAGGCGCGCGAACACGCTGGTGCTCTGGAAGCTGCGTGCGAGGCCGCGTCGCGTGATCGCCGCCGGCGCAAGGCGCGTGATGTCCGCGCCGAACAGGTGGATGCGCCCCGCGTTCGGCCGCGCGCCGCCGGCGATCAGATTGAAGAGCGTCGACTTGCCCGCGCCGTTCGGACCGATGAGCGCGTGGCGCTCGCCGGGCTGGATCGCAAGATCGACGCCGCGCAGCACCTGCGTCGCGCCGAAGCGTTTTTCGATGCCGTACAGCGCGAGCGCGGGAATCATGGCGCGTCTCCTGCGTTCGGCGTCGCGTTGGCATTGGCGTTCGCACCCGCGCGCATCGCGCAACGCGCCGCGAGTCCTCCCAGCGCCGCCAGAGTAGCGAGCGCGCAGCCAAGCCGGACAGAGGACGCGGCCATCCACGACGGCACGCCCACGACAACGTTCAACGACGCGCCGTCGTCCGCGCCGAATTGCGCGGCGTAAGCCCATTGCACTGCGAGCACGACAGCCGCCGTCCACAGCAGCGTGGCGGCAGTGGTCCAGAGATAAGCCGCGCGGCAGCGTCGCCAGCCGTGCGCGGCGAGGCGTGCCACATGACGCTGCACGAAGCCCGCCAGTCCATCCGGCGACATCACCACCACCGCGATAAAGAAGAGCCCCAGGTAAAACGGCCAGGCCCGCGTGACGCCCGCCACGGCGACGCTGAAAAACGTGAAGACCACCGCGCCCGCGACCGGCCCGAAGAACGTCGCCGTGCCGCCGATCACCGTGGCGATCAGCACCGCGCCCGAGCGCATCATGCCGACGCTTTCGGTGGAAACCAGTTCGACGTTGATCAGCCCCAAAGTCCCGGCAACGCCCGCGAAGAACGCCGACATCACCACCACGCCATAGCGGATGCGGCGCGGATAGCAGCCGATCGCCGCGGCCCGAGCCGGGTTGTCGCGCACGGCATTGGCGAGGCGCATGAACGGCGTGCGCGACAGCGCGTACATCGCCACACACGCCAGCACGCACCAACACGCGATCAGCGCATAGGCTTCGCGCGCCGGGCCGAAGCTCCAGCTTCCCAGCAACGGTCCGCCCGCGCGGTCGATCGCCACGCCCGCCTCCCCGCCGAACCAGTCGGGCAGTGTCCATGCGGCAGCCGCCACGAGTTCGCCGAGGCCGAGCGTGATCATCGCGAAGGCCGTGCCGGCGCGCCGCGTCGAGATGAATCCCAGCAGCACGCCGCACAACGCGCCGCCGATTCCGCCGACGAGCGGCAGGAGCGCGAGAGGTACACCGATCTGGTTGAACACTTGCGCGGCGATCAACGCGCCTAGTCCGGAGTAAGCGGCATGTCCGAACGACAGCAAACCTGTCTCGCCGAGCAACAGGTTGTAGGACAGCGCGAACACGATCATCGCGGCGGTTTGCGCGAGATAGGCAAGCAGCCAGCTTTGCGGCCAGATGAAGGGTGGCACGGCGAGAAACAGCATGAGCACGAGCCACGGCGCGAACAGGCGCAGGTTTGCGCGCGGCCCGCTTGCGCGCGTCACGGACGATGCCGACGGCGCCGATGATTCGCGCGCCTCACGCATGATCGTCGCGCCGTCCGAACAGTCCGCGCGGGCGCAGCGCCAGCAGCGCGACCAGCAGCAGGTAAGGAATCAGCGGGGCGAGCTGCGCGAGCGTCAGCGCGTCCCAAGCGGGAGGCACCGATGCACCGGCGATCGACAGCACGTCGCCCAGCGAGACGTCGCTCGCCACCGCCAGCGTCTGCACGCAGCCGACCAGCAGCGACGCCGCCAATGCCCCGCTCAACGAGCCCAAGCCGCCGATCACGACCACCACGAACACGATCGAGCCGAGCGACTCCGCCATGGCCGGCTCAATCACGAAGAGCGGCGCGCCGATCACGCCGGCCAGCGCGGCCAGCGCGGTGCCGGCCGCGAACACGCCGGTGAATACGCGCGGCACGTTGTGGCCGAGTGCTTCGACTGCGCTTGCGTGCGTGAGCGCGGCGCGCACGATCAGCCCCGCTTTCGACACGCGCAACACCGCGTAGAGCACGCCCAGCATGGCGAGCGACACCGCCATCATGAAGGCCCGGTAGCGCGCGAACGCCGCGCCGTAGAGGGTGAACAACGGCCCGTCGAGCACGGCCGGCACGGTCGCGGAAAGCGGGCCCAAACCCCAGCCGAGTTTGACGAGTTCGGCAAGCAGATACGCCGCGCCGAAAGTCAGCAGCAACTCGGCGAGATGGCCGTGCACGCGCACGCGGCGCAACAGCCACCGTTCGAGCGCGGCGCCGATCAGGCCCACGATCAATGGCGCGATCACCAGCGCGCTCCAGAACCCCGCGCGCGCAGCAACCGAAAAGCCGACGTACGCGCCGAGCATATAGAAGCTCGCGTGCGCGAAATTCAGCACGCCGAGCATGCTGAAAATCAACGTCAGCCCCGCCGAAAGCATGAACAGCAGCAGGCCATAGCTGACACCATTCAGCAAATTGATGACGAACGACTGCACGCGTTTATTCCACCTGGTCCGCCGGACCGGCGACGCTCAACGGTTCGAGCGCCGCGCGCAATGCGGCGGGCAAGGTCACCGGACGCCGCGTGGCGCGATCCACATACACATGCACGAAGTGTCCCTGAGCGGCGGGCTGATCGTCGCCTTCCTTGAAGAGCCCCACTTCGTAGCGCACGCTCGACGTGCCGAGCCGCTCCACTCGCAGCCCCGCTTCGACCCGTTCCGGGAACACCAGCGGCGCGAAGTAGTTGCAATGCGTTTCGACCACGAGACCGATCGTGGCGCCATGCTCGAAATCGAGCACACCGGCACGGATCAGATACTCGTTCACCACGGTGTCGAAGTAGCTGTAATAGACGACGTTGTTCACGTGGCCGTAGACGTCGTTGTCCATCCAGCGTGTGGTGATCGGCAGGAAATGCGGATAGGCCGCGCGCGCGGCGGGTGCGGGTTTGTTCATCGTCGCTCCGCTCACTGGCCTGCTCATTGTCCAGGCTTCTCGACGAATTCGAACGGCAAACCGCGCCGCCGCATCCATTCGCCGAGTGCCTGACCAGTGCCCGCGCGCCACGGGCGCAATTTGGCCGGCTCGACCAGCCGGTATTCGAGCAGCTCGGGCGAGAGCGCCACCGTGCCGTACGCCTTCACGTGATACGCAATGATCAGTTCGTTCTTGCGGATGAATTCGTACACGCCGATCAGCTCGACCGTCTCGGCGTGGAGCGAGGTTTCTTCGCGCACTTCGCGGGCAATGCCCTCTTCCGGCGTCTCGCCGTTTTCGAGGAAGCCGGTGATCAGCGCGAACATGCCCTCCGGCCACGCGGCGTTGCGCGCCAGCAGAATCTTGTCTTCGTACTCGACGATCGCCGCCACCACCGGCAGCGGATTGTTCCAGTGCACGTAGCCGCATTCGGTGTCGGGGCAGCTCTGGCGGACGCGGCCACCTTCGTGTTCGGGGTCGGTCCGCTCGACTAAAGGCGTGGAGCAGCGCGGACAAAATCGGTATTCACTCATGGCAAGGCGACGTCTCTTTTATCTTGTGTGTGATGGAAGGCTAAACCGGCGCTTATGCCGCGCACAGCTCACGCACTTCGGCGGCGAAGCGTTCGACTGTCTCCGGCTGCGTATCCCACGCGCACATCAGGCGGCAGCCACCCGCGCCGATGAACTCGTAGAATTTCCAGCCGCGCGCGCGCATGGCCTTGGCGGCTTGCGCGGGCAATTGCGCGAAGACCGCGTTCGATTCCCGGGGAAACATGATGCTCACGCCCGGGATTTCCTGCAACCGCGTTTGCAGCAGGTCCGCCATAGCATTCGCGTGACGCGCGTTGCGCAACCAGACGTCGTTGTCGAGGAGGCCTAGCCACGGTGCGGAGATAAACCGCATCTTCGAAGCCAGCTGGCCGGCCTGCTTCAGACGGTAGGCGAAATCGTCGGCGAGCGCGCGGTCGAAAAACACCACCGCTTCCCCAACCGGCAAGCCGTTCTTGGTGCCGCCGAAACACAGCACGTCGACACCCGCGCGCCACGTGATCTCGGATGGGTGCACGTCCAGCGCGGCGACGGCGTTCGCGAAACGCGCGCCGTCCATATGCACTTTCAGATGACGCCGTTTGGCGATCGCCGCGATCGCCCGCACTTCCTCGACGCTGTAGACGGTGCCGACTTCCGTCGATTGCGTCAGCGTGACGACTTTGGGCTTGGGGTAATGGATATCCGCGCGGCGCGTGACGACCGCTTCGATCGCATCCGGCGTGAGTTTGCCGCCGACGCCCGCTGCGGTCAGCAGCTTGGAGCCGCCGGAGAAAAACTCCGGGCCGCCGCATTCGTCGGTCTCGATGTGTGCGAGCTCATGGCAGATCACCGAGTGATACGACTGGCACAGCGACGCCAGCGCCAGCGAATTGGCGGCCGTGCCGTTGAACACGAAGAACACTTCGCAGTCGGTCTGGAACAGCTCGCGCAGACGGTCGCACACCTGGTTGGTCCAGGAATCGTCGCCGTATGCCGGTTCATGGCCGCTCTGGTTGGCGGCGATCAGGGCCTCGAGCGCTTCGGGACAGATGCCGGCATAGTTGTCGGACGCGAAATGTTGCATGGCGGGCGGCGCACCTGGCAACAGGCGCGCTGGGATGACGGGAAAGCGGTCATTTTAGTGTGCCATCCGAATATTTGTTTTTCCGGCGGTTAGATCGCCATGGGCGCCGGCACGGGTGGCCACTCAGGTGTAGCCGTTCAACCGCAGCCCTTCACTCGCCGCCGTCCATTCGCAGCCGCTCAATCGCACCTGCTCACTCGCAGCCGCAGTCCGGCATGCGCCCACGGCCGCGCGGCCTGCGCGCGACGGCGATCAGCGCGGCGGCGCCTAGCAGCAACGCGCCCGCCGCGAGCCACAATGCCGGCGAGAACGACCCCGTTTGCGCGGCGATCGGCGCGGCGACCAGCGGACCGACGATCTGACCGACGCCGTAGGCCGCCGTCGAGTAGCCCATTAGTCCGGCTGCGTCGTCGCCATGCAGACGCCGTGCTTCGCGCATTGCGAACAGAGTGATCGCGGTGAACGGCAGACCGATCAGGATGCTGCCGAGCGAGAAGCCGCCCGCCGTCGGCCAGACGATACCGAGCGCGATCCCGCAGGCCTGCAGCACATAGCAGGCGGCAAGCAGCTCGCGATTGTCCCAATGCCCCGGCAGGCGCGCCGCTAGCAAGGCGCCGACGATCAGCGCCGCGCCGAACATCGGCCAGAACAGGTCCGGCCAGGACGATCCCGGCAACGCGTGTCGCGCGATCACCGGCAGAAAGGTCGCGGTGATGATGTAGCCGAAACCGGGAATGCCGTAGAGGACGACGAGCCAGAAGGCGTCGGCGCGGTGGGGGATATGGTGGGTTGCCGGGCTTTGCGTTGCGGCGGATTGGGTGGCGGATTGGGCGGCGACTTTGCTGGCTGGGTTGAATTGGCCTGCCGCACCACGTTCGCTCGCCACGCGTTGGCCGCCGGTGGATCGATCCGCGAGCGGGCGTTGGCTAGCCGCACGACCACTCGCCCGGTCGGCATTGGCCGCGCCCGCGCCGGACGGCGCGCCAAACACCGGCCACACCACGATCGACAGCACCGCGGCAATCAGGCCAAAACCGAGCCACCCCAACGTCGCCCCGCCATATCCACCCGCCACGCTGACCATCAAGCCGGTTCCCACAATGCCCACGCCCGGCCCGGTGTAAATCACCCCGCTCCACCCATGTGCGCCGAGTTCGGCAAGGCGCCGCAGGCCCCACTGGGACGCAAACACGAAGGTCCACGCACTGACCGCACCGGCAATGAAGCGCACCAGCGCCCACACCCAGAACTGGCTCGTGACGCCCATCGCCAGCGTCAGCAACACCGTCGTAACAAGGCCGACGCGCACCATGCGCGCCGGGCCGATCCGCAGCGCCGCGCAGGTGACCGCGCCGGCGAAGTACCCCGCGTAGTTGAACGACGCGAGCCAGCCGCCATGCTGGATGTCGATTTGCGGCTGCCCGAGCGCGCCGCCGTGAAGCATGAGCGGCAGGAGCGGCGTGAACGCAAAGCGCCCAATGCCAAGCGCGACCGCCAGCGTGATCATGCAGGCAAGCGCCGCGCGCCGGGCGGCGTGACGTTCGGCAAAGGCGCCGGGCGTGGTGGTGGAGGCGAGATTCGTCATGAGCGGGTGGCGGTGAATGACTGGCGGCGGTGGTCGGTGGGCGGCGAAATCCGGTGAGTTCAATCCATATTAGCTTGACCTTTTCATCACGAAAAATGAATAATTTAGATATCGTTAATCGCCAGGAGAGAATGATGGATCTGGCCGCCTTGACTATTTTTCGCGCCGTCGTCCGGGAAAACGGCGTCACGCGCGCGGCTGCCAAGCTCAATCGCGTGCAATCGAACGTCACCACGCGTATCAAGCAGCTTGAGGAGCAACTGGGGACCGAGCTGTTTATCCGCGACGGCCGCCGTCTCGTGCTGACACCGGCCGGCGAGACGCTGCTGCCCTACGCGGAGCGCTTGCTCGCCCTCGCTGACGAGGCGCGTCACGCGGTGCGCGAGGATCGGCCGAGCGGGCGCCTGCGGCTGGGCACGATGGAAAGCGTCGCCGCAACGCGGCTTCCCGGCCTGCTCGCCCACTATCACCAGCAGTGGCC
Source organism: Paraburkholderia sp. (assembly GCA_036383775.1). Classification (GTDB taxonomy): domain Bacteria; phylum Pseudomonadota; class Gammaproteobacteria; order Burkholderiales; family Burkholderiaceae; genus Paraburkholderia. Next base: position 19,105 of record DASVNP010000106.1, on the reverse strand, counting down.
CGCGGTCGCGCTGGAACTCGAAACCGGCACGACCGGCAAGCTGATCGAGCGGGTGCGCGAATTCGAAGTGGATGCCGCTCTGGTGGCGACGCCGTTGGATCCGGCAGCGCTCGGCGATTTGTTCGAGTCAGTGCCGGTGTTCAGGGAAGAACTGGTCATGCTGACGCCGCGCGGGCATCGGCCGATCCACGAGGTAAGCGATATCGCGCTCTCGACGCTGGTCGCGTTCGAGCGTGGCTGCGCTTACCGGGCTTATATCGAGAAATGGTATCTGGAGCACGGCGTGAGGCCGGCTCGGGTGCTTGAGCTTGGCTCCTATCACGCGATCGTCGCTTGCGTGGCCGCCGGCGCGGGTGTGGCGGTGGCGCCGCGGTCTGTGCTTGAGTTGCAAGCTGATGCCAGCAATATCGCGGTGCATGAGCTACCCGAGATTGGTGTGATCGACACGCTGCTCGTCTGGCGACGCGGGCATTTTTCATCCGCGCTCAATGCGCTGAAAGAGACACTGCTGAAGGGAGAGGATGCAGAGAGTTCGCGTAAGGCAGTAAGCCACGCGCAGACTATTGCCTGATCTTTGAGTTGCGGGGCGTGGTGAGAAACCACACGCGGCGTGCCCCGCGAAGAACCCCTGAAGTGAGCGCCGCGCGAACGCTCAAGCCGGCGTGACGGGTTCCGGAAGGATTCAAAAAGGGCTCAAAAAGATTCGGGCCGCGCGGCACACCGATACTCCCGGCGCACCGCGCGGCCCAATCAAAGCCGAATCAAACCGAATTAAAGCTGGCCTTCGACCCAACCCTTGACGCCTGCCAGCGCCGCCGGCAGATTCGCCGGCTCGGTGCCGCCAGCTTGGGCCATATCCGGCCGGCCGCCGCCCTTGCCGCCAACCTGCTGCGCGACGAAGTTGACCAGCTCGCCCGCCTTGACCTTCTTGCTTGCATCCGCGGTGACGCCGGCAATCAGGCTCACCTTGCCGCCTTCAACCGACGCCAGCACGATTGCCGCGCTCTTGAGCTTGTCTTTCAGCTTGTCGACCGTCTCGCGCAGCGTCTTGACGTCGGCGCCTTCGAGCGTAGCCGCCAGCACGTGCACGCCGGCGATTTCGATCGCCTGGCCGGCGAGTTCGTCGCCCTGGCTCGACGCCATCTTCGACTTCAGCGCGCTCAGCTCCTTCTCGAGCAGCTTCACCTGATCCTGAACCTGGGTGATCCGCTGCGTCAGTTCCGCCGGCTGCGCCTTCAGCACAGCCGCAGCCGCGTTGATGCGCGCATCGAGATCCTGCACGAAGCGCACGGCGTTGTCGCCGGTAATCGCTTCCACGCGGCGGATGCCTGCCGCCACACCGCCTTCCATCACGATCTTGAAGAGACCAATGTCACCGGTGCGATGCACGTGCGTGCCGCCGCACAGTTCGCGCGAGAAGCCGAGGTCGAGCACGCGCACTTCGTCGCCGTATTTTTCGCCGAACAGCGCCATCGCGCCGCCTTTCACCGCTTCGTCGAACGGCATGACACGCACGATTCCGGGCGCGTTCGCCAGCACCTCGGCGTTGACGATTTCTTCGACGCGGCGGATCTGCTCGTCCGTCATCGGCGCGTTGTGCGCGAAGTCGAAACGGGTCTTGTCCGCATCGACGAGCGAACCCTTCTGCTGCACGTGCGAGCCGAGCACCTCGCGCAGCGCCTTGTGCATCAGGTGCGTGGCCGAGTGGTTGCGTTGCGTGCGGGCGCGGCGCACCGCGTCGATCTCCGCCTTCACCACGTCACCCACCTTCAGCGTGCCCTGCTCGAGCGTGCCGTGATGACCGACCACGTCGGCCTGGACCTTCAGCGTGTCTGCCACCGCAAAGCGCACGCTCGCGTTAGCCAGCACGCCCTGGTCGCCGACCTGGCCGCCCGACTCCGCGTAGAACGGCGTGTGGTCGAGCACAACGACCGCCTGCTGGCCGTGGCCCACTTGCTGCACCGAAGCGCCGTCGACATACAGCGCGATGACCTTGGCGTCGTCGAAGACGATTTCTTCGTAGCCGTGGAACGTGGTCTTCGCTCCGGTGTATTCGAGGCCCTGCGCCATCTTGAACTTGCCCGCCGCGCGAGCCTGTTCGCGCTGGCGCGCCATGGCTTCGTCGAAGGCCGGTTCGTCGACCGTCACTTCGCGCTCGCGGCACACGTCCGCGGTCAGATCCAGCGGGAAGCCGTACGTGTCGTGCAGCTTGAATGCGAGTTCGCCGTCGAGCGTCTTGCCGCCCTTCGCCTCGAGATCGGCCAGCGCGCTCTCGAGAATCGACATGCCGTGCTCGATGGTCTCGAAGAAGCGCTCTTCTTCCTGACGCAGCACGTCGGTCACGCGCTGCTCCGCGTCCTTCAGTTCCGGGTACGCGTCGCCCATTTGCGCGACGAGGTCGGCCACCATGCGATGGAAGAACGAACCCTTCTTGCCCAGCTTGTAGCCGTGACGGATGGCGCGGCGCACGATCCGGCGCAGCACGTAGCCGCGGCCTTCATTGCCCGGAATCACGCCGTCGACGATCAGGAACGAGCACGCGTGGATGTGGTCGGCAATGACCTTCAGCGAGTTGTTGGTCAGATCGCTCACGCCGGTTTCGCGCGCGGCGGCCTTGATCAGCGCCTGGAACAGGTCGATCTCGTAGTTGCTGTGCACGTGCTGCAGCACCGCGGCGATGCGCTCCAGACCCATGCCGGTGTCCACGCACTGCTTGGGCAGCGGCGTCATGTTGCCTTGCGCGTCGCGGCTGAACTGCATGAACACGAGATTCCAGATCTCGATGTAGCGGTCGCCGTCTTCTTCAGGAGATCCCGGAGGACCACCCCACACTTCCGGGCCGTGGTCGTAGAAAATTTCCGAACACGGGCCGCATGGGCCGACGTCGGCCATCTGCCAGAAGTTGTCCGACGCGTAGCGCGCGCCCTTGTTGTCGCCGATGCGGATGATGCGCTCGACCGGCACGCCCACTTCCTTCGCCCAGATGTCGTGCGCTTCATCGTCTTCGTGATAGACGGTCACCCACAGCTTGTCTTTCGGCAGCTGGTACACGCCCGTGAGCAGCTCCCACGCGTAGTGGATCGCGTCGCGCTTGAAGTAGTCGCCGAACGAGAAGTTGCCCAGCATTTCGAAGAACGTGTGGTGACGCGCGGTGTAGCCGACGTTTTCCAGGTCGTTGTGCTTGCCGCCGGCACGCACGCTGCGCTGCGCGGTCGTGGCGCGCGCATACGGACGCGATTCCGCGCCGAGGAACACATCTTTGAACTGCACCATTCCCGAATTGGTGAAGAGCAGTGTCGGGTCGTTGCCGGGCACAAGGCTCGACGAGCGAACGATCGAATGGCCCTTCGATTCGAAGAACTTGAGGAATTTCTCGCGGATTTCGGCGGCTTTCATAGCGTGCGGGGGACGGGTTTGCCAGTTCCCTGGCTGTTACCGGCGGCATCGTGGGATGCGCCAACTGTTTGTTTCTTAAACGACTGATTATACGGGATCGGCGCCCGTGCGCGGCAGCGCGCCCCGCACGTTAGCCGCTCGGCCAGGTTCAGCCAGGTTCGAGCGGCCGGCGGCAGGACATCGCGAGGCCTGTAACTCGTCCTATGCCATTCGGCCGACTACTCCGCGCGCGGGAATCGCTTAAGATTACCCACATTCGCGGCGCCTCGTCCGCCGCCTGCCTACCTAGGAGACATTTACGAATATGGGCGCTCTCAGTCATATCCGCGTGCTGGATCTCACCCGCGTGCTCGCAGGGCCCTGGTGCGCGCAGACGCTTGCCGATTTCGGCGCCGACGTGATCAAGATCGAACGCCCCGAAGTCGGCGACGACACCCGCCATTGGGGGCCGCCGTACCTCAAGACGCCGGCCGGCGAAGACACGCACGAGGCCGCGTATTACCTCGCGGCGAACCGCAACAAGCGCTCGGTGACCGTCGACATCGCCTCGCCCGAAGGGCAGCGGATCATCCGCGAACTGGCCGCGCAAAGCGACGTGGTGCTGGAGAACTACAAGGTCGGGCAGTTGAAGAAGTACGGGCTCGACTACGCGTCGCTCAAGGAAGTGAAGCCTGACCTGATCTACTGCTCGGTGACCGGCTTCGGGCAGACCGGGCCGTATGCGCAGCGCGCCGGCTACGACTTCATCGTGCAAGGCATTGGCGGCTTCATGAGCATTACCGGCGAGCGTGAAGGCCAGCCGGGCGGCGGTCCGCAAAAGGCCGGCGTCGCGATTGCCGACCTCATGACGGGCATGTACTCCACCATCGCTGTGCTCACCGCGCTCACGCACCGCGACCGCACCGGCGAAGGCCAGTACATCGACATGGCGCTGCTCGACGTTCAGGTGGCCATGCTCGCCAACATGAATTCGAACTACCTGGCGAGCGGCCAGCCGCCGGTACGCTGGGGCAATGCACATCCGAACATCGTGCCCTATCAAACCTTCCAGACGAGCGACGGCTGGATCATTGTCGCGGTCGGCAACGACGGGCAGTTCCGCAAATTTGTCGAAGTGGGCGGCCGCCCGGAACTGGCCGACGACGAGCGTTTTGCGACCAATCCGGCGCGCGTGCGCAACCGCGACGTGCTCGTGCCCATTCTCGCGGAGATGGTCCGCCTGCAGGCCAAGCAGCAATGGATCGCTGCGCTCGAAGCGGCAAGCGTGCCGTGCGGGCCGATCAACGACCTCGGCGAGGTGTTCGAGAATGAGCAGGTGGTGGCGCGCGGCATGCGGGTCGATCTGCCGCATCCGTCGGGCGGCACGGTCAAGCTGGTGCGCAACCCGATCAATATGAGCGGCACGCCGCCCGAGGCATTGGCGCATCCGCCCACGCTCGGCGAGCACACGGAGAGCATCCTGCGTGACGTGCTGGGTTACGACGACGCGAGGATCGCGGCATTGCGGGCGCAGTCGGTGATTTGATTTGAGCGGGGCGCAGCGGCCCCGGCCTCAGCGCGCCTCGGCGAACGAAGCCAGCCATTCACGCCCCTCGGCCCAATCGCCGAGTCCGCTGTCCGCGTTGATATGGCCGCGCGGGCCAATGCCGATCCAGCGGCTGCCCCATGCGCTCGCACAGGCCTGAGAAAACGGCACGCCGCCGTAGGGGTCGTCGCTGCTCGCCACGACAATGGCCGGAAACGGCAAGCGCGTGAGCGGCACCGGCGCGAAACCGCTCGCGTCCTGCGGGAAATGGGGTTCGGCGGGGTCCGGCAGCGCGACCAGCAAAGCGCCCGCCACCTTTTCAAGCTGCGCGGCGCTCGCATACTGCGACGCCCAGAACGCTACCGTCAGACAACCGAGACTATGCGCGGCGAACACTACCGGCGCCTCGGCGGCGGCCACTGCGGCGTCGAGCGTGCGGCACCAGGCGTCGCGCTCAGGGTGGTCCCAGTCCGGCATCTGCACGCGCACGAACGCCGGGTCACTTGCCTCCCAGCGCGTTTGCCAATGGCCGGCGCCGGAATTCAGATAGCCCGGCAGCACCAGGGTGGTCGGTTGTTTCGATCCGCTCATCGCGTTCCCCGTCTTAGGTCGTTATTGGCAGCCTGTTATTTTCACCCCGCCCGCCGCTGCCCATCCCGGCGCTTCAAGGCATGACGCGCGCCACGCCCGCGCCGCGCGAGTCCGCTGCCGGTTCGGGCTTGGTGCCGTCGATGCGAATCATCTGCACGTCGCCATTGAACGACTGCGTCTCGAGCGCATAGCCCAAGGCTTGCAACTGCCCGGCCAGTTCACCCGTAGCTGGATGATACGGCTCGAAGTAGATCGTCTTCTGCGGCAGCAACTGATGATGAAAGCGCATTGCGGCGAGCGCATCAGTGGCCGGCATATTGAAGTCGTAAAGGTCGGTCATCACCTGGAAAATCGAGGTCAGAATACGCGAACCACCGGGCGTGCCGATCACCAGCGACAGCTTATTGTCTTTCAGCACGATGGTCGGCGTCATCGACGAAAGCGGGCGGCGCCCGGGCGCTATCGTGTTGGGCTCGGAACTGGTCGCGCTGGCCGGCTTGGTGACGAAATCGTCCATGGCGTCGTTCAGCAGGAAGCCAGCGCCGTCCACCACCACACCCGAACCGAAATCGCCGTTCAGCGTATAGGTGTTCGACACCGCATTGCCCCACTTGTCGACCACGGAGAAATGCGTGGTTTGCGCCTTCTCCAGCGCTGCGTCGCCGAGGCCCGGTTTGACCGGCGCCGCACCCGGCACTTCGTCGGGTTTGACTTCGTCGGCGCGTTGCGCGAGGTAGGCGTCGTCGATCAGCTTGTCGGCGGGCACCTTATACGCGTCAGGGTCGCCCAGATATTGCTGGCGGTCGGCGAATACGCGGTCCTCGATCTGCGCGATCAGGTGAATATACGGCGCGGAATTCAACTCGAGACCGTCGAACGCCTGCTTCAGATCGGTTTTCATCTTCAGCATCTGGATCAGGCCGACGCCGCCCGAACTCGGCGGCGGCGCGGTCACGACCCGATAACCGTTCCAGTCGGCGGCAAGCGGCTGGCGCCACACGGCCTTGTACTGCATCAGATCCTGCCTGGTGACGAGGCCGTGGCCATACATCTGCTGGGCGATCAGGTCTGCGGTGCGGCCCTCGTAGAACTCACGCCCGCCATCGCTTGCAATGCGCGACAGCGTTTGGGCAAGTTCGGGCTGGCGGTAGGTCACGCCCGCTTTGAGCGTCGAGAAGTAGGCGTCGAAGTTGGTCCTGCCGGTGAAATTCTTCGCCGCCACGTCGCGGCGCTGCTGCAGCCACGGCTCGACCTGAAAACCGTCCGTGGCGTAGCGGATCGCGGGCGCGAGCACCTGCTTCCACTTCAGTTTGCCGAAGTGCTGCTGGGCCTCCCACATGCCCTCGACCGTGCCCGGCACCGCCACCGCGCGATGGCCGACCGCGCTCATGCCGGGCAGCAGGTTGCCCTTGTCGTCGAGATACATGTCGCGGGTCGCCTGCTGCGGCGCACGCTCGCGGTAGTCGAGAAAGTACGGCTTGCCATCCATGAACACGGTCATGAACCCGCCGCCGCCGAGGTTGCCCGCATCCGGGGAGGTCACAGCCAGCGTGAAAGCAACGGCCACGGCGGCGTCCACCGCATTGCCGCCGGCGGCGAAAATCTGCTGGGCGGTGTCGGCGCTGTAGCGATCCGGCACGGCCACCGCCGACGCGTCCAGCACGGCCTTGGGCGGCGGCGTTTTCGCCAGCGCGGACGCGGGTGCGACGACGCCGCCGGTGAACGCGGCCAGCATGGCCGAAACCGTCACGATCCGGGCCAGAGAGAGAGAGGTGAAAGGCGCGCGAGGCGCGCGTGTCGGGACAGACATCCGAGAAACTCCGGCAACTGAGGGCGCCATGGTGCATGAACCGCGCGAAAAATCACACGGCGCTGGCGGGCGAACCCGCGCCGCTCGCATCCTAAGTCGGCGGCGAGCGCGTCAACAAACCGTTTTACCTCCTGTTACAGCGCCGACAGACCCCCGAATCCGCGCCAAAACCGCTCAAACGTTGGCTGTACGCCGCATTCGCCTGTCGTAAAGGGACTCGTCAGGTAGAATCAACAGATTAGTGGGCGCATTACGCTTCCCCGACAGACTTTCTCCTTCTCGCATGAATACCGAACGCAACGACGCGCCAGCGGCATCCAATTTCATCCGCAACATCATTGACGACGACAACCGCACGGGCAAGTGGGGCCAGCGCGTCGAAACGCGCTTTCCGCCCGAGCCGAACGGCTATCTGCATATCGGTCACGCCAAGAGCATCTGCCTGAATTTCGGCGTGGCGCGCAGCTACGGCGGTGTGTGCCATCTGCGCTTCGACGACACCAATCCGGAAAAGGAAAGCGTCGAATACGTCGATTCGATCATCGACGCGGTGCGCTGGCTCGGCTTCGAATGGGAAAAAGGCGGCAAGGAAGAGCTCTATTACGCGAGCGACTACTACGACAAGCTGTACGAATTCGCCGAACTGCTGATCGAACGCGACAAGGCGTATGTGGACAGCCAGTCGGCCGAAGAAATGCGCGCGAACCGCGGCTCGGCCACGGAAGTGGGCACGCCCTCGCGCTTCCGCGAGCGCTCGGTGCAAGAGAACCTCGACCTGTTCCGCCGCATGAAGGCCGGCGAGTTCAAGGAAGGCGAGCACGTGCTGCGCGCGAAGATCGACATGTCGTCGCCGAACTTCAATATGCGCGACCCGGTGATCTACCGGATCCGTTTCGCGCATCACTACCGTACCGGCGACGCATGGTGCGTGTACCCGATGTACGACTACACGCACTGCATTTCGGACGCGCTGGAAAACATCACGCATTCGCTGTGCACACTGGAATTCGAAGACCATCGTCCGTTGTACGACTGGATTCTGAATGAGCTTGCTGAAGCCGGCATTTTCACCCGCCCGCTGCCGCAACAAATCGAGTTCTCGCGCCTGAACCTGACGTATGCGATCACCAGCAAGCGCAAGCTGCTGCAACTCGTGACCGAAGGCCACGTGGACGGCTGGGACGATCCGCGCATGCCGACCATCGTCGGTGTGCGGCGCCGCGGCTTCACGCCGGAATCGATCCAGTTGTTTTGTGAGCGCATCGGCGTCACCAAGGTCGATTCGTGGATCGACATGAGCGTGTTCGAAGGGGCCCTGCGCGACGATCTGGACGAGAAAGCGCCGCGTACGGCCGCCGTGCTCGATCCGGTCAAGCTGATCATCGACAACTTCCCGGAAGACCTCGCCGAGCCGTGCAACGCGCCGGTGCACCCGCATCATCCGGAAATGGGCGTGCGGGAGTTTCCGATTTCGCGCGAGCTGTGGATCGAGCGCGACGACTACACCGACACCCCGCCGAAGGGCTACTTCCGTCTGTTCCCGGGCAACAAGGTCCGCCTGCGCTACGGCTACGTGATCGAGTGCACGGGTGCCGACAAGGACGAGAACGGCAACGTCGTCGCGGTGCATTGCAACTACTTCCCGGACAGCAAGTCGGGCACCGAAGGCGCGAACAACTACAAGGTCAAGGGCAATATTCACTGGGTCAGCGCGGCCGCCGCCTGCCCGGCGGAAGTGCGCATCTACGACCGGCTGTTCAAGGAGCCGCAGCCGGACGCCGGTGGCCGTGATTTCCTCGAAGCGCTGAATCCGGATTCGAAGCGGGTCGTCAACGCCTACCTTGAACCGGGCGCACGCGACGCACTGCCGGAACAACGCTATCAGTTCGAGCGCCATGGCTACTTCGTCGCCGACCGCGTCGATTCGAAGCCGGGTAAGCCCGTATTTAACCGGATCGTCAGCTTGCGCGACAGTTGGGGCAAGCCGGCGTAAGCTGGAGCGAATCCGCTCGTAACGCATTTGAAGTTGAATTCGGCGTGCATCTTTTTCGAAAGATGCACGCCGTTTCGTTGCAGCATGTTCCATCCACGGTGACGGCGCGGCCGTTTGCGCACGCCAGTCCAGGAGGTCCAATGAGTATTGCAGCCCGCCGCGGGGCAAGTATCGGGGGCATGCACGGTACAGGCCGCGCGCGCGCCGCACGTTTTGCCCACGGCGCACGCTGCGCCGTGATGGCGCTGGTCACGTTCGGCGCGGCGTCGCTCGCCGACACCGCCCGCGCGGATGAACTCACCGGCACGCTCAAGAAAATCCACGACGACGGTGTGGTCGTGCTCGGCGTCCGGGAAGCGTCGATTCCGTTCTCGTACTTCGACGGCAAGAGCACGGTCGGCTACTCGCAGACCATCGCGCTGCAGATCGTCGACGAGATCAAAAAGACGCTCGGCATGCCGCAACTGAAGGTGCGCGAAATCACCGTGACGTCATCGAACCGTACGCCGATGCTACTGAACAACCAGATCGATCTGGAATGCGGCTCGACCACCCACACGGTGGAACGAGAAAACGTAGCCGCGTTCTCGAACAGCTTCTTTCAGTACGCCGTACGCATGATCGTGCGCAAGGGCAGCGGCATCACGGATTTTCAGGACCTGGCCGGCAAGCCGGTGGTAACGACCGCGGGCACCTCGGACGAGCGCCTGCTGCGCCGCCTGAACACCGACAAGCATCTGAACATGCGCATCTCCAGTGCGCGTGACCATTCGGACGCCTTTGCCGCGCTCAAGGAGGACCGGGCCGTGGCCTTCGTGATGGACGAGCCGATCGTGTACGGTTTCAAGGCAACTGACCCGCGGCCCGACGATTTCGTCGTGATCGGCACGCCGCTTGGCTATGAGGTTTATGCGTGCATGTTCCGCAAGGGCGATGAACCCTTCCGCACCCTGGTGAACGGTGTGATCGCGCGCGGCCAGACCTCAGGGGATGCGGAACGCCTGTACAAGCAATGGTTCACGCAGCCGATTCCGCCGCGTGGCATCAATCTGAATTTCCCGCTCTCGGAACAGAACCGCGCACTGTTCGCGCATCCGAACGACCACGCGCTCGACTAAAGCGCCGCGCTGCTAGCGTGCGCCACGCACGCACCACCGCCGGCATGAGCGCTAGAGCGATCTGTGCAGCGCCGCAAGCGATAGCGTGGTCTGAAAGAGACGCGCAAGACTGCGGCTCGCATACTGATCGACTTCGTCCGGTGCGGCCCAGCGGTAGGCATCCATTTCGGGAATCAGCGTGCCGTCGGAACGGCGCGGAAAGAGCGACGTGCAGATGCACGCGCCCAGATCGAGTTCGTCGGCGGCAGCACGCGCGCCAAACAGATGCAGGTCCTTGTCGCGCCGGTAGACGAACAGGCCAAGATCCGTGAGACGTTCCGGGGCGATGGCAATACCGGTCTCCTCGACCATCTCACGCAACGCCGTGATGCGCGGCGCTTCGCCCTCCTCGCCGTGCCCTTTCGGAATGTCCCAGTGCGACGTTTCAGTGGCGTGCGCGAGCAGCACCCGGCCGTCCGGGTCGAGCAAGACGATGCCGCACGAGACAACTCGCGCGCTCATCACCGCACCGCCCCACGCGAACATCCCACCGGGACTTCAAGGCGCACCGGCTGCAAGCCAATGCGCGCCGCCCTCACCACCTGCATCCTCAGTGCTTTTTCTGCAGTTGCCATGCGCCGCCGCCCTGCTTGCAGAATTGCGGGCGCAGGTTCATGGATTGCCCCTTCGCGTTCAGCACGACGCCGACGTCGCGGCAGGTGCGGTCGCCGTCTTTGGCCGTGCTGGCCATCGTAATCACCGCGTCGATCTTCACGCTATTGCCGGTGCCTTCGTTGACCCAGTTCGTGGTTTCGCCGTCCTTCTCGTCGTCCAGTGCTTTGATGACGGCCAGCTTGATCGAGTCGACATCGCGCGGCTTCATGTAGGTGATCGGCGTGTCGTTCAGAAAACCAAGGTTCGCCGCTTGCGCGCCAATCACACCGCCAAGCAGCAGGCTGCCAACGCTCAGGTTAAACAGGACACGGGTACGTATCGACATGAAGGGTTCTCCTCGAAAGTGTTGGGGCGGCCTCGAGCGCGCCTGCGGCGACTCGCGATCTGGACCTCAAAAGCATAGCATGCCGCCCCCTGAGATCGCCGCGTGGAGCGGCCTCGCGGTGATCCACGGCAAGCGGGTGAGCGCTGCGGCGCTTTCCATGGCTTGAGCGATCAGCGGTGACGGCTCCAATTAATCTAGGACATATCCCGGACCATTTAGGACACTTCCCATATCGCCTCGCGGAACGCTTTCCTAATATTGTTCTGTTGCGCCTCGCGCGCCAGTCGAGCTAACCCCGCTGCACCATGGACACCTATCTCTCCCTTGAAACCTTGGCCGTCACCCTCGCACTGCTGTGCGTGATGCTCGCGCCGATCTCCATTAGCATCGATCCCGGATTCGCGCGGCGCATAGTGCGTCTCGACGGATTGCCCCAGACGAACTGGCCCAGGCTGCTGATGCGCGCCGGCACCGCCTGCCTGCTGCTGTCCTTCGCCCTGTTGCTGGTTGTCTGCTACTACATTCTCGTCAGCGCGCGCCACTGAGCGCGGCTTCGACAGCGCAAGCCGCCGCAACGCCGGCTTCGCATCCCCCTCGTCAACGCACGAGCACTCAGTTGGCGGCTTTATAGCCATCCGTCAGCGTATTCAAAAACGCGACCACGTCCTTGATCTCGGCCTCGTCGAGCGCCGGCTTCTCGCCCGGCTTGCGGTCGAACGGCGGCTCCGTATTCAGATTGGCCCAGTAGCGCTGCGGCAAATCATCGAACTTTTGCACTTTGCCCTTCACGACCGGATAGAACTTTTCCGGGTTCGTGTCGCGTTCCACATAAAAACGCACCACCTGATCGAGCGAGTGATAGATGCCGTTGTGGAAGAAGCTCTTCTTCAACGCCACATTGCGCAGCGTCGGCGTGCGGAAGATGCCGCAAAATTCGGCGCGCCCTTTCAGGTCGGTGCGCTCCGGCCCGCAGGCGCCGAGGTCGTAGAAATGGGGATCGCGGTTCACGGATAGCGCGCGATTGCGCGGCACCCCGATCGCGATCAGGCCGAAATCGCTGAACTGCGGCGGCGCGCCGTCCATGGTGCGCTGGCTGATGTGACAGCTCGCGCAATTGCCCTTCTTTTCGTCGTTGAATAGTTGCAGGCCGCGAAGCTCGGCTTGGGTCAGCTGCGCCTTGCCTGCCAGATAGGCGTCGTACTTGCTGGTGTACGGATAGAAGAGCTCGGGCGTCTGCTCGAAGGTTTCGAGCGCTTGCAGCACGGCTTTGAAGGTGGCGTCGTCGCTCTCGAAAATGTGTTCGCCGAAGGCCGCGCGGAAAGCGTCTGCGTACGGCGCGGCCTTCACCGCGGCGGCCACTCCGGCCGGCGTGCTACCCATCTCGAACGGCGACAGCAACGGAATGCGCGCCTGTTCGCCGCCACGATCGACCCGGCCGTCCCACGTGAGGCCGCCGGTCGGCCCTGCGTCCACGCTTTCGTCGCCTTCGTCGTCCGACTCATGATAGTGCTCGGCGAACGCCGGCACCGCTTGCAGATACTTCAGCGTCGGCGCGGCGCGCATGCCGGTGCGGTGCATATCGTTGCCGCCCAGTTGCACCGACAACGCGTTGGCCGGCGAGAACCCATGCTCCGGACTGTGGCACGACGCGCAAGCCAGCTTGCCCGAACCGGACAGCGACGCGTCGAAAAACAGTTGCTTGCCGAGCGCCGTCATCTGCCGCACGGATTCGTAGACTTGCGCGCGGGACTGGCCGGCTCCATGCGCAGCCACCTGCACGGCGGATGCGGCGACGGGCGCGGACGAATGCGCCGCGCCGCTGATGGCGCCAGCATCCGGCGCACCCGCATCACACGCGGCAAGGGCCATGGTCGTAGCCGCGAGCACACATGCGGTTGCCAGCCGCATGCGCTTCGGCGCAGCCATGGCGCCTTGCCACGCTGCGGCCTGAGCCATTATTTTCCGAATCCCCGTCAAACTTGGCCGCATAAAAAAGTGATGAGTTTGCTTGAGTGAAGTCCGCGAGCGTATTTCATCTGCATGTCGCTCGAATGACATATAGCCAACGAAACTCCGTAGACAGAAGCAATTCGTAATTAATTACATCTTTCTGTCAAACTCCGTCGTCAAACTTTCGCCGGCGGCCAGTCGTGTAAGGAGTACACGCGGCCCGTCCACAACGCGAGAGAGAGAAACCCAATCTAATGAACAAGAAACTGATTTTCGCGACGCCTATCGCGATCGCTGCCGCGTTGAGCCTGTCCGCGTGCGGCGGCGACGAAGTCACGCAACCGAACATCACGGCGATCAAGACTGTCGTGGTGATTTACGCGGAAAACCGCAGCTTCGACAATCTGTACGGCAACTTCCCGGGCGCCAACGGTCTGCAGAACGTGACGCCGGCAGGCGCTGCGCAGGTGGACCGCAACGGCACGCCGCTCGCGACGCTGCCGATGGTATGGAACGGCTTGACGCAAACCGGCGTGACGCCGGTCGTCACCCAGGCGATGACGGCTAATCTTCCGAACAGCCCGTTCGCCATTGACGATCCGAAGGGTTTCAACACGCCGATTACGGCTACCACGCGCGACCTGTATCACCGTTTCTACGAGAACCAGATGCAGATCAACGGCGGCAAGAACGACAAGTTCGCCGCGTGGGCGGATTCGGGCGGCCTCGTGATGGGCCACTACACGCTCAACGCCGACAAGCTGCCGCTGTGGAAAATCGCCCAGCAGTACACGCTCGCCGACAACTTCTTCATGGGTGCGTTCGGCGGCTCGTTCCTGAACCACCAGTGGCTGGTATGCGCGTGCACGCCGACTTATCCGAACGCGGACAAGAGCCCGGCGGCCGGGTCGATCTCGTCGGTGGAAGCCGACGGCGTCACGCTGAAAGTCGCCTCCAACTCGCCGGCTTCGGCACTGAGCGGGCCGCCGAAATACGTGCTGTCGGGCAACCTCACGCCTGACTTCTACGCGATCAACACCATGCAGGCGCCGTATCAGCCGAGCGGCAACAAGGCGGCCTCGGGCGGCGACGCGCGCCTGGCCGATCCGAGCCTGGCCACCACCCTGCCGGCGCAGACGCAGCAGCACATCGGCGATCTGTTGAACAACGCGAACGTGTCGTGGGCGTGGTACGGCGGCGCGTGGGGCGCGGCGGTGTCGGCGGCGCAGAACGGCACGTCCAACGTGATCTACGGCGCGAATCTGACGGCACCGAACTTCCAGCCGCATCATCAGCCGTTCAACTACTTCGCCGACCTCGCGCCGGGCACGGCCAATCGCACGCAGCACCTGCTCGACGGTGGTCTCGCCGGCTCCGAGTTCATCAAGGCGATCGACGGCGGCACGCTGCCGCAAGTGTCGTTCTACAAGCCGCAAGGCAACCTGAACGAACACGCGGGTTACACCGACGTCGCCTCGGGCGACCAGCACATCGCGGACGTGATCTCGCATCTGCAAAAGAGCCCGCAGTGGAGCAACATGCTGGTGGTCGTGACTTACGACGAAAACGGCGGCTTCTGGGATCACGTGGCGCCGCCGAAAGCGGACCGCTGGGGTCCGGGCACGCGCATTCCGGCGCTCATCATCTCGCCGTACGCGAAGCCGGGTTATGTCGATCACACGCAATACGACACCACGTCGATCCTGCGCTTCATCACGCGACGCTTCTCGCTGCCGACCCTGCCGGGTATCGCGGCGCGCGACGCGGCCCTCGTCAGCAATGGCAGCAAACCGATGGGCGACCTGACGGCCGCGCTCAACCTCAAGCAGTAAGCGAAGATGAGCCGGCGTCAGATATCTGACGGACGATTCAGACGTTAAGCAACACTCCGCCACACGGCGGGACTGTCACGGGGCAGCTTCGGCTGCCCTTTTTTATGTTTGCTGAGCGGAGTCCGACGCGTTTTCATGAGCGGCGTATGCTTCGACCGAGAACGTTATCGTCTCGCTTCGCTGGTAGCGGGGCGGGATGCTCCATTCCGTGGTGCAGGCTTGTTCACTTGCTTGTCCACCTGGTTGCCCCCTTGGTTGTCAACTTAGCGAGGAGTTCATCGACATGGCTGGAAAAAACCTCAAGGTGCCAGGCCCCGATCACCCGATCACGGTCGAGCCCGCCAACGCCCGCGTGATCGTGAAGGTAGCCGGCAAGGTGATTGTCGATACGAACAAGGCACTGGTGCTGCGCGAATCGTCCTACCCCGCGGTGTATTACGTTCCGCGCCACGACGTCGAGATGGCGCTGCTGGAGCGCACCGATCACATGACCTACTGCCCGTACAAGGGCGATTGCGCGTACTACAGCATTCCGCTGGGCGGCGAACGGACGGTCAATGCGGTGTGGACTTACGAGTCGCCCTACGCGGCGGTGAAGGAGATTGCGCAGCACCTTGCGTTCTATCCGGACCGGGTTGATTCGATCGACGTACAGGCGCTGGCGTAGCGGCGGTGTAGCGGTGGCAGAGCGGCGACGATGTCCTGCCGCGCGACGAGCGCGCATGCAGGGCATGAAAAGTACGGCAGGAGGGACTCGAACCCACCACCCTCGGCTTAGAAGGCCGATGCTCTATCCAGCTGAGCTACTGCCGTAATGAGGAGAGGCGATGCAACCACGCACGACGTGCATCGCCCGCAATGAGAAGCCGCTTTCGGGCTTTCGACCCTGTGCACCAGCAAGCTGCAGGGTTCACGGTATAACGAAATTCTAACTGACCACGCCTGGTACAGGAAATCCCGGCCCATGGCGCGCGGTCTACTGAGCGTCCAACCGACGATCACCCCGTCACAAAACAAACGGGCCCGGCAGGTTGAGCCGGGCCCGGATTATAACCGATCACGCCCTGCCCGCCAGCACGCGGCGGCGGGCGAGGCGAACGCCATCAGACCGGCTGCGGATGCAACATGAACCAGCCGAGGAACACGGCGCCGGCGATCACGCAATAGACGCCGAACGAAGCGAGGCGCCCGCGGCCCTCGAAATAGCGCATCAGGAAACGCACGCTCAGATACGCGGCGATCGCGGTCAGCACGCCGCCCAGCAGCGCGTCCGCCAGTTGGCCGGGCGCATGAAACAGCTTCGGCAATTCGAGCACGCCGGCCGCGAAGATGATCGGCGTGCCGAGCAGGAACGAGAATTCGGCGGCCTTCTCCGTGGTGAGGCCGGCGGCATTGCCGGCGATCATCGTCAGACCGCTGCGCGAGAAACCCGGAATCAGCGCGCCGACCTGCGCGAGACCGACGAAGAACGCCTGGCGGAACGTCAGCTTTTCCGGCGCTTGATGCGAGCGCGAGCGTTGCAGACGATCGCCGATCCACAGCAGCACGCCGTTGACGATCAGCGCGATCGCCACGATCCGCAGGTCGTGAAAAATCCGCTCGAGTCGTTTTTCCAGCAGCAGTCCGACGAGGCCTGCCGGAATCGTGCCGATGATCAGTGCCCACATCATGTGCGCGTCATCGTTACCACGGCCGCCGAACGAGCCGAAGAAGCCGCGCACCAGAGCGACCCAGCGTTCGCGGAAGTACCACAGCAATGCGACCGCCGTGCCGAGATGCAGGGCGACGAGGAATGGCAGCAGCTGCGGCGCGTGTTTGTCGATATGCATGCCGAACAGGCCGGGCACGAGCAACGTATGGCCGAGGCTGCTCACCGGAAACAGCTCGGTGACGCCTTGCAGCACGCTCAGGAAGATCAGAAACGACAGGTTCACGCGGCGTCCTTGTAAGGAAAATGTCGGGGACAGCGCGCCGGAATAACGCGGCCGGCACGTCAAAGGCGCACCGATTATGCCTGGCTGCAATGACAGCGCCAAGCGTTTAGGCCACATTCGGGGATATTTTGACGCGCTGCGTCACAACTCGACACCGTTGTTACGCCGCAGAAAAAGAAACGGGCGCCGCGATGAGCCGCCCCGTGATCAGAAGAGATGCGTGATGCTTAAAACGTGTGTCTTACGCCTGACGCCAGGAGACAAACCGGCGAGGCGAGGCGAGGCGATGGAGCAATGCTGCGGATCAGCGCTCGAGTTTGTAAAAGAAGTAGGCGGTGCTTGCCGCGAACATGCCGAACAACGCCACACCCATTGCCATTGCGAGATCCATAAAGCCTCCTGAGCCGGTCTCACCCGGTCGTCGAAATGATCGGGCAGTCGAACGGATTATCAGCAAGGATGGCGCTCTCACGACACCCGCAATTTCCCCAGAAGGGTTTCCCCGTAGCAGAAAGCAGCGCAAAATCGATCTTTCGCATGGCTTGCGGGCGAAGGAGTGCAACCCTTGCATGGCATGCTTGCGACGTGTTCGAACCACCATCAACCTCTCTATCCATTAGCCCATCGACCATGCCCCTCTCTCCGCAACAGGACATTCTCGAGATCGCCCACGACGGCTCCGTGCTCCGTTTCGCGCCGCAAGCCGGCGGCCGCCTGATGTCGTGGACGATCGATGGCGAAGCGGTCATCCATTGGCCGGAGCGCGCCGATTGGAGCCAACCCGCGCGGATTCGCGGCGGCAACCCGTTGCTCTTTCCGTTTCTCGGCCGGCATCGCGTCGACGGCAAGATCGGCTATTGGCGTGACGCCAAAGGCACGGTCCGCGAACTGCCGATGCACGGCTTCGCGCGCGACCTGCCGTTCGAAGCCCACGCCAACGTGCACGGCGCCGGCCTGCGCCTGATCCTGACCGACAGCAAAGCAACCCACGGCGGCTACCCTTTCGGCTTCCGGTTCGAGACCGCCTATAGCCTCGCGGACGCGAACACGCTCGACGTGACGTTCACCACCACCAATACCGGGCACGCGCGCCTGCCCTACTACGCGGGCCATCACTTCTACTTCACGCTGCCGCACACGCAGCGTGGCGAGACCTCGCTGGAGTTGCCGCGCACCGAACGGGTTTTCCAGCAGGAGGACGGCTCGATTAGCGCCGCCGAACCGGGCGAAGCGCGCTATACGCTCGACGAAGCGCGCATTCACGACCGCTTCCATTGTCTCGCCGGCACACCGGACCACCCGGTTCGGCTCATTGCGCCGGGTCTGAACCGGGTCATCACCATCGACCTGCAACGACCGGGCTCGGTGCCCTGGTACGCGGTCACGACATGGACCGAAGCCGCGGAGTCGGACTTCTACTGCGTCGAACCGTGGCTTGGCCTGCCGGACGCGATCCACAACGGCAAGGGTTTGCGCTGGCTCGAACCCGGGCAGACCGAGGTCGCCGCGCTGCGCATCAACGTGGCGAAGCTCGGGTGATTCCAGCCTTTGCACGTGGTGTTGCGCAGGCGGTTTCGCGCTGATATGTGCTGCGTCGTGAGCCGCTTCGCTGCCCGGTTTTCGTTTGTTGCAGCGCAAAACCGTTAGAATCGGACGCTTTGCATCCACCTGTCGCGTGATCAGGATCGGCGCGCGGCAGCGCTTTGCGAGGTCCAATGCTGGGAACAACAAGAATCATGAAGCGGCTCGCCTGCGCGTCGCTGGTGGCGCTGCTCGCCGCGTGCGGGTCCGCGCCGCCGGTGGGGCCGGGCTTTTATCGGGTCGAACGGGGCGATACGCTGTCGAAGATCGCGCGCAGCAACCGGCAGCCGGTGCAAAGCATCGTGCGCTGGAACAATCTGGCCAACCCTGACAGCATCGAGGTCGGCCAGGTGCTGCGCGTCGCGCCGCCGGCCGGCGCGGCGTCGACAAGCGGCG
>DASVNP010000105.1:0-24339 GCA_036383775.1 Paraburkholderia sp. | reverse complement strand
CTTGGCGGAAAGGCGGAATTTGTGAGGGTCGATCTCGCCGACGATCGTGCCGCCCCGACCATCGTTGATGCCTGCATCAAGAAGTTTGGGAGGGTCGACGCGCTGGTTAATTCGGCGGGCCTCACCGATCGCGCATCAGTGCTGACAGCCACGAGTGCGCTATGGGACCGTCTTTACCAGGTGAACGTAAAGGCACCGACGTTTCTGATGCAGGAATGTATCAAGGTTATGCGCGAGCAGGGCAGGGCGGGCACGATCGTCAACATTCTTTCAATGAATGCACATATTGGAAAAACGGACCTTGCGATCTACTCGTCCACCAAGGCTGCACTTGCGTTGCTCACAAAGAATGCCGCCCAGGCGCACCGGTTCGATCGCATCCGCATCAACGGTATCAACATGGGTTGGGCGGATACTCCGGGGGAAAGGGACATGCAGGCGAATACCCTCGGAAAAGGCGAGGAGTGGCTCAAGGCGGCTGGCGAACAGCAGCCCTTTGGGCGCCTGCTCTCGAGCGACGACGTCGCCAGACTCGCCTTGTTCCTGCTGAGCGACGCGTCTTTGCCGATGACTGGAGCCCTGATTGACCAGGAGCAATGGGTGTTTGGCGGCGACCCCAGCCGGTCATAGGTGAAAATCCGGACGGGGTGAGAGCCGGATCGCAGATCATCCGGTTCTTCCGTCCGGCGAGTGTCCAACTGTCCAGCGGCCACGGATAGCCTCGCATTGACCTTGGGGGCGGTGACGGCTGACGTGGATTCGAGGAAGAAACGACGCCGCACCGGTGATGCGCACCACATCACCAGTGCGGCGCGGAAAATGATTCACAGTTGTGGTGGTCCGACTAACGCACCTCATCTTGTGCTGTTGCGGACACATTTGTGCCTCCTTCGATCCCTGGCGACTCTGCTCACGGTGAGGCGTGCAATCACACCGCTGGAGCAACCTGTACATGCAATAGAAACGGCCAGCCGTCAATGGTCCTAATCCGCTTGGACATTCCATGCCGACAACCTACGAGGAACTGCGGGCGGTGTTGTCTTCGGGAATTTCCAGCTTGCCCAAGCGACTCCGGCAGGCGGGCATATTCATGTGACAGCATCCCACGGAGGTTGCCCTTTGATAGATCAGCAGTATCGCCGAGCAGGTGGGCGTCCAGCCTTCCCCCGTACTTTTTGCGCAGTCATTTGGATATGCAGGGTTTTATGACTTGCAGGAGGTCTTCAAAGCCCAACTGAAGGCATCATCCCCGGCAAAGCGATCCGGCGCTATAGCGATTCCCGGTCTGGACTCCTCCGGTGTATCGCCTTACATTGCCGGCCTGGTCCCGGCAAGTCAGGAATCGCTGGTTCGAATACAGGAGGATTTCAGCGAGAGCTCATTTGAGAAGATCGTCTCGATACTCGCCAAGGCGCAGATGATCTATGTAGTCGGAAGCAAGCGTGCCTTCCCGGTCACAAGTTACATGTCGCTGACGCTGCGCCAGCAGGGCATCAGGAACGTGCTGGTAGACAATATTGGCTCAACTGCGTTTGATCCGATGGGCTGTCTTTCAAAAGATGACGTTCTCCTCGGAATCAGTTTCAGCCCCTACAATTCGATTACCCTAGATCTGGCCACCGCCGCGAAGGATCGGGGTGCGGAGGTCGTTTCGATAACTGACAGCTAGTTCAGCCCGTTCGTAAAACTGTCGTTAGCGTATGTCGAAGTGATCGAATTGAACCATGCCGGATTCCGATCCCTTGCGGCGACGACGGTAATGGGGATCGCGATTGTTCTCGTAGTCGCGCAGGCACGGATGGACGCGAAGAGCAGCTCACCGGAACCGCGGCAACACCGGGTGGCCAAATGCTCGGAAAAGCAGACGGAATAATGGCGTGGCCGCGGTCGCCTGGCGGCGTTCCTCATGCCGCTCACGCCCGGCGCCGACCTTGCCTTGGTTGCCGCCGGCCATAGCGGAATCTGCCCCGCAACGGATAGAGGTTTTCACCCTTGCGGGGCAACCTCGATTTGGCTACCATTGTCTGTGATCACAGTAAGAATGCAAATCTGAGCTCATACGCTCGCTCAGGGCAACCCGTTTTCGAGTGCGTAATTGCTCACCGCATAGAACGAGAGGGCGACGAGCAAGAGGGCAGATAGTTGCATTGTGGGATATCACGTTTGAGGGATCAGACGATCTTATTAATTCAGGATACCAAATCTATAACGTGTGGCGAAAATAGCCATCAGGTTATAGCTCACCTTCGGAACGGTGCTAATCGGAGGCATTTATGAGCATGGGAAAGGTGTCAACACTTGATATTCCGGTCACCGCGGAGATGCGCGACGATCGGGTGCTGCGTCTGGGAATGGTCGGAGGAGGTCTGGGCGCCTTTATCGGCGGAGTGCATCGAGCTGCCGCGCGGCTGGATAACCGGTACGAACTGGTTGCGGGTGTGTTCTCGGAGATCCACGAAGAGGCGGTTGCCTCGGCCCGGCTTCTGCGTGTTCCGACGGAGCGGACATATCTCGACTACAACGAGATGGCGGAGCGGGAGGCTGAACGCGCCGATCGCATTGATGCTGTGGTGATCGTAACCCCGAACTATCTGCACTATCCGATCGCAGAAGCATTCGCTCGACGCGGATTCAACATCATTTGCGACAAGCCGCTATGCACCACGCTGGAAGAGGCTCGCAAGCTCGCGGCGATTGCGCGTGAAGCAGGCGTGGTCTTTTGCGTCACCCAGAACTACACGGGATATCCGATGGTTCGGGAGGCACGGGCACTCGTTGCATCCGGGGTGTTGGGCAAACTCCGCACTGTCAAGGTTTCGTATGCGCAGGAGTGGCTAACCACCAGTCTCGAGACAAGCGGCCACCGTCAGGCGAAATGGCGGGGGGACCCGGCGCTGGGTGGAATGGCGGGGTGCGTTGCCGATATCGGGTCACATGCGTTTAACCTCGCGCAGTTTATATCTGGACTCGACGTCGAGAGTCTGTGTGCCGAGCTATGTACGTTTGTCGAGGGGCGCCTTGTCGATGATCACGCGCAAGTCATGATCCGATATAACGGAGGGGCACGTGGCAGCATCTGGGCTTCTCAGGTTGCCCCGGGAGAGGAACAGAACCTCGAGATCTCGATATATGGTGAGCGCGGTGGTTTGGTCTGGCGGCACGAAACCGCGGACAGGCTCATCCTTAGCATCTATGGGGAACGTCCTCAGATTCTTTCGCGGGGGAGTGCCGGGCGAAGCGAAGCTGCCGCACGTTCAACGCGTTTGCCTGCGGGTCTTCCGGAAGGATACTTTGAGTGTTTCGCAAATCTCTATTCGGACGTAGCGGAGGCAATCACTGCACGTCTGCAGGGGAAGTCGGATGTTGTCCCGAAATTTCCGACAGTCGACGATGGTGTCAAGGTTATCGAATTCATCGACGCCTCGATCCGGTCGAATCGCGATGGCGGAGTCTGGACGACTCTGCGTAGCGAGTGATCCTCGTCGTCCACCCGGAGGAGAAGCGAGTGTCGGTCGTCGGTGCTGCTTGCACGCACGAATGCAGTCAAACGCCGACCGGGATGGGAGGTTGTTGCGGCTCAAAACCTCGCAGGTCCCGTTCAGGGTTCGCGCCCCGGCATCGGGTGTCGAGTTCGTGCCTCAGTACCCTGAGGCAACTGGCAATTCAGGATCTCCGCGCGGTCGTCCAGTTTCGTACATTCATTTGGTTGCGCCCGGGCGTGCATCTGGTGCGCGGTGGCAGCAATGCCGTGAGTTGTAGCCGGGCGAAAATATGCAAAAATACTTGCCCCAATCTGTGATCACAAATAAACTGGATTCAATCGTGGCGGCTGTGTCGCCATACCGTCCCCGGGTTTGCTTTCTGACCGTTACGCGTTGGACAGATGGTGCATGAGGTAGGACTCTCGCCATCGGCCAGGCGGAAGCAGCAGGGATCAGATCGCAAACCACGCGCAATCGTATCCTCGGGAACGCTTGCGTCATGTACGAGGAGCCTGTTCATGTCAGCTCACATTCTCGCTCACCCTGACCTGTCGGTGGCAGACCAGGAAATCCTTGCACAAGGCCTTAGCGCACTCCTGCGAGAAAGGATGGTGGCCTTCGACATTGCGACCAGGATCGCGCTGCAACGCGGTGTCGATAGGCCGACAGTAAGCGATTTCGGGCTTCCGGACATTCTCCGTTTGAGCAGGCTGATACCGGGCGAAATGGGTGCTTGATCTCTGCTCGGGAGGGCAGATCCCGGGGGAGTGAGGTTAAGCTCCCGGCGATCGCGTGTGCGCACCGCGGCAGTGATGCATCGGCGCTCTAATCGAGCCACTCGATTGACCGTTTTGCTCCTGAAGGCCGATCGCCTCTTCGGCCCGCTCAAGCAAGCGAGCTTGGGGGCACGCTCCCGCTCGGCTACCTCGCAATTGGTTTTCGATTAAGTCAAACCGGCGGGCTTTTGGATTTAACAACGAAGGGTGGGCAGTATGAGCATGAATGACACTGTTGCGACGGTCTTCGCGCAGGAAGACGAGATACCTGAAGCATGCCGCATCAAAGAACCGCTCCATCAACGCAGCTTTCTCGTCGATGGTCGAATTGAACCATGGGCGGGAGCAATGCGTCCTGTCAGGTCGGCAATCGTCGTCGGTGATGCGGATGGCCGCTTCACGCCCTGCGAGCTCGGGAGCATACCAGAGGCAGGTGCTAGGGAAGCTCTATCTGCGCTGTCGGCTGCCGTAGCAGCATACGACAGTGGTCGCGGGGTCTGGCCGACGATGTCTGTCGCGCGTCGTATCGACTGTGTAGAGGACTTTACAACCCAAATCCTCGCGAGGCGCGCGGAGATTGTCAACCTGATCATGTGGGAGATCGGCAAGACACTGAAGGACTCCGAGAAGGAATTCGATCGCACGATCTTGTATATCAGGGACACGATCGACGAGTTGAAAAAGCTCGAGAACAAGGGATCGAACTTCGAGATCGTCGATGGGACGATTGGTCAGATCCGGCGTTCGCCGATTGGCGTTACGTTGTGTTTGGGGCCCTACAACTATCCGATGAACGAGACGTTCACGACCCTGATTCCCGCTCTCATCATGGGCAACGTCGTGTTGCTCAAGCCACCCCGATTCGGTGCACTGCTTTATGCGCCAATGCTTGAAGCGTTCCGCAGTGCCTTTCCGCGGGGCGTGGTCAACACGATATACGGAAGTGGCGCGGAGGTGGTCCCGGCTTTGATGGAAACGGGGAAAATCGATGTGCTTGCTCTCATTGGATCGAGCCGCGTAGCCGACCAGCTGAAAAAAAAGCATCCAAAGTCGAACCGTCTGCGCGCCGTGCTCGGGCTCGACGCGAAGAACACGGCGATCATTCTTCCCGACGCCGACATGAATCTAGTTGTGAGGGAATGCATTGGGGGCTCTCTGTCCTTCAATGGTCAGCGTTGTACGGCGCTCAAAATGATTCTTGTGCATCGGTCAATTGCCGACGAGTTCGTGACGCGGCTCGCTGCGGCTGTTAATGACCTCAAGCGCGGCATGCCGTGGGAGGAGGGCGTTGTTATCACACCGCTGCCGGACAAGGACAGGTGCGAGTACCTGACGGCGTGCCTGCAGGAGGCGCAATGCCACGGTGCAGAGATTGTCAACGCCGGTGGCGGCAGCATTGTGGAGACCCTCTTCCATCCGGCGGTAGTCTATCCGGTCAACGACAAGATGAAGCTGTTTCGTGAGGAGCAGTTTGGCCCCGTTGTTCCCGTTGCTCCATTCGACGATATTGAGGAGACTCTGGAATACGTGATTGCCTCCGATTACGGACAACAGGTGAGCATCTTCGGCAACGAGCCGACTCAGATCGCGCGACTTGTGGACGTCTTGGTCAATCAGGTGTGTCGTATCAATCTGAACACACAGTGTCAACGCGGTCCCGACGCGTTCCCGTTTTCAGGGCGCAAGGATTCGGCCGAGGGCACGCTATCGGTTCACGATGCTCTGCGCGCATTCTCGATCCGCTCGATGGTTTCGGCGAAGGCGGATGAATCGAGCAAGCGTTTGATCGGTTCGATCGTACAGTCAAATGCGAGCCGTTTCGTTAACCGGAATTACATCCTTTGATATCCACGACTGGTGGAGCAAGACCCGGCGTTATTTTTGCGGGCTTTTCGGCAGGGAGTGTGTCTTGAATTTGCAGCAACCGTGCGAAGGCAAACTGGTCGTCGGTAATTGGAAGATGCATGGAACGAGGACCGATAACCAGGCGCGATTCGAGGCCTTGAGCAAGTCTGTGCATGCTACAGAGTGTGTTCAAGCTGTCATCTGTGTGCCATTTCCCTACCTCTTCCAGGCCCAGGATGTGCTAAGTGGCTCGACCATTGGGTGGGGGGCGCAGGATATCTCCGCACAATCTCATGGAGCATATACGGGCGAGGTCAGCGCGCAAATGGTCGGTGAGTTCGGGTGCCGGTACGCAATCATTGGTCACTCTGAGCGGCGCAGCTACCACGGCGAAACGTCCTCGGTGATCGCACTGAAGGCGCGAAGGGCGCTGGAACACGGGTTGATTCCGATCATCTGTGTGGGCGAATCGCTCGAGCACAGAGAGTGTGGCACCACAGAGCTCATCATATCGACGCAGGTGAACGATGTGCTTGGTCAGATGCTCCTCGCTGAATCGCGTCGAGTCGTGATTGCCTACGAACCTGTGTGGGCGATAGGAACAGGTCGTACTGCCACGCCAACCGAGGCGCGGGATGTGCATGCATTCATCAGAAATTTGCTCACTGCACGAGACGAACGTCTCCGAATGGTGCCGCTCATTTATGGCGGTAGCGTCAGGGCATCAAATGCGTCAGCACTGTTCAGCCAGCCGTATATTGATGGCGCACTAGTCGGCGGCGCATCGCTGGATGCCACCGAGTTCGCAGCCATCTGCCAGGCAGCTGCGGCGGGTGACCGAGTTTGATCGAACTTCTGGGACCGGAATCCTCGCCAGTTTTCCCTTTATTAAGTTGCCGATTCGTCACTTCAGCGCCGCTGTCACGCGGCCGTCAGCCAAAGGGTTGGGACAGCATCGATAGGAAGGTTTTTATTTAGTAATGGTGGCGCAGAAATGGCCATCGTCCAGCGAAGAAGCCGGTGTATGCAAGCGTCGACGCGCGTCGAATCAACGGTGCAATCCCCCATGTTTAACGACAGAGAAAGCATTTCACCCGCGTGTGCGGATTCATCAGGCTCGGTCTGCCAGGTTGCTACGCCCCCTGAGTCTTTCTTTCTGGACAAGGACAGACCGTTATTTGAGGATGTCCGGCTTCTTGGACGGCTACTGGGTGACGTCCTGCAACAACAGGAAGGCCACGATGTGTTTGACGTTGTCGAGACTATCCGCCAGACCGCCGTCAAACTCCGGCGAGAGAACGGTGGCGACGATGCCGAGATGTTGGACAGGCTTCTCCAGGCGCTGTCACCCTCGCTCACGGTCAGCGTTGTGCGGGCGTTCAGCTATTTCTCGTTCCTGGCGAACATCGCTGAAGATCGACATCAAAATCGGCGACAGCGCATTCATGCGCTCGCTGGATCGGCGACGGAAGCAGGTACTGTGGCTTACGCGATTGAACGCATCGTCCGACGCACACAACCAGGCGCGCTGCCCGAACTGCTCAGACAATTCTTCGAGGCGGCACTGATTGCTCCAGTGCTCACCGCGCATCCGACGGAAGTACTCCGTAAAAGCATTCTTGACGCGCAGTCCGGGATCGCCCGATTGCTTGCCGAGCGGGACCAGGAACTCACGGTGGCGGAGCGTTCACGTAACAAGCTCGCCCTGCACGCCCGCATAACAACGCTTTGGCAGACGCGCATGCTGCGCGGTTCCAGACTCACCGTTGAAGACGAAATCGAGAACGCGCTGGCATATTACCGCTCGACTTTTCTTGCCGAGATTCCTGCTCTTTACGCTGACATCGAATCGAGTTTGGCCGAACGGGGGTTGGACAGCCGACTGCCTACATTTTTTGAGATGGGAAGCTGGATAGGAGGCGATCGCGACGGCAACCCGAACGTTACCGGGGCCACGCTTGAGCGCGCAGCAGCGCGCCAGGCGGCAGTAATCTTTGAACACTATCTTCAGCAGGTGCATGACCTGGGCGCGGAACTTTCCGTGTCCAATGCTCTGGCGGGATCCAGTGCCGCCCTGCACAGCCTCGCCCAGGCGTCACCAGATGTGTCTCCGCACCGGAAAGACGAACCTTACCGGCGCGCGCTGATTGGCATTTACGCCCGGCTCGCGCGAAGCGCTGACGAACGGCTCGGCAAGGCAGTTGTGTCGACGCGAGTGCATCCCGATGGCCAAGCTCCGTACGCGTCCGCGGCAGACTTCGCGGCGGATCTGGGCGTACTCGAAGAGTCTCTCGCCGCACATCACGGTGCGTCGCTCACCACGCATCGGCTGGCGCCACTCAGGCGCGCAGCGGAAGTGTTCGGCTTCCATCTGGCAAGCATCGACTTGCGGCAGTCATCGGACATCCACGAAACCGTAATAGCAGAGCTGTTTGCACGCGCTGAAGTCCATCCGGAATACGCTGCGCTGTCGGAGGAGCAGAAGCAGCACCTCTTGGTTGCGGAGCTCTCTCAACCCCGACTGCTCCGTCTGCCGTTGGCGAAGTATTCTGATCTCGTGACCAGTGAGCTTGGTGTGCTTGATGCGGCGCGGGCGACCCGGGCGAAATTCGGCGTGCGGGCCATCACGAGTTACATTATCTCGCACACTGAGGCCCTTAGCGATCTCCTTGAAGTAATGCTGCTTCAGAAGGAGACCGGGCTGATGTCCGGCACGTTGAGATCCGAAGAAGGGGGGCTGCACGGCGGCCTTATGGTGGTCCCGCTGTTCGAAACCATCGAAGACCTGCGGAATGCCCCGCACATCATGGGCGATTATTTCGCTGTGCCCGGAATCGATGCCCTGATCGAGGCGCAAGGGTGCGAGCAGGAGGTCATGCTTGGCTACTCGGATAGCAATAAAGACGGTGGCTTTCTCACGTCAAACTGGGAGCTATATCGAGCTGAAACAGCGCTTGTCGCGCTATTCAAGACACATGGCACCACAATCCGGATTTTTCACGGGCGCGGCGGCACGGTCGGGCGCGGGGGCGGGCCGACCTATCAGGCGATCCTTGCACAGCCGCCTGGTACAGTCGGCGCGCAGATGCGCCTGACCGAACAGGGTGAAACGATTGCGAGCAAGTTCGGTAATCCCCAGATCGGAAGGCGCAATCTGGAGACGATCGTGGCCGCGACGATCGAAGCGTCACTGCTCCCGAACGAAAACACCCCGCCGCGTTTGGCACAGTTTGAAGAGACCATGCAGGCGCTTTCAGATCATGCTATCGCGTCATACCGTGCGCTTGTCTATGAGACACCCGGGTTCACCGATTACTTCTTTTTCTCGACGCCGATCTTGGAAATCGCAGACCTCAACATCGGCAGCCGTCCGGCCTCACGTAAGCTACAGGATCCGAAGAACCGCAAGATCGAAGATTTGAGGGCGATCCCGTGGGGTTTTTCATGGGGTCAATGCCGCCTTCTTCTGCCGGGATGGTACGGCTTCGGCAGCGCGGTCACCTCATACCTGAACGATGCATGTACAGCGGGCGAGCGCGCCACGCGGCTGGACACACTCAGGGAGATGGCTCGCACCTGGCCGTTTTTTAAGAACCTCCTGTCCAACATGGAGGTGGTACTCGCAAAGGTCGATCTGTCCGTCGCGTCACGCTATGCGCAGCTCGTGACGGACGAGCAGTTACGGGCGCGTGTCTTCGACCAGATTGAAGCCGAGCTTGACCGCACTACCAAGGCGCTTGCTGAGATCACCGGAAATAGCGAGCGCCTAGTGGACAATCCGCTACTCGCACGCTCGATCCGTAACCGCTTTCCTTATCTGGATCCGCTCAATCATCTGCAGGTTGAACTGCTTAGGCGCCACCGGGGAGGTGAGCAGGACGGAGATTTGCGGCGCGCGATTCACCTAACGATCAACGGGATCGCAGCGGGCCTGCGCAATACCGGCTAGACGCTGCCAAGACGACTGGCCGCTGCCATAGCGCTTCGTGAGCGGCCTAGGCAACTGCATGTATCCGGACATCCGGAGTGTGGAGCAGATCATGGGTTTGAAGAGAGGCAGGTCGCTGAGATTTCAGGTTGAGAAATGGTTCGCAGGTTCCCGAAGGGGACAGATGCATCTGACCCGATCAGGAAAGAGAGGCCGGCGTTGCGTCCGAGTCGAATCGATCAACCCTGAAGGTGATCTGGTGATAGTCTTCTTTCAGCATGGCGATGGGTCGTGGGATGTATTTCCTCCCGCTCCCGTGGCGCCGACCATCGGCTCATATCAGTTCTCGCTCTGACAGGTGCTCCAGATGCTGTCGTGTCCGGGGGCTACTGCACTGCTCGCGAAACAGATGCTGCGGTAACCTGGTCGCGCCTTTTCCAGCGCATGGATGGAACGGCCGGCATCGCCTGGTCGCAAGGGGGAAATGTCTCGGCGCCTCCCGGGGATGCAGCTGCGGGAACTTAGAGGTGACACGCAGCAGCGCCGCGCGAGATCTTCCTGAACGCTGAAGACTGACGGGATGTAGCGGCCAATCAAAATGGAACCCATAAAGATCCCTTCGGTGCTTCAGTGCGGGCTCACACTGCTGGGTCGATTGTCACCGCTCGAGTGACTATGCTTTTGACCGATAAAACAACGACTTGTGAAGTACTGACGCCTGTCGCTCATGGTGGAAAACCTCACCACGTCGCGCGTTGAGGGTTCGACCAAGCGCGGAATAGCCTGAAGGATTGCGCGGACACGCGAAGCGTCCAGATTGCAGCTCAACTCCCAACCGCGCACGCTTCCCCTTCTTCCTGTGCGCTGGTCGCTCTCTCTGAGAACGCGCTACGAAAGCCAAACGCCGTTCCGCATTGCAGCACGACGTTAGACAATTGGTGCAGAAAAAAGCTTGCGACTAACTGTGATCACAGATAGACTTGACTGTACCTAATGGGCGGGGAATGGAGGCAATTGAAATGGGCAGTACCAAAAAATTGGAAATGGTAGCGATCGGGCGTGCTGGTGTGGACCTTTATGGTGAGCAAATCGGAAGCCGCCTGGAGCACGTGCAGACGTTCGCGAAATATCTCGGCGGCTCTCCCGCCAACACGTCGTTCGGGGCTGCACGTCTCGGGCTGCATGCGGCATTTCTCGGTCGGGTAGGTGACGAGCATAATGGCCGGTTCCTCCGTCAAACGCTGCAGTCTGTTGGCGTCGATGTCTCGCACCTGAAATCGGATCCCAACCGTCTGACTGCACTGGCTTTCCTGAGCATCCAGGATAAAGAGACGTTTCCGCTTGTCTTCTATCGAGACAATTGCGCGGATATGGCAATCGACGAAACGGATATCGACGAAGCATTTATCGCCAGCGCACAAGCGTTGCTGCTCTCCGGTACGCACCTTTCGAAACCGAACACGTACGCTGCCTGCAAAAAGGCCGCGCTAGCCGCGCGCAAGGCGGGAACGAAGGTGATCCTCGACATCGACTACCGTCCGGTACTCTGGGGGCTGACTGGCCTCGGAGACGGGGAGCAACGCTTTATCGCGAACGATCAGGTGAGCCGCCATCTGGAAGAAATGCTGACGCTGTGTGATCTCATTGTCGGAACGGAAGAGGAGATCATGATTGCGGGCGGGAAGGATACGCCGTCAGCGGCCCTCGAACGCATCCGCGAGGTAAGCCGCGCGATCATTGTGATGAAACAGGGTGCCCGTGGTTGCGCGGTCTTCGACCGCGTCAACGACAGTGAGCCTGGCTTCGAAGTGGCGGGCTTCCCGATCGAAGTCTTCAACGTTCTCGGGGCGGGCGATGCATTCATGGCTGGCCTGCTGCGAGGATACCTTCGTAACGAAGGGTGGGAGAGGGCCTGTACCTACGCAAACGCCTGCGGAGCGATCGTGGTTTCCCGGCATGGGTGCGCCCCGGCAATGCCAACGTGGGATGAGTTGCAGGCGTTTCTCGCAATGGCGTCGAACGGGCTTCCAACGCCCCGTCTCAGGGAGATCGCAGAACTCGAGCATGTACACTGGTCGACCGGAAGGGAACGGCGCTGGGGCCAGATTGCGGCTCTTGCATACGACCATCGCGTGCAACTTGAAGAATTTGCCGAACGCCATGGACGCAGCTTTAGCGAGATCTCGCATTTCAAGGATCTGGTGCAGCAGGCGCTTTTTTCGGCACAGGTTCCCGAGGGACTTCACCGCGGACTTCTAGTGGACGAACGCTACGGACAGGACAGCCTGAACGCACTGGCATCGACCGACGCATGGGTCGCCCGGCCCGTTGAAAAGCCTCGTTCGCGCCCCCTGCGCTGGGACAGCGACCTGGAACCTGCCGCGTGGCTGCGTACCTGGCCCAAACACCATATCGCCAAGTGCTTGGTGTTCTGGACGCCAGACGATGACGCGCAGCTTCAAAACGAGCAACTCCAGTACCTGAAGGTTCTCGAGCAGGCCGCACGCACGACCTCACATGAGTGGTTGCTCGAACTGCTGCCGCCGACGGGAACGGCAGTCGTGCCATCGGACATCCTTCGAGGCATGGTCCAGTTCTACGACGCAGGGTTGCGGCCTGACTGGTGGAAGCTCCCGTCGATGCCCGACGCTGATGTCTGGAAACAGATTGAGGAATTGATCCGGGCTCGCGATCCGAATTGTCACGGTGTCGTGCTCCTTGGTCTGGATGCACCGCTTCCTGATATCGCCGAGGGATTCTCGTTCGCGCCGGAATGCGTTAAGGGATTTGCGATTGGCCGGACCCTGTTTTCCGAGGCGGCAGAAGGCTGGTTTAGCGGTGAGCTCAACGACGATCAGGCGCGCGATCTCGTGCGCGCCCGCTATGAGCAGGCCGTCGCCGCGTGGGTAGGCGCTCGTGTGAAGCCATAGAGTTCGATTCACTCGGGTAGTCCGGAGACAAACTTTAGAGGAATAGATCCTTAATCAAGTAGGATCACTAAACATTATGAAGACAGCATTTATCACTGGTGGTGCCAGCGGTCTTGGTAAGGCGACTGCAGCCCAGCTTCTGGCCGCCGGCTGGATGGTCGCGATCGCCGATGTAGGTGTGGAGAGGCTTGCAGAGGCTGCATCAGATCTCGGTGGCGGAGACCGTATCCTGACTTATGAACTGGACGTCCGGGAGCCTGAGAGTGTTATCGCGGCAGTTGATGACGCCGCAGACAAGATGGGAAGCATTGATGCGCTGGTTACAAGTGCCGGCGTGAGCCATCAAGGTTCGGTTCTCGACAACACGCTTGATGCGTGGCGACGCGTCATCGACATCAACTTGACGGGCAGTTACCTGTGCGCGCAGGCTACCGCCAAGCACATGGTGCGTCAGAAACGAGGGAGCATCGTGTTTGTCGCATCGATCAGCGCAATGTATGCGTGGTCGGCACGGGTAGCCTACTCGTCTTCGAAGGCGGGCGTGTTGGGATTAATGAAGTCCTGCTCCGTTGACCTCGCTCCCTTCGGCATCCGGGTCAATTCCGTGTCGCCCGGCCCCGTGCGGACGCCGCAAACAGCGAAGTTGCACAGCAAGATGTTGCAAGACACGGTGGAGGCCGCGATTCCGTTGGGCAGGTATGCCCAACCCGACGAGATCGCAGAAGTGATTGCCTATCTGTGCTCGGACAACGCGCGGTATGTCACTGGTCACGATCTGACCGTAGACGGCGCCCTTACCGCTGCGGCGATCCTCTACGACACGTCGAAGAATCCTCAGGCGGATTGAAAATGCTTTAACCGGGAGGCCCGCCTCCCGGACGAGAAGAACGAGGATAGAACTCAAGGGAGACGGATGTGCCACTGGTTATTCTGGCTGCAGGGATTGCGGCCTTGTTCGTTCTGATTGTCGGATTCCGGTTCAACAGCTTTATTTCACTGATTCTTGTCAGCCTTTTTGTAGGAAGGGCGGAAGGGCTTCCGTTTGCGAAAGTCCTGCAATCGATTGAGTCTGGCGTCGGGAGCACCTTGGGTCACCTTGCCATTGTTGTCACGTTTGGGGCAGTACTAGGTACGTGGATGGTGGAAAGTGGCGGGGCACAGCGGATTGCCACAGCGCTCATTGACAAGATCGGCCGGAAAAACCTTCGCTGGGCTATCTGCGCGGCTGGTTTTGTGGTCGGCATTGCCCTTTTCTATGAGGTCGGGTTTGTTCTGTTGATCCCGCTTGTCTTTACGCTTGCGATCGGCGCCGGTGTATCGTTGCTGGAGGTCGGTGTTCCGATGGCAGCTGCGCTTTCGGTGACGCACTGTTTCCTGCCGCCACACCCCGGGCCGACGGCGATCTCCGTTCTTTACCACGCTGACATCGGGCGGACGCTGCTCTGCGGTCTGCTGATCGCTATACCAACCACGATCGTCGCGGGGCCCCTCTTTTACAGGACGCTTCGCGGGTTGAATCCCCACATCCCTGAGGGACTTCATACCGAGCGCCAGTTCAAGGACGACGAGATGCCAAGTTTCTTGACGAGCATCCTGACCGCCCTGACACCGGTTATTCTGATGGCGCTTAGCTCTGTGGGCGCGTTTGTTTTGCCGCCGGGATCGAACACAAGGGCAGCTCTGGACTTTGTAGGTAACCCGGATATGGCGTTGCTCATCGCTGTAGGGGTGGCGTTCTTTACATTCGGGCGGAATCGCGGAATCGCTACCCCCAAGTTGATGCATGGCGTCGAGAAAGCGGTCGTGACGATCGGAATGATTCTCCTCGTAATTGCCGGCGGGGGCGCTTTCAAGCAGGTGCTGGTTGATAGCGGCGTGGGAACCTACATCGTTCACATGATGGATGGTTCGACCCTGTCGCCTTTGGTTCTTGCATGGCTAACCGCGTGCTTGCTACGTGTGGCGGTGGGTTCCGCTACGGTCGCAGCGCTGACGACGGGCGGAATGATGTTTCCGCTGATCCAATCGACGGGTGTCAGCCCGGAACTGATGGTGTTGGCGACGGGTGCTGGGAGCGTATTTGCCGGACCGCCGAACGATCCTGGTTTCTGGATGTTCAAAGAGTTCTTCAACCTGTCAGTCAAGGAAACTCTGCGCTCGTGGTCCGTGCTCGAGACACTCATTTCGGTAATGGGGATTTGCGGTGTGCTCGCGCTTAACTATTTCGGGATCCACTAGCGAAGAGGCGTGGGAAAAGCTGAAGTTGCACCAACGCGGACAGAGGTCTTCAACACTGCTTTCAGCGTCGCTGGTATTTTGACGACCAATCGACGCTGTCCGTTGTCAGTGATCTGACGCGTCAAGTCAACTGGAGAGGAAGTCATGATACACAAGGCTATATTTGTTAGCGGGGCTGCGCAAGGCATTGGTGAGGCCATTGCCCGTCGTTTTGCGTCGGAAGGGGCGCAACGCCTCGCTTTGGTAGATCGGAACGAAGCGGGTCTGAGGCATGTTGCTGAAGAACTGCGGAGGACGGGCTGCGAAGTGCTTGCGATTCCCGCTGATCTGTCGGTCGCAGACGAATGTCGCAGGGTCGTCAAAGAAGCGGAAACGGCTTACGACTCGTTCGACATTCTTGTTAATGCCGCAGGACTGACGTTACGGGCCAATATCTTTGACGTCACCGAAGACGTATTTGATCGTCTTTTCGCGGTGAATGTGCAGGCACCGATGTTCATCATTCAGGCTGCGTTGCCCGCCATGATCGAGGCAAAACGGGGTGGGGTGGTTATCAATATCTCGAGTATGAACGCGTATGGTGGCCCCACATATCTCTTGCCGTACTCCGCGTCAAAAGCGGCATTGAATGCGCTAACACGTAACGTCGCGAACACAGTCCGTTGGCACCGTATCCGGGCTCACGCCGTGAACCTTGGGTGGACCGTTACTCCAGCCGAGACTCGGACGCAGACAATCGAGCACGGGCGGCCGGCCAATTGGGCGCAACTCGAGGGGGAGAACCAGCCGTTCGGCCGCCTGCTCACAAGCGACGACGCCGCAGCGCTGTGCAGTTTCCTTGCGTCGGACGACGCAACGATGATGACTGGGTGCGTTATTGACCAGGAGCAGTGGGTAGCGGGTACCCAGCCTTCCAGAAGAGACGGATTGGACGCCCTTTAGATACATACCGACCGTAATAGGCGCTCGACCGCCCGGCCCGTCCCTCGATGTGCTGCGATGATGTCGGAGCGAGGCGACGGGCGGAGCGTCCTGCACGTCAACGGTTACCTTTCCTCTTCTGTGACCGGCTGATCTTCAACGGCTAACAGCTTCCCCGCCTCGATGATGATCGTAGCGGCCGTGCTCAGGTCGTCGACCAATGCATTGCGTGCACCTATGGGATCTCCTGCCGAGATAGCATCAACCATCTGTCGGTGTTGCGTTATCGCCGGTCGGTCCTGAAGGCGGGTTTTGCTTTGGCGCAGGTCGTAGTTGATCACCGGTCCAACTTGAAGCCAAAGCAACTCAATGAGAGAGATGAGCACCGGCGATCCTGCCGCGCGATAGGCGGCGAAGTGCAGATCCTTATTCAGCCTGACCAGCGCGCTGGGGTCAGGTCGCAGCCGTTTCAATTCCCTTTCGAAGGCCTCCGCATACTGCCGCATTTCCGCGACCTGCGCGGGGGTGGCGATCTTCGCCGCGTTTTCGACGGCCATACCCTCAAGGTTCAGACGGATCGCGAGGAGCTCACGAAAGCGGGAGATCGACATCAGGGGCACGCGCGCGGCTTTCTTCGGAGAGATTTCCACTGCATCGCATGCCGCCAACTGCCGCAACGCCTCACGCACGGGCATCGCACTCGTACCTAGGGCGCTGGCGAGGGTGCGCAGTGAAATACGCTCGCCCGGATAGACCTGGCCGCTGATAAATAGCTCCTTGATATCGCGATAGACGCGATCTCTCATCGTCTCATCCGGCTGTTCAGCGAAATCCGCTCCGGCGTCTCTCATCACCTTTCCTCGGTTCGGGGCAAGATAAGCCGCCGTGTCGCAAAATATACGTCGTACGGGCAATTCTATCCTCCCTGACCGAAGATTATTGCGAAAGTTGACGGCCTGATGCATTTGGATATCTCCCGCCGCTTCCGGACAGGTTCTACGGCAGGGACGACGCGCACAAAGCGTGGATTGGCGCCCTTTCTGACGGTGCTTATGTAACCGGGTTCGAACAGCAACCATTGTGCTCAGTCCGGGAGCGGCTGGCTGCGTCGTCGAATCATTTGCGTCGTAGGTCAAAAAGCGCAACGCCGCTGCACGCGCGATCCGCGCACCGCAGCGGCGCCCGACCTCGCGCGGGACGGTTTCGGGCGTTGCTCCACGTCGGCCAGACATTTCAGCGCATTTCAAACAATTGGAGCAGGCCGCTTTTGCCCGGTTCATGGACTCATGGCGTGTTTTCTGTTGTCTAACGTTTCGGTGTCGTGATGCGTAGTGGAACTGGGTCCGATCGACGGGTCGTCCCGGCAGGGGAGGCGGTATACGGCGGGGCAAGGTGGAGCCCACATCTGCTCGTTCCACGCCCCTGGCGACCCGCGGGCGACTATTCGACTTCTTGAAGGAGGCCCTCGAACGCCGTGATTGCGATTTCGGGGTCGAGTGACCTGCAAATGTCGGGGCGTCCATAGCCGTAAATAGCCCAGCAAGCTCGTGCGCCGATCGCCCTCGCAAACTGAATGTCAACGTGCGTGTCACCTACGACCAGAATGTCCGAAGGCGGAACTTGAGGGAATCTTGGTTTGACGCAGTCGCGGTACACCTGCGGATCGGGCTTCTTCGCCAGATGGGGCTGGTTCCCAATCACGAGATCAATCAGGTGATCAATCTTAAATTTGATCAATGCGCGGCACACGGAAGTTGTGCCTTTGTTACTGACGATCGCGAGACCCACACCGCGTTGTTTCATATGCTCAAGAACCTTCTCGACACCCGGAAAGAGTTGGGTGCGAGGAAGTGCCTCTTCGTCATAGATCGCGCGATAACGGTTCGTCCATTCCGTCACCTGGTTCAATGGACAGTCTTGCCCGAGCAAGCGGCGTATCACGTCGGGCATTGCCAATCCCGCATGTATGGTAGATACGATAGCCTCGTCCGGAGGCCTCTCCACGTTGAAGTAGTCGAAGGTCTTCTGGACGCCCCATACAATTGCGTCATGAGTGTCCGAAAGGGTTCCATCGAAGTCAAGTATGCACATCTTTATCATGCTCTTTCCTCTGGTCCAGCAGTTTGAGCCATGCAGTCGAAAGTGAAACTACACCAGATGTCGTTTGGAAATAGGGCACATCTTCGTCCTCGAACAAAAGTGTTCTCCCTGGAGCTAAAGGTGCTAGGCACTGTCCGAGAGAGGCGCCTGCGGTCACCGCTGGTCGCCGCAGAGAATGCGACCGCTTTCCTGCAGGCCAACACTCTCCATTGCTACGGGAACCGGGTCACCCATCGAACATTCTGTCTGCGACATCTCAAACTGTGATCACAGTATGAGGCGGGTCCAGGTTGCAAGTCAAACGATAGTTGGATTCGCCAATCCGAATGGGCGCAGCCGAGTGGTTGGCTGCGCTCGACGTTTGTGATCAGCCAGTCATAGGGGGGATGCTGCTAGATGGATGGCTCCGCGCATGAAAGCCTCTGCCGTTGCAGTGGGATCTTGCATTCGGCGCGATGCACACGCCTGAGCCTCCAACGCAACATGCGTGTCGGGCGGCGCTGCGGAATGACGTATCGCCAGATCGAAACCCTCGGTGGCCAGCAATACGAGCCGGTCGGACACCTCGAGTCGAACGCGACCCTCCGAACTCGCAGCCAGAAAATCGGACAGCCTCACAATGAGTTGCTGCCGCGCGAACGCAACGGGGGCGGTGACGCGCACAAGTCCGCGTGGGACGTCCGACGGTTACTGAACCTACGCGAAGCTGACGGCAATCGGGGCATATTGACCGCGCGTGCTGTCGATCAGGTGCTGCCCCGCTTCCATTAGTTGGACGCTACGCGTGGTGCGTTGCACCAGCGAATGCCGGCTGCACGCTCCAGCTCGCAGCCTTGCTGACGCCGAGTCGGGCCGCGGCCGTATAAGTGCCTGTTCTTTCTGCATGGTGAGCCAGCGCAGGTGAATCCACAGGTCTTCAATGTTGTGCAAATCCATATAGTAATTGTTCGCCAAAGAAAACATTGATTTCGATGGTGGCGTCTTTTCTCGATGTCCGCAACTGCATACACTTCTTTCAACGACAATGCGCCAATGTGGAAGGAGACCACATGCAAGCAGTTACCGACAGTACCGACGTAGGACGTTTCATCTACGGTCAGCGGGTCAATGGAACGGGAACCCGTAGGCAGGCGGTATTCAATCCGGCGACCGGCGCGCGTGCCAGCAAGCTGCGGCTCGGCGAGGTTGCTGATGTCGATTGCGGGCGCGAAGGCAGCGTTCCCGAAGTGGAGCGATAGGCCGCCCATTCGCCGCTCGCGCGTCATGCTGCGCTTTCTCGAAATGATGAACAGGCATAGCGACGAGCTCGCGGTGATGATCGTCGCTGAGGACGGCAAGGTGTTCTCCGATGCGCAAGGAGAGGTGGCGCGTGGATAACGCACGGTCGTTGCACCGCATTGCTACTGGTTAGTTAAAGGTCACAGAGCGAAAACCGGACCCTCACGGGCGCCTCGCGTCAACACACACTTACTGAATAACGATGTCCGCCTCCTCCCTTACGTGGTCGGAGCGCCCTCCCACCGCTGAGCAATTCCTGCAGCGCGTTGCGCTCGAGTATGAAATGCTCAGCAATCGGCTGAAGCTAATAGCTCGCTACGTCGAATGCAACAGCGAACAAATTGGCTTGGAAAGCGTTCAGTCTCTGGCCGAACGCTGTGGCGTCAATCCATCGACGATCGTGCGTTTTGCGCAGCGCTTCGGCTTCTCGGGCTTCTCGGAGCTGCGATCGCTCTTTCGTGAACGCCTGACGAGGGAAGTTAGTTTTTCTGACGATAACCGGCTTCCGCTGTCTCGAAGCGTCGGATGCCTCGCTACCAAACCTCAGGGACAAGATCGGGTAGCCAAGCACATTTCAGGTAGTATCGAAGCGATGAAAAGGTTGTGGCGCGCTCTCGATCAAGAGGCCCTCGCGTCGGCGGCGAACGTGCTAGCAGCCGCGCAAACTATTTGGATCGTTGGATCGGGCCGTTCATTCCCGATAGCCGTATATCTGGAGTACATGCTGCAGTACACGGAGAAGTGTGTTGGACTTTTCAGCGGCTTGGGCGGTACGCATCTAGCCAAGGTCCGGTCAGTACGGCGCGGTGACGTTCTGGTGGCGATTTCTCTAGCGCCAAATGATGACGAGCTTCTTCGTGTTGTCCAGCAGGCGGCGCAACGCGGGGCCTCGGTGCTCGCGATTTCGGATAGCCGATTGAGCCCCGTTGCACAAAGTGCACAGCTTTCGCTTATTGGACAAGAGACCGCGTCTCCCGGCCCGACAGGCATCACTGCCACAACCGCCCTTGTCGAAAGCCTACTCGTGGAGCTAAATTTTCAGCTCGGACTATCGGCCCACCCGGGCTAAAGTTGCTGAAGCTCCGACGGTCTTCGCCGTTCCGGAAGCTTTTTCAAGAATGAAGGCGGATTTTGTTTTGCCGCCAACGTGCGGAGTATCCGCCAGGGCAATCAGGTGGCGGCACAGGTCCCGCGTACCGAAATGGCAGCCGTGAGTGAGCGGATGATGTTCTCGCTTGAGGTGCAAAAGCGGAAGCTGACGGTCGAACAATCGGTCGACAGTGCACGTGACCGCTATACAACCGACGCCTCCGCGAATCTGAATTTCCGCCTCAAGAGGGCGTGTCACCTACGGTTTGAGTACCTCAAAACGATATGCAATCTTCACCGGGTTCCCCGGTTCTACGGCCACGGCTGTGGGTTCGCCTCGCTGGTTAATAGGATTAGCTGCCAAAGACGCGCGGCTA
The DNA here is from genome assembly GCA_036383775.1 of Paraburkholderia sp. Lineage (GTDB taxonomy): Bacteria > Pseudomonadota > Gammaproteobacteria > Burkholderiales > Burkholderiaceae > Paraburkholderia. The sequence continues at coordinate 3,375 of DASVNP010000105.1, read as the reverse complement.
CCAAGTTCAAAAGCGCTGGCAATTGGCTCGACCCCAACGCAGAGATTGCGGTTATTCCACGGAGCGGCACTACGTCCTCGGTTGCTGACCCAAAGTAATAGCGACGGAAGCACGGCCGAGTCCCAGCTTAGCTTATAGCTAATGTCGGCATTTTCGTCGGTGAGCACGACGGTTCCGTCGGTTCCGCAGAGTTGAAGGATCTCTTCCGTATCGTGGGCAAACGGGAGGAGGTCGAAAGTATCGGTTCGCTCATCACACATAGGTACCCAGTTCAGGCGATCGAACAGCGCTCCGGGTTGTGCCTTGGAAATACCCGGCTCTGGGCCGCCAGGATGAACCATGCCAAAACGGAACTTGCCGGGTTCGATCCGGAATGTCCGCTCGATCATAGGTAGCTTGAGGTTTGGATGCAAGCCTATCGGGCGACGGCATTTTCTTCGTGCTTCGATTTGCAACGAAAGGTCAATGGCTGGACACTCTGGATCCGCGCGGATTACCCGAACGAGGCGAGAAATTGAAGACGTCGGCGGGTAGTCGATAGCGATTTCAATCTCAAGCTCGGTCTTTTGTACGAGCGTCCAACTCGCTGTGCTCGCGTAGCCGTGTAGGAGATCGTCGGTGGCATCTAGTGTTTCGTCCCCGTCGATAGACTGCTCGGTCAGACATTGTTTCCAGGCCTCTTCAACGCTTTCTGCGGGCCACGGCAAGCCGAAGGGAGCGCACGGAAACTCACTTCGGAGATTCGCTAGAACGCCCGGCGCCTCCGCAGCGGGCTCGGAAAGCCATGGAGCATCGTAGAATGGCTTCAAATCCTGCGAGCCCAACCTGAGAATCACGTTCCCGAGCATGCCACCCACGGAAAAAACATCAAACCGTCCGTGAGCCCATTCCAGATTCCAGGCATCAGGTGAGGAATTCATATAACTTCGACAGTAGGGAGACGGATGGGAAGGCTGGTCTATGCCTTCGTAAGCGACGACGTCGACCCGGATGAGCCGCTACCTGACAGCGCGCTGATGACTGGCTGCGTCCGCGCGTCGGGTGTGCCCGGCCAGTGGTATGAAAAAAGCTGCATCATTGCCGCCCCACTCGTTGTTGAAGAGTCAAGCTTATGTGTGATCACAGAAAGGCGCAAGCGCTTTCTGTGGCTCAGGACTGCCACTTGTACGGCCGGATACCAGGCCGCGCTCTTGCATGTCGTGACTGCCGGGATGGGGCCGCAAGTGATGCTACGAGGCGATTGAGAGCCTGCTTGCGGGGGTGTCGTTGAGGATGACCTCAAAGAGACGTTCGAAGCAGTCGCTCGAATCGCAGATAATGCTGGATGAAATGTTGCTCGAAACTGCATCGCTAGTGGTCGGCGGGGGATGACTGCGGGAATCGCTGGTACGGCAATGGAGGCCGCGGCGGTAGCTGCGGCGTTTGGGACATGACCGAGAACTGCGCCCAAGCGGCCTAACTCATATCGACGATGAAATCAGCCACATTTACGCCTGCGATGTCGCGCCTGCGGCTGTTCGGCCGGTGGCCGGACGACGTGGACGTGTGGCGCGTCAGCATTCCCGAAGAGATAACGGACTGGCCGTCGGTGGAAGGGCATTTGAGCGAGGACGAAAGGCTTCGCGCCTCGCGATATCTACGCGACAAAGATCGGCTTCGCTTTGCCGTAACGCGTGCTGCACTGCGCGCGCTGCTGGTCGAGCGCACCGGAGTGCCGGCGGAGACGCTTGGATTTACCCTCGGCCCGAATGGGAAGCCTGCGCTTGATGACTATCCGCAGGTCCGGTTCAACGTTACCCATTCGGGCCAGCATGCGTTGATTGCGATGGCGGACTTACGGCAGGTCGGCGTCGATGTACAAGTTGTCGACCCGGCGCTTTGTTGGCGCGAAATGCTCGCCCTTGTCTGCACTGCGAATGAGCGGCGGATGATCATATCGACCCCGGAGGACTCACAGTCGCTGATGTTTTTCCGCTGCTGGACCGGAAAGGAAGCAATCCTCAAAGCGAGAGGTGTTGGCATCGCGGAGGGCCTGCTGTGCGTTTCGCGTGATCTTCTGTCGCCGGGGGGACAACGGTTGGGCGATCCGGCGAGCGATGAAGCGAGCGTGAGGACGTTCTTTCAGCTTCATTGGCTTACGGAAATTGCCGGATACGCTGCCTGCATCGCGTTCGAAACCTAGCTCGTCGAGATTGATCGTTGGGCGTTCAAGTTCCGCTTCGAACCGTGGCCAACTCATCCTCTCGATCCGGCGCCACCATGATTGCTGTCAGCGCTGAAGCCAACAGCAGCGACGCTGAAGTCAGCATGACCGGCTTCATGGCGTTGAGAATGTCGGCGCTTTGGCCGTTCCCGAGCATAACGCCGAATGCGGCCACGCCAAGTGCGCTGCCGACCTGACGCGCCGTGCTCAGGGTCGCGGAGGCGATGCCCGCGGACGCGCTGTCGACGCCCGACAGTAAAACGGCCGTCATGGCTGGGACCGCCGTTCCCATGCCGGCGGGAATCAGCACGAAGCCGGGGACCATCTGCCATACGCCGCTCGCCGGGCCAAGCCAGGACAACGAGGCATAGCCGGTCCCTGCGATCAACTCGCCGGCGATCATCACCATGCGCGGTCCAATGCGTGCTGCAATCTTGCCGCCGGCCAGGTTCGCAAAGATGAACGTGGCCGTGAGCGGCAGGAAGGCGAGGCCCGCATGCACGGCCGAGTATCCAAGCGCCTTCTGCAGATAAAGGCTGAGAACGAAAAGCGCGCCGGAAAAGGCCAAATTGATCAGAAAGCCGAACACGACCGGGCTGCTGAATCTCGAATCCCGAAACAGGGTGAGGGGAAGCATCGGAAACTCGACGCGTCGTTCGACCCGCACGAACGCGCATGACGCTAGCACGGCAACGCTCGCGCCGCCCCAAACGAGCGGATGGCGCCACCCGAGATGCCGATACTCGATCGCCGCGCCGATCAGGCTCGTCAGCGCAAGCACGATCAGTGATTGCCCTTTGAGGTCCAACCGACGCGATCCCGCCTGGTCCAATCGTGCCGGAATCCCTCGGTAAGCGACGACGAGGCCGGCGGCGCAAATCGGCAGGTTGATCAGGAATACACCGCGCCAGCCGACCGTGGAGAGCAGCGCGCCGCCGACCACGGGCCCTGCCGCCAGCGACGCCCCGCCAACCGCTGCCCAGATGCCGAGCGCACGCGCGAGCAGCTTGGCGTCGCCTTCGCACGACTTGCGCAGCAGGGTCAGCGAAGTCGGCAGCAGCAACGCGGCCGCAATCCCTTGTGCAACCCGGAACACATTCAGCTGGAAGATCGTCTGCGCGAAAACGCCGGCGAGCGATGTTGCCGCCAGAACCCAAAAGCCGCACACAAAG
>DASVNP010000104.1:0-1990 GCA_036383775.1 Paraburkholderia sp. | reverse complement strand
GTCCGGATCATCTGGGGCCGATTGGTGCCGGCTTGCGACTGGATGTCCGCAAAGCCCGACAACCCCTGCACGATCGGATCGTAGACGCGCTTCTTCGCGTAAGGTCCGGTTTCACCGACGCCACTGATCGATACATAGATGAGGCGCGGATACTGTTTCCGGAGCTCGTCAGCCCCGAGCCCAAGACGCTCCATCGTGCCCGGACGGAAGTTCTGAACGAGAACATCGGACTCGGCGACAAGCTTCCTCACGACCTGCACACCGGCTTCGCTCTTCATATCGAGTGAAATGGAGCGCTTGCCGCGGTTCGACGAGATAAAGAGCGCCGAGAATTGTCCGGCCTTGTCGATGGCAGCCCGACTGCGGCGCGTGATGTCGCCGCCAAGCGGCTCGATCTTGATGACCTCGGCGCCCTGGTCCGCCAGGAACATCGTTGCAAATGGACCCGATACGACGCTGGTCAGATCGAGTACTCGAACTCCCGAAAGAGGTCCCGGCATGCGCTCCATTCCCGCTGCTTTCGGCGCAAGGCGCGCCTTTGAGCGGATGTGTTAGAGGAGCGCTGACGGAGTGACTTGCCAGAAAGTGCCGGATCAACGTGAAAGCGACATTACCTTCCCTACGTTGTTAACCCCGCGTCGCCGCACGGAAGTGCGAGGGACAAACCCCTGTATGTTTCTTGAACTTCGTCGTGAAATGCTGCGAATGGCTGAAGCCGACCGCCAGTCCGATTTCCGTCAGCGAATACTGCTTGCTGACAAGGAGACTTTTGGCTCTCTCGATGCGCCGGCCGATGACGTATTGATGCGGAGTATCGCCGGTACTTTCGGAGAACGCCCGAATGAAATGTCGGGTGCTCAATCCGACCAGCGCAGCCATTTCCGTCAATCCGATCGACCGTCCGATGTTGTCCTCAACGAATTCGGAGATCCTTTTGAGATTGCGCTGGGTGAGGCCGCCCCGGTTGCCAAGCGGTGCGTCAGTGCCGCTCATCCTCTGCAGAAAGGCAAGTGTCTGGGTTGCCCACCCCTCTGCCATCATCGCATAGACGTCGTCATGATGCGGCTCGCCGCATAGTTCTTCCAGTCCGAACGTGATTGCAGGATTGTCAAAACCTAATCTCGGGGCTGCAGAAAAAGATGGAAGTCGGTCCGATATGAACGCCTGGTCGAAGAACACGACCGTATATTCCGACCTGGCCGATGTGACGGTGAATTCGCCATCGATCTCCAGGCCAGCCGGATAAACGGCCAGGTTGCCGGCGAGCTGCTGGTCGAACGATCGGCCATCCATCTTGCCACGCAGCTTCCGCGCGCCCCTCCTATAGAAGAAGAGCGCCAGTTCCGGCTGTTTGAAGTGCCATTGAACCCGCTTCGATACGTCCCTGCGGAAGCTTTCAATCCGGATGACGGGCGTGCGGACGACAGTGTTGGACAGCACGCGACCGCCGACGATCCTGATGAATTCGCCATTCCCGGCTACCCTGCCCATGCGACTGCCTCCCCTGCGCGTCGATGCACAACGCGTTCGCCAGCCGCAGCGCCCGGGCGGCTCGAGATGAGGATGCTGCTTCCATACGATCGGGCACAGCATCGCTCCGTCGGAAGTCCATCGGACTTCGCGGACAGACCGCGCATCTATTTCCTCCCGACGGTCATTCAGCGGACCGTCTTTGATAATCGGCTCAAGCGGAGACGATCCTGCCTTGCAGCCTCTTGCCCGAAGATTATAGTTCTATTTTAGAACTGTCAATTTTCGAACAGTGCACGACGGGGAGATTCTTCATGACGATCTTGACGCCGATTTCGGTCGAAACGGGAACGGACGAATTGCTTTGTCATATCGACCGTCGGGTCGCCGTGATCACGCTCAATCGCCCGGCGGCCCGCAATGCACTGTCGGACAAACTCACGCCCGCGCTGCGCCGGATGATCGCAACCTGTGCGACCAACAATGGCGTACGTGCAGTGCTGATCACCGGCGCCGGCGA
>DASVNP010000103.1:0-6770 GCA_036383775.1 Paraburkholderia sp. | reverse complement strand
AGAGGCACTACGACACGTGACCGTCTATGACCTTTACTCGGGCGTTTGGAACGGACAGTAATGTGCAGTCGAGCAACTTGGAACATCGACGGAAAAATTGCCGACGATTCGGAAAGGGATATCGACAGTCCCTTCCTTGCCGAACTTAGCCGGATGGCAACCGCCAAAATTCGCCCCGGAGCCAAAAGTCAGGTTTCTCGCTAGCGGACATTCGAGCCGATAGCGCTGCGCCAAACTGGCAGCAAACTGATGAGGATCGGACGGCCCTTAGCGTTGGCTCTCACCATGCGAGCCGCGCATAGACGATAACCGGACCGCCTGAACTTCAAGTGTTAAATACAGGCACTTTGAATCATGTGTTCGAATCTGGAGTCCAGCTCCTTGCGAACGCAATGAGCGCCCGCAAGCTGCTCGATTGATGTCGACGGTTGGCAAAGTACAGGCTAGGCCTGTCGTGCACGGGTACCCACTTTTCAAGCACGCGCTGCAGTCTTTGAGTGGCGATGTCCTCCATGACATGCCATTCGTTGATGAAGGCAATGCCGACTCCGCTAAGGACGGCATCTCGCGTCAGATTTCCCGAATTGACTATTAAGCGACCCTTCGGTTCTATCCGGATTTTTTTGCTCCGGAACTCGAAGTCCCATGTATTGATCGTTCCGTCAGTTAGCCGGAACCGAACACATTCGTGATGATGCAGCTCATGAGGTGTTTTCGGAATGGGGTGTCGCAGAAAGTACTCGGGCGTTGCCACCACGGCACTACGCTGAGGACGCCCGAACGGGACCGAGATCATGTCCTTGGGAACGTCCATGGGGAAACGGATGCCTAGATCAAAACCCTCCGAGACAATATCAACGATACGGTCCTCAGCCTTTAGCTCTAGTTCGATGTCGGGATAACGCTCCATAAACGAGAGAAACATCGGCATGGTCTGTCGCGCGAAGCCCGTGCTTGTACTCACGCGAATCCGCCCGGAGGGCGAATCCTTTTGCGCCCCCGCGCGCTCGGTCGCGTCACGAATCACTGCGACCGCAGGTGCGATGGTTTCCACGAACTCCCGTCCAGCATCTGTGAGCGACACGCTTCGGGTAGTGCGGTGGAACAGTTGCACTCCGATGCGCGACTCCGACGCGGCGATCATCTGGCTTAACGCAGATGTCGAAATCTCAAGTTCGGCCGCCGATGACCGAAAGCTACGATAACGGGCGACCGTCAATATGGCTTCGAGATCAGTCAATCCATTCTTTCGCATTATCCTGTTTCACTTAATGATTCATGCATGATTATCCGTCTAGTTGATTTCCCGGTGTGGATATATTCTTCGGCCTTGCCCCGTGCGAGGAGGAACGATGCATCAACAAGGCAACCGGCCAGGCGAGCAAGCTACGCGTGCGCCGGGTAACGAAAGCATCGCGACGAAGCATCTGGAGCTGTCGCTTGAAAGCTTTCGCGCGACGGAAGGAACAGATCGAGGGACGCCAACCGACATGCTCTTCGCAATCTCGCTTGGCTGGCGACCGCTAGGGACTATCGGCTGCGTAGCAAGCATCGATGACATTTGGGCGGTCTATGAGAACGCAAGCGAAGCCGGCGCCTCCACACTACAACCCGGGCTGCTGCGCGTGGCAGACGCTTATTCCGAGACACTGCGCATCGCGCCGCGCCCTGCATCTCCAACCCGACCTTGCGAGCTGCGTTGGTCGAGGCTGACTGCCGGGGGCAGTTTGCGGAGAGTGGCCGCGCTGTGTTTTGTCACCGGTGTTGCGGCCGGGTTCTTCCTGACGCGCCTCGCTGAAAAGCAGGGATGGTCGCGATCTATTGCCGCCGAGCAGAGAACCTCAGCCTCTACGCCGGAAAAGGATGTGCTACTGGCTTCAAAGGTGTCGCACCTGCAAGCATCTCAGGAGCCCAGGGAGGATCCGGCTGATGGCGGTGGACAAAGCTCTGCTTCACGAGTGGACTCGCCACACTCCGCAACTTCATATCTGACTATGTGAATACATTGATGGCATGGGCCTCGAAGTCCACTTCATTTTTTATGTTCACCGAAATGAAAAAAAATATTCCATCCGCGCAATTCGGCGGCAAGATCCGCGCGCTGAGGCAGCGGCTAAAGCTCACTCTTGACTGTACGGCAAGGGCTGCAGGGATTTCGAAACCTTTCCTGTCACAAATAGAGCGCGGCTTGGCCATGCCCTCGATTGCCTCGTTGAAAGGCATTGCCGACGCGCTTGGTGTTGCCGTGCAATACTTTGTTGACGCTCCAAGCGAACAGAAATTTGTGTGTCGTGGCGAGGAAGTGAGTTTCTTCGAGTTCGCGGATACCGCAAACTCGTTCGCCAGACTTACGCATAAGTCTGGAGGCCGGCGGCTTGAGGCCGTCCTTGTGAGATTCCCGCCCTATCAGAACGGACCTGCCGATATGCCAACCAGCGCAGAAGAAGAGTTTCTTTACGTCACTTCGGGTGAAATTTCGTTGACTCTTGAGGGCAAGACGTTTGTGCTCAAAACAGGGGACAGTGCGCATTACCAATCGACGCTGCCTCAAGGATGGTTGAATAACCAATCCACTGAGGCGCTTGCGATCTGGGTCGGGACGCCGAACCTACTTTAAATGTCGAAACAGAGTAATCGCAAGCAACCAATTTAGTGCGATCGCCTGGGAGCCAAGGATTCCGTGACCTTGAATCGCAAGGCTGCGCAATCCGATCGAAGAATAATCGCCGTTCGCCAGGCTGCACTGAGCGCGCATAGTGACTAGCGCGCGTTCGCGGTCCGCGTCCAATGGGCCACTTGCGTGTTTTCCAGCAAGGTTGCGGAGCGACGTTTGTCGGCAATCTGGGGGTCCAGCGTTGAACGCCTCAAGCTGGCCGATTGCTGCCTGACGCAGTACAGGCTGCAACCGGCCATTCATTGGCAATAGCAGGTAGCAATGACCATCCGCTAAGCCCGAACAGTGCGCATAGCCAATTCGCCAAGCCTCAGGTTTCTCCTGCCAGGCCGGTAGCGATGACGACCAATACGCACCTCCTCCGCAAAAAGAAAAACCCGCCCTAAAGAATACTGTCGAGCGCCTTCTTGAGCCTGCCCACCGCCCCCTCAACATCATGCAGCTTATCCAAACCAAATAACCCAATACGGAAGGTCTTAAAATCCTCAGGCTCATCACATTGAAGCGGAACACCAGGCGCAATCTGCAAGCCCGCCTCAGCGAACTTCTTACCAGACCGTATTCCATCATCATCCGTGTAACTAACGACAACACCCGGCGCCTCAAAACCTTCCGCCGCCACGCTTTTAAAACCCTTATCCACAAGAAGTGAGCGAACGCGCTTACCGAGTTCAAGCTGCTCTGCTCTCACTTTATCGAAACCGTATGCCTCGGTCTCCTTCATGACGTCACGCAACGTAGCGAGACCGTCCGTGGGCATCGTTGCGTGGTACGCGAACCCACCGTTTTCGTAGGCTTCCATGATCTGCAACCACTTGCGAAGATCGCAAGCGAAACTGGTGCTGGTTGTCGAGTCGATTCTTTCGCGGGCAAGCGGGCTAAGCATAACCAGCCCGCAGCACGGTGACGCGCTCCATCCCTTTTGCGGCGCGCTGATCAGAACGTCAACGCCGCTCGCCTTCATGTCGACCCAGATCGTGCCGGAGGCAATGCAATCCAGTACAAACATGCCGTCGACGGCATGCACCGCGTCGGCCACCGCGCGCAAATAAGCGTCCGGCAGAATGATCCCGGATGCGGTTTCGACATGCGGCGCAAAGACCAGATCCGGCTTGTTTTCCTTTATCGCAGCGACCACCTCTTCGATCGGTGGCGGTGCATAGGCAGCCTGTCTGCCTTGTTCGACCGGGCGCGCCTTCAGCACGATCGATTCAGAAGGAATGCCGCCCATGTCGAAAATCTGCGACCAGCGGAAACTGAACCAGCCATTCCGGATGACAAGACACTTCTTGTTCGTTGCAAACTGCCGGGCAACGGCCTCCATGCCGAACGTCCCGCTGCCCGGCACGACAACGGCCGACTTCGCGTTGTAGACTTTCTTCAGAGAACCGGAAATATCACGCATGACTCCTTGAAAGAGCTGCGACATATGATTGATTGATCGGTCGGTGTAGACGACTGAATACTCGAGCAGTCCCTCGCGGTCGACATCGGGAAGTAAGCCTGGCATGTTTGTCTCCGGTTTTGGACGAATATAAGGATCGCAAACACATTCTAACGAAAGCCGCCTGCAACGGCATCGGCCGAGACGTCCCCGTTACTCATCCAGCAAGTTTCGGCATGAACCAGCCGTCGAGTCACACTGGCTGGGAATGCGCCAGTGGCGGCAATCGGTACGATTATGGACCTTCGCAGGAATCGCCCTGATGGGCGACCGGAGTCACGGCAGTGCCATGGCACGTGTCCGGCGTGTGCATGTTGCTTCCATCATGAAAACGGGACGCCTGTAACGCCCCGTTTCATACGTGAGTCAGCGCGCCTGGCGGCACATGCGAGTGAGTGCGCCTACTCCCATCCCTGATATCCGGCAGGCTGTGCCGGATTGCCGTAACCGGCGGGGTACGCCCGCCGCTGTTCAGGTGGCGTGTACATCTCGTTGTATGCCGGATAGGCAGGCGGGCGGCCCACTATGATGACCTGCTGCGCCGCCTGAGTGGGCGGCCGAGGTACATAGGCGGACTGCGCGTCAACCGGTTGGTACCGAGCGGGCGGATACGGAGCCGGCGCGTATTGGTTAGGCTGAACAGTTCGAGGCGGTGGCGCGTAGTCCCGCCTGGCGTACCCACCTGACTCCTGAGACTCGGCTGACGCCTGGTTATAGGCCGGCGCCGCTGCGTATTGCTGGGACTGCTGATTCCGATATTGCCGGGCTTGCCGGTTGTAAGCCGCTTGAGCGCCCTGCTCCGCCGCGTATTGCGGTTCCTCATCGGCCTGCCGATATTGCGGCGCCGCCTGCTGAGCGTTCGGCAAATCGCGCCTCTGCGTCACCTGCGCGTCGTCATCATGCGGCAATGCCGTTACGGCTTGCGTCGGAATCAGTATGGGAGGCTGGGACTCGGTGCCAAACAGCTTCGGCGGCGTAGTCCGCGTAGAAACCTGCTTCAGGGGTACGGGCTGCATTTCAGCCCGTTTGGGCGGCATAACCCGCAGTGAAGCCTGCTTCAACGACGCAACCGGTGCGGAGACCCGCTTCGGCGGCGCAGACACGACTTGCACGGGAGCGTGCTTCAGCGGCACAGGGCCGGCCTGCACGACGACCTGCCTCACCGGCGTGGCTCGCACAGCAACATCCCGCTTCGGCGACGTGACCGGCGCCGATACTTGCCTCGACGGCGCGGCTTGCGCTACGACCCGCCTTGGGGGCGCAACCCGCTCGGCAACCGGCTTCGGCGATGCGGGCATAGCCGGCGCAGCAGGCTGCTTTTGCCGATGCTTCACCTCGTCGCCCAACGTCGCATAGGATTTCGAGTCTTCCCTGGCGCGCGCGTTATAGCCGATGAAATACGCATAGCGCAGGTCTGCCAGGCGCGCCTGAATATCGGCATCGGAGGAGACGCGCTTTTCGCCGGGGTCAAGCGATGAGTCGATGGTCGAGTCGTCGAAGGCCGAGGTTGCAGCATCAGCGGCACGGGCGGATTCGGGATGCAGCGCGCCCACAGAAGACATAAGCGCAGCGGCTACCGCGACGAGCACTTTTCTTTCCATACTTTCACCTCGGAATTCCGTGCGACAGACCGCGTGGGATTCTCCGATCTGCGGACCGGATCTTCACTCGCGCTTACGGGATATCGACTATTTTTAGCACGTCCTTGAGGGCCGCGGGTAGTGTTTCCGGGTATAACCCAGGCGAAAGCGTATGTGCCGAACAACCGTAGCAATGCTGATGTTGTCGGTTCGGAAATTCTTGCCTGCTGCGGCTATAGAACCGAGGAGCACGTCATCGTGGGCAGCGGCGGTGAGGGGTGTATTTCCGCCGGCGACATCTGGCGTGTGAATCGACTCGATCGCGGGCACGATCTGGTCATGGTCCGGGAAGATCGGCTTCAGACGGGATCCGGCCAGTTCCAGCCGTTGGACATCGACGCGGAGATGGTCGACAATCCGTGACCCACGGTCGCAGCAAAAGAACAGCAACGGATTACAGGGCGAATATGGGCTTACCGAAGTGGTGGCTGAAAAGCGTCCTCGCCAGTGTGGTCGGCATAGTTGGCGTCCTTTTCATCATGCACGAAGATAGTAGCGTGCGTGCGGATGTTCTCATCGATCGGCCGCCTTCCGATGTCTGGGACGTTATTTCGGATAGTGCCGCGTATCCTGATTGGAACCCCTTCATTACTCGAGTTGACGGCGACTTCAGGGAGGGCGCGACAATTCGCATTGTGCTAGGCACCGGATCGGATTCGATGGTATTCAAACCAACCGTCCTGCTCGTTCGTCCAGGCCAGGACCTTTGCTGGCGTGGCAGCGTGTGGATTCGCGGCGTCTTCGACGGCAAACATTGCATTCACCTGACGGCTGTACCCGGTGGCACCCATCTTGAGCAAACTGAGCGTTTCTCTGGATTACTTGTCGGGCGGTTGACGAAAGACGTAATCGAGGACACTCGGCGAAGTTTTCAGGCGATGAATACCGCGGTCAAGAAGCGCGCCGAATCCAAAGCCTCCTGAGCGCCCGCGCCCGCTTCTTGTGGGGCCCAACGGAATCGACATGGCAGTGGTCGCTGATCGGCTACTTTCGTTCAGTCGGTATCCCCTTG
>DASVNP010000102.1:0-3571 GCA_036383775.1 Paraburkholderia sp. | reverse complement strand
ACAGGTGATGCATCGCCGGCGACGTCCGGCACGCCGCGTCCGCTGAGCGCCGTCGTCGCACCTGTCGATGAAGTGGCCGACAGACCTTGTTGCCACACCGGCACCGGAAAGGCCCGGCTCACGCCACCGCCGCTCGCGCCGCCCTGCGCGCCGTCGGTCCACACCACCTCATGCGAGATCGAGCTGCCCGAGGCAGTCAGGCTCGTGCCGCCGCATGCCAGCACGTAAGGGCTCGACGCCGGAAAGTCGACCTGATCGCCGCTGGAACCGTCGCTCGAGCCGCTATCGCCGGACGCCGCGCAGACCGTCACACCGAGTGCTGCCGCCGTTTGCAGCACGCTGTTGAACGCCTGCTGCGACTGGCTGGTCCAGTTCGACTCCGGGCCGCCCCAGCTGATCGAGACGACCGAGGGCTTGTTGGTCGTGTCATGCACCGCGCGACTTACTGCGTCGATGAAACCGGCATCGCTGTTCTGTGTGAAATAGACCGCGATCGTCGCGCCAGGCACAATCGCACCGACGATTTCGATGTCGAGCGTGACTTCGCCGTCGGGCCCGTTCGGGTCGCCGCTCGGCTGATTGCTACCCTGATCGACGCCGACAGATTCCACCTTGGGCGAAGCGACGCCGAGACTCGCAAAGTAGCTCGTGAGGTCGGATGTGCTGTACCCACCGCCGAGTTCGATGATGCCGACGCATTCGCCGCTGCCGTCGCCCTGCGGAAACTGATACAACGACGCGAGCTGCAGCGGCGTAAAGGACGCCTGATGCGCTTTGGCCGGCTGGAACGGCGGCCGGATGCGAAAGTGCGGCCGCGCCTGAGGCCGGTTATCGAGGCCGAGCACGGCTTGCACGATGCCGTGCAGATCGTCCGGCACACTGATCGTGCCGGTGCGGCCACGGAACTGGCCCGCCGTGTGGTGCTGGTAATGCTCCAGCTTGACGCCGAAGGCCGTCTGGAACTGCGCGATCGTGCCGCTCAGCACCACCTGGCGCGCTGCCGGATCTTCCCGCACCACCGTCAGGCCGTGCGCGGTGGCAAAGGCTTTGACCTTGGCGATGTCGTCCGGCGCCGCGCTGTAATCTTTTGCAAAGGCCTCCCGCGATAGAGGTTTGACGCTCGGGTCGCCCGCTTCGATCTTGCTCATCAGTGAGTCGAACTGCGCCTGGTGTTGACGGCGCAACATCACGAAAACCTCGATCCGTTCTGCCGGATCGCATTGCCCAACGACTGTCGAACCTTGTTCCGCCTTGCGCTCGCTTCCTGGCAACGGTTGTCTATTGACCATGGTGTCGATTCTCCTGTTAGCGTGACGGCGCGGGCCGCAAGGTGGACCCCAGGCACGGCACGCGCCTTCACGAACTCTTCGCCGCGTGGCCAGCGGCGGATTGCTGTTTCAAGGACTTCGCCAAACCGTCCGACCCATGCATTCGAACACAGTTCCGGCGTGCGCGGCAGTTGTCCGAATGGCTAACGCGGCGTTCGATCAATGCGCATCGCGCGGCACCCGCGCTATGATGCTGAAGCGGCAATCCAGCCGTCGCAGCGCCTCGCGCGCCACCCGCGCGCACGATCAAAGAATCAGAGGAACCCCATGTCAATTTCGATGTATCAAGCATCATTGCCCGTGCTGGTGCGCGGCATGACTAACCTGCAAGTCATCCTCGGCAAGGCCGAGGCGCACGCTGCAGAGAAACAGATCGACCCGTCCGTGCTCACGAACGCCCGTCTCGCGCCGGACATGCTGCCGCTGTTGCGCCAGGTCTATATCGTGAGCGACACGGCGAAGGGCTGCGCCGCGCGTCTGGCCGGCGTCGAAGCGCCGAAGTATGACGACGTCGAACAGACCTTCGAAGAACTCGATGCCCGCCTTCAAAAGACGATTGATTATCTGAAGGAATTCAATCCGCAACAGATCGACGGGTCTGAAGAACGTCCGATCACACTGAAAATGCGCGTTGGCCCGATCGAGTTCACGGGGCTGTCATATCTGCTCGGTTTCGTGTTGCCGAACTTTTATTTTCACGTCACGACGGCGTACGACATTCTGCGTCACAACGGCGTCGAACTTGGCAAGCTCGACTATCTGGGCGGCACCAAGTAAGAAGGTGGATGCGCTGTGGCGTGGGCGCCATGTGATTGCGGCATGTGATTGCGACATCACACGCGCGGCTGGAACGCGATGATCGCCATGCCGGCTAGCGTGAATACCACGCCAGCCGCATCCCACAGCGTGGGGCGCACTTTGTCGACGCCCCATAGCCACACGATCGCCACGGCCACATACACACCGCCGTAAGCCGCATACACGCGGCCTGCGGCGGTGCCGTGCAGCGTCAGCAGCCAGGCGAACAAGGCGAGGCTGAGCGCGCCGGGCACCAGCAGCCAGATGGAGCCCCCCTCCTTCAGCCAACGCCAGGGCAAATAGCACCCAACGATCTCAGCAACGGCGGTCACGGCATAAAGCAGAAAAGTTTTCATCGACAGATAGAAGCGAGCAGTTGTGTTGCCGCGGGAGGGTACGCGGCGGCGTATCGGCTTTATTAACACAATCACTTCGCGCGTGGGCATGATGCATGCACCGGCCGTCGCGCTTCGCTACTCTATTCACTACTTCTCGCAGCCATCGCATCACGCTGCGCCGACCTCCACAAGCCAGGAAGTCAGTCAGTCCAGCGAAAGCCGTAACGCAAAGCCGATCAGCGCCGCCGAGAAAGTCCAACGCTGCAGTGTCTGCGCGAGAGGATGAGCGCGCATCCACCCGGCAATGCGCGCCGCGCCAATCGCGTACACAGCGTCGAAACATGCGCCGATGGCGAGCAGCACCAGACCCAGCTCAACCATCTGCAGCGCAACCGGTCCGGCCTCGGGACGCACGAACTGCGGCAACAGCACCGAACAGAACAGCAGTGCTTTCGGGTTCAACAGATTGGTCAGCAAGCCCTTGACGAAAGCGGTCCGCAACGGCCGCGACTCGGCGCCCACCACACCGCCCTCAGGTAATGCGAATACAGGCGAGCGGAAAATCTGGATGCCAACCCACGCGAGATAAACCGCGCCGCCGTAACGCACCACGTCGTACAGCCAGGGCGCGCTGCGCAACAGCGCCGCCACGCCGCATGCCGACAACGTGACGTGCGTGGCCCGCGCCAGCCCAAGGCCGCCAGCCGCGGCGAAACCACTGCGCACGCCGCGTCCGATGCTGGTCTGCAGAACCAGCGCCATGTCGGGCCCAGGCACGGCATAGACGACAAACAACGCAGCGATATAAACAGCCAGAAGGTGTGCGGAAATCATGGAAGCCTCTTGTTTTAAGGGCTCTATCTTGCCGTCGTCAGCGGAGGGTTTGCTGGCGAAATACAGGAGCAGCGGCTTCGTCTTTGAAGGAATACGCTAATATTCCATTCCCAAGTCATGTTTTCCGCCAACGCACCGCAGACACCTCAAAACCATGACAACCGACCTCGATAAAACAGACCGCGCGATCCTCGCCGCGCTGCAGAACGACGGCCGCATGTCGAATGCACGGCTGGCCGACATGGTCGGCCTGAGCGAAACGCCTTGCGCCCG